>DAOQKI010000065.1:0-20318 GCA_035334485.1 Opitutaceae bacterium
GCCGGTTTCGCGGGTTGCGCGGCTCGCGCCGATCTCTTCCAATCGCGGCCCGATGAAGCGTGTTACCCGTTCCCGCGGTGCCCCGTCGTCCTCGTTTCGCGCACTGCCCGCCATGGGCCTGGGCGAATGCCTGATCGGCGGTGCGGAGGCGCGCAATCTCGCACGGGTCGTCAAGCACGGCTCCCTCTTCCGCTACTACGGCCCCGGTGCCGCGCCCAGCCTGGGCTACGTCTCGCGCCTCGAGCGCGCGGTGGCCCGCTTTCACCGGCAGCCGCACGCGATCGCGGTCAGCAGCGGCACCGCCGCCCTCGAGGTCGCGCTCGGCGCCCTAGGGGTCGGCCCCGGCGATGAGGTCATCCTGCCCGTCTGGAGCTGGGTCTCGTGCTTCACCGCCATCGTCCGCCTCGGCGCCCGGCCGGTGCTCGCCGAGATCGACGACTCGCTCAGCCTTGACCCGGCGGAAATCGACCGCCTCGTCACCCCCGCCACCCGCGGTGTACTTGTGGTCCATTATCAGGGCGTGGCCGCGGACCTCGACGCCCTCCTCGCCCGCACCCGCCGGCATGGCCTGTGGCTGCTCGAGGACTGCGCGGAAAGCCTCGGCGCCACGTACCACGGTCGTCCGGTCGGCACGTTCGGCGAGATTGCGACGTACAGTTTCCAGCAGCGCAAAGTCGTGACCACCGGCGAGGGCGGGATGGTCGTGACCGCCGATCCGCGTCTCTACGAACGCGCCGTGCGCATGGCCGACGTCGGCCTGTACCGCGACGAGCATCGCGCCCTCAAGGCGCCCACCGAGACGAGTTTCTCGGGCAGCAACTACCGGATGAACGAAATGGCCGGCGCCGTCGGCTGCGCCCAGTTCGACCGCCTGCGGCCCATGATCCGCCACCTGCGCCGCCTGCGCGCCACGATGCAGCGCGAGGTCGGCCGTCTGCCGGGCCTGACCTGGCGGCGAATCCCGGACGCCCGCGGCGACCTCGGGTTCGACTCGTATTTCTTCCTCCCCACGCACGAGCAGGCCCTCGAGCTAAAACGCCGCGCCCTGGCCCGCGGCGTCCCCCTCGCCCCGCACACCGGCACCTACTGCCAATATGCCCGCGAATACTGCCAGTCCGGCGCCACGCATGCCGCGCAGGCCTCGCCGTTCGCCGGCCTCAAGTCGTGGCCCGCCGTCGGCTACCGGGAGCAGGATTTTCCCCGGACCAATGCCCTCGTCGGTCGCATGGTGTCCGTCCCGCTCGGTGCCAAGTTCAGCCTCGCCGATGCCGCCCACGTCGGGCGGGTGATCCGCGAGGAGCTTCTTCCCCTGTTGTGAGTTCCACCACCATGGTTCGATTGCTTCGAAATTTGACCGTCGTTCTGGTCGTCGGCCTCACGGCGCAAACCCGCGCCGCGGAGGATGTCACGGCTTTCCGCCAGCGCCTGCTCCACGACTTGCAGACGGGCATCGAGCGCAGCCACGCCGCGCTCGCGGCGGGCCAGCGGCCCGTGACCGTCGCCCAGGTCTGGGCGCTCTCCGGGATGGTCAATGTGCATCGTCAGACGAACGACGACCGCCTGCTGGGCTGGACGAAGGACGGCATCCTCGCACTGGTGAAACTCGCGCGCCAAGCCGACGGCCGGCCGAAGCCGTTGTTCGAGTCGTTCCGTCACCTCACGCCGTTCTGCGAGGCGTACCTTTACCTGAAGCCGCGCGGGATGTTCACGGCGGCGGAGATCGCCGACATCGAGGCGCTCATCACGGCGAGTGTCGCGACGCACTACGACTACACGGATTTCGGCACCCACAACCGCGCGCTGATCGACGCCGCGGGCTTCTACTACTCGGCGGCGGCGGTGCCGGACAGCCCGGACGCGGCGCGCTGGCGGGCCTACGGCGCCTCGCTCGCGGCGGACAGCTGGAACGCTTGGTCGATCGAGGACGCCTCCATCTACCAGCCGTTCTGGCTGACCTACACCGTCGTGCTCGCCGACCTGCTGGGTCGCACGCCCGAGCACATGAAGGCGGTCACGACGCGCTTCTATTTCGACGTGCCGAAATTCCTCCTTATGCCCAACGGCCTGCTCCCCGACTGGGGCGATGGCGATTGGACCCACATGTGGGCGTGGAACACCGCGAATCTGGTTCGCGCCGGCAGCTACTACCACGACGGCGAGTACCTCGACGCCGCGCGCCGGATGTACGACGCGCACATCGGATATTACCAGGGCATCCAGGAGGACAACCTGTACCCGCTCGGGCTCGCGCTGCGCTGGCTTGACCCGGCCGTGCCGTTCAAGCCGCTGGTGCAGGAGCATTCCGCCGAGGTGATCGACGACCTCGTCTCCAAGAAGATCACCTTCCGCAGCCCCGCCGGCGATTACGGCCTATTGAACTACCGCGACCAAGGCCCGTACGCCCGCTGGCAGCGCGAGTACCAGAACGCCACCATCTACGCCCCGGAGGAGCGCCCGCACCACGGACACTCGGACGAGAACTCCATCGCGCTACTGCTCTCCGACCAGACCGTCCTGCTCGCCGACGGCGGCTATCGCGCCCGCGTGGAGGACGGGTGGCGTGCGGACGTGTTTCACAACCGCATCGTCGCCCGCACGGGATTCCCGCCCGAGAGCGACATCTTCGATTACCTGCGGATGGACACAACGTACCATCCGGTAACGACCGAGAAGATCCACTTCGGCACCTTCGGCAGCCTCGACTACTCGCGGACCCGGCTCGTCGACCACGAACGCGGCTACACCGGCGACCGCATCATCCTCTTCGCGCCCGAGTCGGGCCTCTACATTATCGTCGACTCGATCCGCATCGATGTCTCGGGTCACAAGGTCTTCTGCAACACGTGGCATCCCGACAAGGTGCTCAAGTCGGGCGACAACTACGTGGTCTCCTGGCCCGACCGGATTCCGATCCGGCAGGAGTATTGGCCGAATCCGCACCACAAGGACCTGCTGATTCAGTTTCTCGACAACCGGGATAAGATTACGCTGAGCAAGGTCATCGGCCGCCGCTTCAACCCGTCGACCGTCTTCTACCAATACCTCAAGGGCTACTATTACGAGGGCCAGCGCCTGACTTTCATCACCGTCCTCCGGCCGCATGCGCCCGACGGTTTCCAGCCGGCGATGCTCGACGACGTGAAGGTACTGCCCAGCGAGCACGACGACCAGCGCACCCTCGGGTTGACCTTCACCCTGAACGGCGACCCGGTGACGGTCGGGCTGAAGCTCGACCAGACGATCGGGCTCACGAACCGCCGCGGCGGTCCGCGGTTTGATTTCCGCACCGGCCGGGTCGAGTACGGCAAGCTGGCGACCGACGCGGACTTCGCCTTCGTCCGGTGCAGGCCCGACGGCTCGCGCGAGCTGGGCTTCATGTACGGCTGCGCGGTGCAGTACGACGGCCGCACCCTCTTCGACATGCCGCTGGGCAACCATCCCGGTATGTTCAGCGAGACGGTTTATCCCGGGGCCAAGGAGTTCAAGGTCGACCAGATCAAGGACAAGATGCCCCGCTGGCACGCCGAGATCCGCTAGCGGAGATTGCCAGTAGGAGCTTGTTTTGTCCCCTCGAATGTCTATAGTTCGACCGGCGTCGAGCTCGTGTCGATTGACCGACTGGAACCTTTTCCCTACTCATTCGGTCGTATTCGTTCACCCCACGCCCAATTCCCCATGAAAAAGACCCCGTACCTACCGCTGGCCGCCGTGCTCGGTCTGCTCGCCGCCGGCTGCACGGCTATTGTCGATCCGTCCGTGGCCATCAACGCCCGTATCCAGGAAAAGAATGACACCTATGTCCGCATGACGCCGGTGGCGCAGAAGACCGTGCAGTCGGGGACAATCGTGAAGGGCTTCACCTCCGACATGGTCTACATGGCGCTGGGCAAACCCGCCACCGTCCAGACGAAGGACACCTCTCTCGGTAAGCTCCAGATGTGGACGTACGTCGTCTTTACGTCTCAGGGTCCCACCGCCCAACATAACCTCAACAATCCCGACACGCCGGGATACATTCCGATGCTGACGGCAACCAACGCACCGGAACATTCCGGACAACCGGGTGCGACGGCTTCCATGGCTTTCGGTTTTGGCGCGAGCAAGGGTTACTCGATGGGGCAGCTCAACGTGCCCGACATGAAGCAAGACAAGCTCTACGTCTTCTTCGCGAACGACCAGGTCACCGAGATCAAGTACGACGGCAACGGCACCTGATCACCGCCTCGTCTTCCCTTTCGCCTTCAGGCGGGACCCCAAACGGTCCCGCCTTTTTTCCGCCCGGTGGCCCACGGAACACACGGAACACGCGGAAACCAGACCAGCGGATTGGTGCTGTGATGCTCGGCTTCCGTGTATTCCGTGTGTTCCGTGGGCCACCCTACTCCCTCCGGTACCTCCTGTGCCCCACACCCCCGCTCACGACACCGGGGCAAGGGTCGAAGCCACTGGCGTCCGGTAGGCCTTGAACGCCGGCACCACGCCGCCGAGCGCGCAGAGGGCGATCATCGCCGCCGGACACGCCGCCAGCACCGGCTGCCATTGCGTCACCTGCAGCACCACGCCGGTCTGGGTGCGTATCACCTCCGCCGCCCCGGCCATTAGCAAGAAATACACCGCGAAGCCCGCCAGCGACCCGAGCACGCCGATCGCCGCCGCCTCGCACACCACCGCGCCAAAGATCATCCGGCGCCGCGCCCCGAGCGACCGCAGGATCGCCAGGTCGCGCTGTCGCGCGCTCATCGAGTTGTAGATGCTCGCCAGCACCGACCCGGCCGCCACCAGCGCCACCAGGTAAGCCACCAGCTCCAGCACGCGGTCGAACCAGGAGATCTTGCTGAACAGCTCCGCAATGATCGCGCCCACCGGGTACGCGAAGGTCAGCCGGTTGCCCTGCTTATTGTACATCATGTCGAGCATGAAGCCCGCCGTCGGGGTCCGCAGCTGCACCAGCACCGCGCTCACGTCCGTCGCCGCCCGCGGGTCGTGTCCCGTCATGGTCTGCAGCCCGTGCAGCGGAATCCAGATCACGCGATCCATCGGCGTGTTCGTCGGTGCCAGCACGCCCGCCACGGTGTAGGTCTCCGCATGCTGGTTCCGCTCGTCGTAGGTGAGTCCGTGGAAGGGGTGAAACGTGTCCCCGACCTTCAACCCGAGCCGCGCCGCCGCAAAGCTCCCGACCACCGCCTCGTGCGCATCGGCGGTGAACCACCGGCCGCCGGGCTGGAGGGCGAGCTTCTTGCCGCCGGCCAATTCCACCTCGGTAAACAGCTCCGGCAGCGTGCCCACCAGGCGGTAACCGCGGAGGTTGTCGCCGACCGCGATCGGAAAGGCCGACTTCACCGCCGGGTGCCGCTTGATAAACTCGTAGTCGGCATACGCCAGGTTCCCGGGCGACGCCTCGAGGTGGAAGATCGCGTTCAGCACCAGCTGCAGCTTCGAGCCGCGGGCGCCGAGCACCGCATCGAAGGTCGTCCCTGTCGAGGTAAAGGCCACCTCCGACTGGGTCTTCACCGTCCAGACGCTCATCAGCAGCCCGCAGGCAAGCGCGATGCTCCCGGCCGTCACGAGCGTCGAGAGCGCGTGCTGGCGGAGCGAGCGGTAGATGATCAGGGGAAGAGTCACTTGGGAGAAATTCCAAATGCCAAACTGCCAAACGCCAAACGGGCAGCGGGCGATTCGCCAGGGTGGCAGCCGCACTCCGTTTGGCGTTTGGCCATTGGTGTTTGGCGCTTAGCCATAGGTGTTTGGCGTTTTGTTTCCATCAGTGTATTGCCTGATTGATGCTGCGGAAGTCCCGCACGCCGCTGAATTCCCGGAGCACGTCCTCGTCGTGGCTGACCAGCAGCAGCGCGGCGCCGTTCTCGCGGCAGACTTCGCGGATCAGTCCGAGCGCCTCGTGGGCGTGACGCTGGTCGAGGTTGCCGGTGGGTTCGTCCGCCAGCACGAGTTTCGGGTGGTTGGCCAGCGCCCGCGCCACCGCGACGCGCTGCTGCTGGCCGGTCGACAGCTGACGCGGAAAGTGGTCCAGCCGGTGGCCGAGTCCCACCCGCTCCAGCAGGGCCTTGGCGTGCGCCCGGTCGGCGCCGCGTGGCCCGAACGACATGCCGAGCACGACGTTCTCCAGGACCGTGTAGCCCTGCAGCAGGTTGAAGGTCTGGAAGATGTACCCGAGCTTCTCCGCCCGCAGGCGGTCGCGCCGCGATTCGCTCAGCGCCGTCATCTCTGCACCGTCGATCAGCACCTTGCCCGCGTCGGCCGCGAGGATGCCCGCGATCAGGTGGAGGAACGTGGTCTTGCCCGAGCCGCTCTCTCCGCGCAAGGCCGCCTGCTCGCCGGCGGCGAGCGACCAGGCGGGCACCCGGACGATCTCCACCGTTTCACCCTCGGGCGAGCGGAACGACTTGCGGAGATCGGTGACGGCGAGCATCGGGGTCAGCATGGGGAAGACGCCGGCGGATGACGAACCGTTTCGCCGGTCGGGCCGGCGTGGCATTTTTTCCGGTACCGGGCCGCGGGAGTTTTCCGGCGAGACACTGGACACTGTGCGGCGCACCCGCCAAGTATTGCGCCATGAGTTCCGCCCCCACCCCAGGTGCCCGCTTCCGTGCTGCCTTGGCGGCTGAGCAGCCCTTGCAGGTGGTCGGTGCCATCAACGCCTACGCCGCCCTCCTCGCGCGTCGCGCCGGTTTCCGGGCGCTGTACCTCTCGGGCGCCGGCGTGGCGAACCACTCGTACGGCATCCCGGACACCGGGGAAACGACACTGGAGGACGTCCTGATCGACGCCCGCCGCATCACCCGCCGCGTGGACCTGCCGCTGCTGGTGGACATCGACACCGGCTGGGACAACCCCACCGCGACAGTGCGCGCCATGGGCGCCGCCGGCGTGGCCGCCGTCCACATTGAGGACCAGGTGCCGGCCAAGCTCTGCGGTCATCTTCCGGGCAAGCAGCTCGTGCCCGCCGCCGAGATGGTCGAACGGGTTCGCGCCGCCGTCGCGGGAAAACCCGACCGGGACTTCGTGGTGATGGCCCGCACGGATGCCGCCGCCAACGAGGGCGTGGCCGCCGCGATCACGCGGGCGCAGGCCTACGTGGCGGCGGGCGCGGACCTGATTTTTGCCGAGGCGCTCCGCACGCTCGACGACTACCGCCAGTTCGCCGCCGCGGTGAAGGCGCCGGTGCTCGCGAATCTCACCGAGTTCGGCCAGACGCCCTATTTCACCGTGGAGCAGCTCCGTACCACCGGCATTGCCCTGGTGCTCTACCCGCTCTCCGCCTCCCGGGCCGCCGCCGCTGCCTCGCTGGCGGTCTACGACGCGATCCGCCGCGACGGCACCCAGTCCACCGTGACCGGGACCATGCAGACCCGCGCCGACCTTTACGCCACTCTCGGCTATCAACCGAAGTCCTGAACGACAGGCACCTCATGAGCGACCCCACCCCCGCCTCCAAGGCCAAGAAATCCGTCGCGCTGTCCGGCGTCGTCGCCGGCAACACCGCCATCTGCACGGTCGGGCACACCGGCAACGACCTCCACTACCGCGGCTACGACATCGCCGAGATCGCGGAGCAGGCCACCTACGAGGAGGTCGCGCACCTGCTGGTCCACGAGGTGCTGCCCAATCATGTCGAGCTCGGCGTCTATCGCTCGCGCCTGCAGCGCCTGCGGGCGCTCCCGAAAGCGCTCCGTGCGGTCCTCGAGCAGATCCCGGCGAGCGCCCATCCGATGGACGTGCTCCGCACCGGCTGCTCGATGCTGGGCAATCTCGAGACCGAGACCCTGCCGTCCACCGGCGCCAACGCCACCACCGTCGCCGCCGCCCGCGCCTACGGCGACCGGCTCCTCGCGGCGTTTCCCTCGATTCTCCTCTACTGGCACCATTTCGCGACGAGCGGCCGGCGGATCGACGTCGAGACCGATGACCCCTCGATCGCCGGCCATTTCCTCCACCTGCTCCATCAGCGCCCGCCGGCAGCGGCGCAGGTTCGCGCCCTCGACCGCTCGCTCATCCTCTATGCCGAGCACGAGTTCAACGCCTCGACCTTCACCTCCCGCGTGATCGCCGGCACCGGCTCGGATTTCCACTCGTGCATCACCGGCGCCATCGGCGCCCTGCGCGGCGCGCGTCACGGCGGCGCGAACGAGATCGCCCTCGAGATCCAGCAGCGCTACCGCACCCCCGACGAGGCCGAGACCGACATCCGCGCCCGGCTCGCCCGCAAGGAGATCGTCATCGGTTTCGGTCACCCGGTGTACACCATCGGCGACCCGCGCAATCCGATCATCAAGTCGATCGCCCGCCAGCTCTCGGAGGAGGACCGGCACATGGAGCTCTACCAGATCGCCGAGCGGCTCGAGACCCTCATGTGGAATGAAAAGAAGATGTTCCCGAACCTCGACTGGTACAGCGCGGTGGCGTACCACCGCCTGGGGATTCCGATGCTGATGTTCACGCCGCTGTTCGTGATGGCCCGCACCGCGGGCTGGACGGCGCACATCGTCGAGCAGCGCACCGACGGCAAGATCATCCGCCCCGGCGCCAACTACACCGGACCGGAACCCCGGCCCTTCGTGCCGCTGGCACAGCGGCGCTAGAGCAGCCTGACCCGAGCTGGTGCCGCAATGATGCGCTCGAAGCGCAGGCCCTCGATGTCGACCCACCCCCAAGCTCGGACCGCGCGCTCAGCGTTTCGTGGGCTTGGTGCGCTTGGTGACCAACACGGTTCTGTTGCCTCCCTTGGAGGTTGAGATCAATTCCCGGATTTCTCCCATGAGTTCCCACATCAGCAATGTCCGTCCCCCGCCCGACCCGCTCGTCGCCGAGCTGGCCGACTATGCGCTCGGCGCCGCCATCAAGAGCGACGAGGCGCTCGACACCGCCCGGTGGTGTCTCGCGGACACCCTCGCCTGCGGCATCATGGCCCTGTCCTTCCCGGCCTGCACCAAGCTGCTCGGCCCGGTCGTGCCGGGCCTCACGATCGAGCGCGGCGCCCGCGTGCCGGGCACCGGCTACGAACTCGATCCGGTCCAGGGCGCCTTCAACATCGGCGCGATCATCCGGTGGCTCGACTTCAACGACACCTGGCTGGCCGCCGAGTGGGGTCACCCGTCGGACAATCTCGGCGCCATCCTCGCCACGGCCGACTGGCTGTCCCGCCATCAGGCCGCCGGCGCCACGCCCGCCGCTTTCCAGACCAAGCTGAGCCACGTGAAGGCCGGCCTCACCGTCGGCGACGTGCTCACCGCCATGGTGAAGGCCCACGAGATCCAGGGCGTGCTCGCGCTGGAGAACTCGTTCAACCGCGTCGGGCTCGACCATGTGCTGCTCGTGCGCGTCGCCTCGACCGCCGTCACCGCCGCGCTGCTGGGCGGCACGCGCGACCAGGTGATCAACGCGATCTCCCACGCGTGGCTCGACGGCTCGGCCCTGCGCACCTACCGCCACGCACCGAACACCGGCTCGCGGAAATCCTGGGCGGCCGGCGACGCCACCAGTCGTGCCGTCCGGCTCGCGCTCATCGCGCTCACCGGCGAGATGGGCTATCCGTCGGTGCTCACCGCCAAGACCTGGGGTTTTCAGGACGTCTCGTTCCGCGGGCAACCGGTGAAGCTCGCCCGTCCGCTCGGCAGCTACGTGATGGAGCAGGTGCTGTTCAAGATCTCGTTCCCCGCCGAATTCCATGCCCAGACCGCGGTCGAGTGCGCGCTGCAGCTGCACCCCCGCGTGAAGGATCGCCTCGATGCCATCTCGCGCGTGGAGCTCACCACCCATGAGTCGGCGATCCGGATCATCGACAAGTCCGGCCCGCTGCACAACCCGGCCGACCGCGACCACTGCCTCCAGTACATGACCGCCATCGGCCTGATCCACGGCACCCTCAACGCCGAGCACTACGAGGACAAGGCAGCTGCCGATCCGCGCATCGACGCCCTGCGGGCCAAGATGACGGTGCAGGAGGACAAGCAGTACTCGCGCGATTACCTCGACCCGGAGAAGCGCTCGATCGCCAACGCGGTCCAGGTGTTCTTCACCGACGGCACGTCGACGCCGAAGGTGGCGGTCGAGTATCCCATCGGCCACCGCCGTCGTCGCGCCGAGGGCATTCCCGTCCTCCAGCAGAAGGCCCGGGCCGCGTTTGTCGCTCACTTCGGCGCCGACCATGCCGAGCGGCTGATGCAGCTCTTCGCCGACCGCGCCAAGCTGGCGGCCATGCCGGTGTGCCAGTTCATGGACGCGTTTGTGCTCTAGGCTCTGGACTGCTGCGCTCGATGTGAGTTCACCACTAAGGACGCGAAGCACACGAAGGGTCGAGCCGTCCTCTGCCTTCGATCGCACGTAGCCATCCCAATCACTTCAACCATTCCGCCATGACCCGCCGCAAATCTCGCCCTGCCACGATCTCCAGCCAGCGCGCCCTGATTCCCGTCCGGGCGCTGGACTTCGTGATGTACAACACGAAGGACATCCGCCGCACCCGCGCGTTTTACCAGAAGCTCTTCGGATTCAAGCGCGGTCACGAGTGGAACGACTTCTGGTCCGAGTTCGACACCGACCCGCTCACGTTCTGCCTCAATGGCGTCCCGAACCGCCCGGACCCGAAGTGGGATTGGTTCGGTCCGGCCTGCGTGGCCCTCGCCGTGGACGACGTGCCGAAAGCGATCGCGAAGTGCCGCAAGCACGGCGTGAAGGTCCTCATTCCGCCCGTCGAAACCCGCGTCTGCTGGATGGCGTGGATCGCTGATCCCGCCGGCAACCGGATCTGCCTCCACTCCCGCAAAGACGGCACCGCGGGCTGAGCCGCGGAAACTGCCTCGTCACGTCGGCTGCTACCGGATTGATCGTAGCAGCCGACGTGAGGAGGCTGTCCCTTTGCCGGCTACGTCACCGGCCTGAGTCCCTCAGCGCCAGTGGCCGGTGAAACACCGGTAGCCCTCCCCTTCGCGCACCCAGCACGGCGGCACCCAGGTTGCGGCCGCGGCCGGCGGGACTTCCCAGCTCCCGTCGACCCACTCGTAATCGTCGCCCCGCCATGCCCAGTAGCCCGCCACCCACACGCGGCTCGGGTCGGGACGTTCCCCGGGAGTCTCAGCCCGGGGTGGCGGGGGCAGTCGCGGGACGATCAGCATGACCGCCAGCGGATCGTCCGGCGCCACCGTTACGGCCGGGGTGACCGCCGGAGCGGCCGGCACCACCGCGACCGGTGGAGAAACCGGCGGCGGCACCTCCACCGGGCGTGAGGCGCAGCCGGCGGACCGCACCAGCAGCCCGGTGACCGCCAGTCCGCGAACGAGACCCCGGACCAAGGGCTGACGGAGCAGGGCGGCGAATGAGGGCATGAACCCGCCGCTGACCGCCAAACTGGCCGGCGGTTCGCGCGTGAGTTTCGGGATTTGCCAGCCACCGCGGAGGCCGCTTCGCTGGGGGAAAACACCATGTCACGCACGCTCGTCAAAGACGCCCTGCACGCCACCGCGCCGATGGACGCCATCCTCCTCCAAGGGTGGGTCCGTACCCGCCGCGACTCGAAGACGTTCTCGTTCATCGAGCTGAACGACGGCTCGTCGCTCAAGGGCATCCAGGTCATCGCCGATTCCTCCCTGCCCGACTACGTCCACATCACGAAGGCCAACACCGGCGCCTCGATCGAGGTGCACGGCAAGCTCGTGGAATCGAAAGGCTCCGGCCAGAAGTGGGAGGTCGTCGCCCAGCGATTCACCGTGATCGGCGAGGCCGACGCCACCTACCCGCTGCAGAAGAAGGGTCACACGCTGGAGTTCCTTCGCGAGATCGCCCACCTGCGGCCCCGGTCCAACCTGTTCGGCGCCGTGTTCCGCGTCCGGAGCCGGCTGGCCTACGCGATCCACCAGTTCTTCCAGGAGCGCGGCTTCCATTACGTCCACACGCCCATCATCACGGCCAGCGACTGCGAGGGCGCCGGTGAGTTGTTCCGCGTGTCGACCCTCGACCCGGCCAATCCGCCGCGCACCGAGCAGGGCGCGGTGGATTTCTCGAAGGATTTCTTCGGCAAGCAGTCCTACCTCACCGTCTCCGGCCAGCTCGAGGCCGAGATCTTCGCCACGGCGCTGTCCAACGTCTACACGTTCAGCCCGACCTTCCGGGCGGAAAACTCCAACACCTCGCGCCACGCCTCGGAATTCTGGATGATCGAGCCCGAGATCTCGTTCTGCGACCTGCAGGGCAACATGGACCTCGCCGAGGAGTTCGTGAAATACCTCATCCGCGACGCGAAGCAGCACTGCGCGGGCGACCTCGAGTTCTTCTCCAAGTTCGTGGACAAGGACCTGCTCTCCCGCCTCGACTTCGTCCTCGAGCGGCCCTTCCAGCGCTGCAGCTACACCGAGGCCATCGACATCCTCACCCGCAGCGGCCGCCCGTGGGAGCATCCGGTCAGCTGGGGCGACAACCTCCAGTCCGAGCACGAGCGCTTCCTCGCCGAGGAGCACTTCAAGTGCCCGGTTACCGTCTACAACTACCCGCGCAGCCTGAAGCCGTTCTACATGCGCGTGAACGAGGACAGGAAGACCGTCTGCGCCATGGATCTTCTGGTCCCCGGCATCGGCGAGATCATCGGCGGCAGCCAGCGTGAGGAGCGCCTCGACGTGCTGAAGGAGAACATGGCCGCGCACCACCTTTCCGAGAAGGAGTACTGGTGGTACCTCGACCTGCGCCGCTACGGCACCGTGCCGCACTCCGGCTTCGGCCTCGGCTTCGAGCGCATGCTGATGTTCGTCACCGGCGTCGCCAACATCCGCGACGTCATCCCCTTCGCCCGCACCCCCGGCACGGCCGAATTCTGATCCGGGCCCGGCCGCAGGTCCACATCCAGACCTGCCACCAAGCTCACCAAGGTCACGAAGCCCGAGCCATCGGGCTGGGTCTTGGCGAGCTTTGCGGTCTTCGCGGTTAATCCGGATCGAGGAAACGCCGACCGCGCCTGCCTAATCCAAAGGATGTAATTGGCGCACCGGGCCCAAATGACCGCCGCTCGGTCATTGCACCCGGCGGGTTCGCGGGTTTGCTGGGGGGCCATGGCTGTCGCGAAAACCCCTCGCCCCACCGTCCCGCTGCGCATCCTGACCGCCGTGCCGATCTGTGACGGCCACGACAGCGCCGTCACCACGATCAACATCGAGCTCGCGCGCCACGGCATCGAGGTCATCTACCTCGGTTACCACCAGTCCGTCGCCACCATCGCGCGGGCCGCCGTCCAGGAGGACGTCAATGTCGTGGGCCTGTCGTCGTACAACGGCGGCCACATCGTCTTTTTCAAGGAGGTCGTCGACGCCCTGCGCCGCAGCGGCAACGGCGACATCCCGGTGTTTGGCGGCGGCGGCGGGACCATCACGCCGGCCGACGAGCGCGTCATGCGCCGCCAGGGCACCACCCGGATCTTCTTCGCCGGCACGCCGCTGACCGAGATCATGGACCTGATCAAGCGCGACTACGCCAAGCTGCCCCGGCCCAAGGGTCGGCTGGAGGGTGACCGCGCCCTGGCCCGCGCCCTGACCCTCGCCGAGCGCGGCGACCGCGTGCCCAAGATCCGCCGCCGCGGCTCCGCCCGTTCCTTCGTCGTCGGCGTCGCCGGTCCCGGTGGCGCGGGCAAATCGACGCTGATCGACGAGCTCACCTCGCGCTTCCTGCGCTCCTTCCCCTCCGGCCGCATCGCCCTCCTCGCCAACGACCCGTCGCATCCCGACTCCGGCGGCGCGATCCTCGGCGACCGGGTGTCGGCCATCTACGCGCAGGACGACCGGGTCTTCTTCCGCTCGCTGGCCACGCGCGGCAGTCTCACCGGGCTGTCCGCCGCGGCGCCCGCCGCCATCGAGGTCCTGCGGGCGTCGGGCGAGTTCGACCTGATCCTCGTCGAGTCGGTGGGAGTAGGCCAGGAGAGCGACCCGTTCCGGATCTTCGGCCGCGGGCCCAAGCTCGTCGACGCCACGCTCTTCGTGCTCGCGCCCTACTACGGCGGCCTGATCCAGCTGCAGAAGATCGCCCTGCTCAACGGCGCCGATCTCGTCGCGCTGAACAAGTGCGACCATCCCATGGCGCACACCGCCCGCGCCGAGATCCAAGCCCGGCTCAACCAGAACGGCCGCGGCCAGACGCTGCACGCGACGACCGCCGCCAAGCACTTCGATCCCGGAGTTGACGAGCTCTTCGCCGCCCTCGCCCGGCTGGGCGGACTCGAACCCGCCGGCGGCGAGAAACCCTGCCAGCTCCGCGTCGAAGCCTGAGCCCCGCTTCTCCCACCCCTTCCCGCCTTTCCGATTTCCCAATTTCCCGCTTTCCCAATTTCCCAATTTCCCAATTTCCCAATTTTCCAATTTTCCGATGAGCCAGCTTGGAAAAATCGCCGACGCGATTGACGCCTACAACCGCCACGTGGTCGCCGAGGTGCGCCGCGCCCGCACCGATGACGCCTTCGCGGCCGAGCTCCGCGCCAAGTGGGCGCAGCTGCGCGCCTCGATCGACGTCACCCATTCGCCCACGGGCACCGTCCTGCCACGGCTGGCACTGCCCGACACCGACGAGCCCGGCGCGATCGCGGAGTACCTGCTGAGCCAGGGCTTTCCGGGACAGTTCCCCTACGCCACCGCCGCGTATCGCGAGATGTACCTCGACCGGGCGGCCGGCGCGGGCGAGGAGCCGATGCGCCTCTTCGCCGGCCTCGGGCTGGCGGAGGACACCAACGCTCGTTTCAAGTATCTGTCGAGCCATCAGAAGAGCCTGCGGCTCTCCACCGCTTTCGACGGACCGACGCTCTACGGCCTCGACTCGGATCACCCGGGTGTGCTGGGCAAGGTCGGCGAGGGCGGCGTCGCGATCGACACGGTGGACGACATGGCCCGGCTGTTCGCCGGCTTCGATCTGACCCGCAAGGACGCGTCGGTCTCGATGACCATGAACGCGCCGGCGCCGGTGATCCTCGCGATGTTCATCGCAGCGGCCAAGCGGCGCTTCGGTCCCGAGTGCCTGGCCCAGCTCCGCGGCACGATCCAAGCCGACATGCTCAAGGAGGTGCAGGCGCAGAATGAGGTGATCTTTCCGGTGGACGCGTCGCTCCGCTTCCTCTGCGACATGATCGAGTGGTGCGTGCCCAATCTGCCCCGCTGGTATCCGGTTTCGATTTCCGGCTATCACATCGCCGAGGCGGGCGCGACGCCGGTGCAGCAGGCGGCGTTCACCCTGTCGAACGGCTTCACCTACGCGGAGCTGCTGCGCCAGCGCGGCGCCGACGTGAACCAGTTCGGCCCGCGACTTTCCTTCTTCCTCGATTGCGGCCTCGACGTGGAATACCTCGTGCTCGGCCGGGTCTGCCGGCGCATCTGGGCCATCGGCATGCGCGACGTCTTCGGCGCCGGCTCCAAGGCGCAGCTGCTCAAGCTGCACACGCAGACCTCGGGCCGCTCGCTCATCGCCGCGGAGTTCCAGAACAACCTCACGCGCACCGCCGTGGAGCTGATGCTCGCGTACATCAACTACACGAACTCGTGCCACTCAAACTCGGCCGACGAGCCGTTCACGACGCCGACCGAGCAGTACGCGCTCCTCGCCTCCCACGGCCAATCGATCCTCCTCGAGGAGTCCGGGCTATTCAAACACACCATGAACCTCTTCGGCGGCGCACCCGGCCTGCTGGCGCTCGAGCGGCAGGTCGAGAAGGCGATCCTCGATGTATTCCGCGAGATGGACACGCTCGGCGGCGTCATCGCGGCCATGGAGCAGCGCTACCAGCGCAGCAAGATCCAGGAGTCCGGCCACCGCATCGAGAGCCAGATCTACTCCGGCGAGCGGCCCGTCATCGGCCTCAACCGCTACGTGTCCGACGAGCCCCTGCCGAGTGTCCCACTCGCCCGCACCTCCCCCCGCAAGCAGCGGCTGCAGGTCGAGCGGCTCCAGGCCTTCAAGCGGCGCCACGCCAAGCGGTCGCCCGAGGCCCTGCAGCGGCTCGAGAATGTCGCCCGCGCCGGCGGCAATGTCTTCGCGGAGCTGATCACGACCGTCGAGTCGTGCTCGCTCGGCCAGATCACCGCCTGCCTCACCGGCGTGGTCGGCAAGTTCCGGCCGATGGTCTAGGGTGGGTCTCAAACTCCGATTGTCATTCTGAACGGAGTGAAGAATCCAGTGGGGCGCCGTCGAAGCCTCGGCGATAGCTAACTGGATTCTTCGCTACGCTCAGAATGACAGGCAGGGGGATCAGGTTTGAAGACACGCCCTAGTGCAGATTAGGCCACGCGCCACGCCTTTCGAACCTCCACCAAGGACACGCAGATCACGAAGCGAGCATCCGACCTCCGCCGCTCCGGCCCGATTCAGTTTGGGCGATCCTCGGCCAGGCTGAACGTCGGGATCACGCCCGGGACATTCAGCGCCAATTGCGACGTGTGACTGTGCGCGCTCAGGCGGCTCGCGAAATTTCGCCGCACGACCGAGTCGGACGACGCGTAGGCCTGAGCAACCACACCCACCAGATTGCGGGGCGTAACCAAGTCAGGATCCTCCGCGGCGTTTGCCACCCCCTGGGCGGTCCAACCACCGATCATGCGGCTCGTCAGCACGTGCGCGACCCCCCGGCCTTCGTGATTCACGTACAGCACGGTCATACCCGCGCGCAGCTGGCGAAAGTCCCACGGCACCACGACGATCGCCGTACCGGTTGTGTACAGCGGCATCATCGACTCGCCCACGCCACGGTAGGCGCGGCCGCCGTTGATCCGTCCCGCCGCCTGTTCCGCGGCCGCGAGTTCATGCCCCGCCGGGACCACCACGGGCGCCGGCGCGAGCGCCACCACCGTGGCGAAATCCTGCTCGATCGAGAGCGACGTGCATCCGGATAGGCCGAAGCTGCCCAACAGCAAGGCCAGCCCCGCGAGTGCGCAGCCATGCCACGGCCGACGAAACGAACCTGGGGCAGGGGTCGTCATCCCTTGAAAATACCCCTTTCGCCGAGCGCGCTGCATCCGGGATCCCACGTGTTAAAGACCCGTAAAAAACGCTGGGGGAGAAACCCTCGGCTCCCCGGGTGAATCCCACGGGGTGGTCTGGGAAGTCAGGTTAATCTATTTTGTGACAACAAGATGGACCGCGGAAAAAGGGGTCGCGATCAGAAGCGGAATCGACTCAGCTTGGAGGCGCCCCAAGGCTGCCGGAACCCGCCCCTGCGATGATCCGCGTGCTCTACACCGACGACGACTTCCAGATCACGGATGTGGTCCGGGATTATTTCCGCGAGGCGGCCCCGGAGTGCGAGCTCGAGACGGTCGGCAGCGGGCGGGAATGCCTGGACCGCATGGCGCGCGGCGGGATCGACATCCTCCTGCTCGACCTCGAGCTGCCGGACATCAACGGCCTTCACATCCTGAACGAACTGACCGCCCGCGGCGATCCGACGCCGGTCATCATGGTCAGCGCCAAGGGCCAGACTCCCCTGGCGGTGAAGGCAATCCGGGCCGGCGCCGTCGACTGTGTCGACAAGGCCTCGCGCCAGTTCCTGCAGCTGCCCGAGCTGGTGCGCAGCGTCCACGCCCGCCACATCAGTCGCCAACCGGCCCCGGCCCAACGCGCGGCCGCCGCGCCGGCCACCGTGCTGCTGATCGAGCAGTCGGAGTCGCTCCGGCACAACCTCACCGCCTTTCTCGCGCGCCACGCGCCGCGCCTGGCGACCACTGCGATCGCCTCGATCGCGGAGTTCGACGCCACGCGGGCCGGCCGGCCGGCGTTCGACGCGATGATCCTCGGGCCCGCGCCCGGGCCGGCCGGCCCGCTCGACGCGCTGCGCACGCTGCGGTCCCATTTCGCCGACGTCCCGGTGATCCTGCTGGCCGCGCGCAACGACGGCGAGACGGCCACCGCGGCCTTCAAGCTCGGCGCGCAGGACTACATTCTCCAGCAGGACGGCTACCTGCTCGAGCTGGTGTTCTCACTGACGAGCCTGCTGCGGCGAGCTGAGACCGAGCGGCTCAACCAGCAGCTGCACCACGAACTCGCCGAGCTCAACCAGTCGCTCGAGGCCAAGGTGGCGACCCGCACCGCCGAGCTGCAGCGCGAGATCGCCGTGCGCGAGCAGGCCGAGCGGGCCGCGGCCAAGCACGCCGCCCGCCTCCAGACCCTTTCCAAGCGCCTGTTCAAGATCCAGGAGGACGAGCGCCGCGCCATCGCGCGCGAGCTGCACGACCAGGTCGGCCAGATGCTCACCGGCTTGAAGCTGCAGCTGGAGGCCCTGGTCCGTTCCGCCGAGACCGGGCCGGCCACCGCGCTCCGGGAGCGTCTGGGCGAGACCCTCGGGCTGGCCAACGATCTCATGGGGCATGTGCGCGAGCTCACCCAGCAGTTTCGTCCCCGCATCCTCGACGACCTCGGCCTCGGGCCCGCGCTCGAGTGGCATGCGCGCCTGTTCGAGCGCCAGACCGGCATCCGCGCCACCGTCGATGTGTCACTGCCGCCGCAGCGCCTGCCCGCGGAACTCGAGATCGCCGTGTTCCGCATCGTGCAGGAGGCGCTGACCAACATCGCGCGCCATGCGGGCTGTCCCGCGGCCGCGGTCAGCGTCACCCACAACCCCGAGCCCGTCCCGGGGGGTCGCCTGCTGGTCGAGATCGCCGACCGCGGCCGCGGCTTCGACGTCGACGCGGTGCTGGCGTCGCGCCACTCCATCGGCCTGACCAGTCTCTCCGAGCGCGTGGGCCTGGTCGGCGGCTCGGTCGAAATCTACTCGCGGGTCAATCACGGCACCCGTATCCAAGCCGAGTTCCCGCTCAATCCGCCGGCCCCGTCGGCGGCGTCCGGGACCG
Organism: Opitutaceae bacterium; assembly: GCA_035334485.1. Taxonomy (GTDB): domain Bacteria; phylum Verrucomicrobiota; class Verrucomicrobiia; order Opitutales; family Opitutaceae; genus Opi-474. The sequence goes on from DAOQKI010000065.1 coordinate 18,816, forward strand.
CCTCCCTCCCATGATCACCGTTGTCCTGGCTGACGACCACGAGATTGTCCGGAAAGGCGTGCGCGCCGTGCTGGAGGGCGACTCCGGCTACCAGGTGCTCGCCGAGGTCGCCGACGGCCTGTCCGCGGTGCAGGCGGTGGAGAAGCACAAGCCCAACCTCCTCTTCCTCGACCTCAGCCTGCCGCGTCTCAACGGCATCGAAGTCCTCCGCCAGCTCCGCACCGCCGCCCCGTCGACCCGCGTGCTGGTGCTCTCGATGCACAACGACGAGCCCTACGTGATCGAGGCGCTGCGGGCCGGCGCCGCGGCCTACCTACTCAAGGGCTCCGACACCTCCGAGATCCTGCACGCCGCGCGCGAGGTCGCGGCGGGTCGGCGGTTCCTCAGCGCCCCGCTGTCGGACTGGGCCATCAGCGCCCTCGTCAGCAAGCCGGCCGATGCCAACGACCCGCTGGCCACGCTCTCGCCGCGTGAGCGCGAGGTCCTGCAGTACGCCGCGGAGGGCATGGGCAACACCGAGATCGCCGAGAAGCTTTTCCTGAGTCCGCGCACCACCGAGACCCACCGCACCAATCTCATGCGGAAGCTCAACCTGCAGACCCAGACCGACCTCGTCCGCTTCGCGATCCGCCGCGGGCTGATCGAGGCGTAGCGCCGCCAGGCGGCGCGGTTGAAAGTTGAAGGTTGAGGGTTGAGTCAGCCGGCTCCGCATCCGTTGTCGGCCGATCCGGCGTCCGCGCTGCCGACGCCTGCTACTTGGTACCTTACCCCTGTCACCTGCATCCTGAGCGGGACACGCTCAGGATGCCTCTTCCTTCTTCTTCCCCCGGCGGGCCGGCTTCTTCTCGCCGTCGCCGTGGTCGGCGTACTTCGAGGCCTTGGCGTTCAGCCAGAGCTCGTCCTTGGCGTTCTTATTCAGCCAGAAGATCTCGCCGGCATGCTCGACGAACACGGGCTTCTCGCGGGATTTCTCCGGCACCTTGAGGCCGGCGCCCACGAGCGTGGCGACGAAGTCCTCGGCCGGCTTGCCCAGTTCCTCAGCGAGGCGGTCGGTCTTGCCGGCCACTGCACCCGTCTTGGTCTCCTTCAGCAGCAGCCGGACCGCGGCCAGCACGGCACCCGCCTCGGGCGCCTGGGCAGGGGCAGCGGCGGGAGCCGGAGCCGACTCGGTGGAAGCCGGTGCAGCCGCCGCGGGGGCGGAGGCACCGCCGACGGTGCGGTCGCTCGCGGCGGCGCTGGGCATCCACCGCAAGACGGTATGGAGCCGGTGTCGCCGCCACGGCGTGCCGAACGCCCAGGCGTTGCTCACCTGGTGTCGGCTGCTCACGGCCGCCGAGGTGTTGCGGCAGGAATCCCGCCCTGTGGAGCAGGTGGCGGAGGAACTGGCGTTCGCCTCCGCGACCGCGTTGCGCAACGCGGTGCGTCGGCATCTCGCGACCACGCCGACGGCATTGCGGGACGGAGACGGAGGCGCGTGGGCACGGGCGCGGTTCGTGGCGTGGT
>DAOQKI010000066.1:0-19928 GCA_035334485.1 Opitutaceae bacterium
CACGCCAGCGCGGTTTCGCCCGGCGCCGCGCTGCCAAAGGCCGCCCGCAGGCCCGCCGGCAGCGGTCCCGCCACCCGCGCCGCGGACCACACCGGCCGGAGAAATCCCAGGAAAGCCGCCGCGCACAGGAGCAGGATCACCACGCGGCCCATTCCCGTGGTCTCGCCCACCGCCGCCACGCCTACCGCCAGCGGCAGCAGGGCGAGCCAGTGACCGAACTCGCCGGCCAGGATCGCGAGCTTCCACGCAAACACCCACGCCGGGGCGCGCAGCATTGTCAGCAGCGCGACCGCCGCGGAGCAAAGGGCCAGCAGGAGCAGCAGGGAGGTGATCACGTCGCCGGTCGAAAGTGCCACGGTCCCGTCCGGGTGGAACATTTTTCCGGCGGAGTTCAGTTGCCGCCGCCGGCCGGCCGGCTTGTCTCGCTGGGATGCGCCGCCTCGACCAGATCCTTGCCAACCTCGGCTACTGCAGCCGACGGGAGGCTCGCGCGTGGATCGAGGACGGGCGGGTGACCGTGGCCGGCCGGGTCGTTGACGACTTCGGGTTCAAGGCCGACGAAACCACGGTGTTGGTCGACGGCGCACCGCTGGATCATCCGGGTCCGCTGCTGCTGCTCCTGCACAAGCCCGTCGGTCTGGTCTGCTCCCACGACGAGCGCGAGGGTCCGAATGTCTACTCGCTGCTCCCGGAGCGCTGGCGAAGCCGCAATCCCCAGGTCACAAGCATCGGTCGCCTCGACAAGGAGACCAGCGGCCTGCTCCTGCTCACCGACCTCGCGCCCCTCGTCCACCGGCTCACCTCGCCTCGGCACAAGGTCCCGAAGGTCTACCGCGCCACGGTCGACCGCGACCTCGCGTCCGACCTGGCCGAGCGCTTCGCCTCGGGCACGCTGCGGCTCGACGGCGAGGACGAGCCATGCGCCCCGGCCGAATACCGGGCGATCGGGCCGCGCGAGGCGGAGCTGACTCTGACCGAGGGGCGTTACCATCAGGTTCGGCGCATGTTCGCCGCCACGGGGCACACCGTGTTGGCGCTGCATCGCACTCGCTTTGGCGACCTCGACCTCGGCAGCCTGGCGGCGGGAACCTGGCGGGAGCTGCCGCCGGACCAGTTCGGGGCTTGAGCCCGGGTCCTTTTGCGGTTCCCACTCTTCCCGCATGTACGAATTCCCGCTTACCGGCGCGCAGCGCACGTACCTCCGCGGCCTCGGCCAGCAACTCGAGCCGGCCCTCAAGCTCGGCAAGGGCGGCCTCACCCCGGCGTTCTTCGCCGAACTGCAGCGCCTGTTGCGCTCCCACGAGCTCGTGAAGCTGCGTTTCCTCGGGGCCGACCGGGATGAGCGGGCCGCGCTGTGCGACCGGATCGCCGACGAGGGACGCTGCGTGTGCGTCGGGGCCGTCGGCCACGTCGCCCTTTTCTACCGCCAGCATCCCGAGCCGGCGGAGCGCTCCATCACCCTGCCGTAGCGGTTCCGAAATCGGCCTCGTCTCGCGCTGAACCCTCCCGTAGGGTCCCGCGCCATGAACTTTCGTCCCCTTGCCCTGGTCGCGATCGCCGCGGGCGCCCTGACCACCCTTGCCCCAGCCCGGACTCTCATCCACGCCGGCACCCTGATCGACGGCCTCGCCGACACCCCCCGCCACCAAGTCACCGTGGTGGTGAACGACGACCGCATCGTGGCCGTCGAGGCGGGCTACTCCGCGCCGGCGGCCGGCGACCGCGTGATCGACCTCACCAAGGCCACCGTGCTGCCGGGCTTCATGGACATGCACGTCCACCTCGACGGACAACTGTCACCGACGAGTTACACCGAGGGCTTCTATCTCAATCCCGGCGACTACGCGCTGCGTGCGGCCTACTACGCGAAGAAGACCCTGCTGGCCGGCTTCACCACCGTCCGGAATCTCGGCGACGTGGGCGGCTCGACGCTCGCGCTGCGGAAGGCGATCAACGCCGGCTGGGTCGAGGGGCCGCGCATCTTCACCGCGGGCACCGCGATCGGCACCACCGGCGGCCACGCCGACGGTTCGTCAGGCCTCAATGCGCACCTGATGGCCGACCCGGTCCTGAACGTCGGCGTCATCAACGGCGCGGACGAGGCCCGGAAGGCCGTCCGGCAGCACTACAAGGAGGGCTGCGACCTGATCAAGATCACCGCCACCGGCGGCGTGCTGTCGCTCGGCAGCAGCGGCCAGAACGCCCAGTTCACGCCCGAGGAGCTCGACGCCATTGTCCGCACCGCGCACGAGTACGGGCTGAAGGTCGCGGCGCACGCCCACGGCACGGAGGGCATGAAGCGGGCGGTCGTCGCCGGCGTCGACTCGATCGAGCACGGCACCTTCATGAGCGATGAGGTGATCGCGCTGATGAAGGAGCACGGCACCTACTACGTCCCGACGATCAGCGCCGGCCGATTTGTGGCGGAGAAGGCGAAGATCCCGGGCTATTTCCCCGACGTGGTCGTGCCGAAGGCCCGGCTGATCGGCCCGACGATCATGGCCACGTTCCAGCGCGCCTACGCGTCCGGGGTGAAGATCGCGTTCGGCACCGACCAGGCGGTCGCGCCGCACGGCGAGAACGCGAAGGAATTCCAGTACATGGTCGAGGCCGGCATGCCGCCGATGAAGGCGATCCAGAGTGCCACAATCGAGACGGCGCGCCTGCTGGGCGTGGAAAAGAACTTGGGCACGATCGAACCCGGCAAGTACGCCGACCTCGTCGCCGCCCCCGGCGATCCGCTCGCCGACATCACCACCCTGCAGCACGTCTCCTTCGTCATGAAGGCCGGCGTGGTGTACAAGGAGTGAGGTCGCCGCGGTTCGCGGCGGGGCATTTCGGACGGTTGTCGTGTTCGTTCCCGCAGGACTCCGGGAGGTCTGGTTTTGACCACGGAATTCACGGATCGCACGGATCGATCCCCAAGCGAATCCACGCGGACGAGAGCCTGAGCGGTGCTCAGACTCTCGTCCGCGTGGCCGGGTGGAGCTGAAGACCTGACCCTGGCAGGACACTGCCGGGCGCAAGCGGGCTCAGGAATTCAGCTCCTCAAGTGTTCGCGGACCGAGGGGCTGTGGCCGCACAGCGCCTTGGTCCGCGAACATTCGTCAGGGATCGATCCGTGCGATCCGTGAATTCCGTGGTCAAAAAGCGCACCCCGGCCCACCCCCTTGGCTCTGCCGTCTCATTCCACGGCGCCGTTGACGCCACCGGGGGGTCTGTTAGTTCTTCCGGCGTATGTTCACCATCATTGGCGGCGACGGCAAGGAGTACGGTCCGGTCTCCACTGAGCAAGTGCGCGGCTGGCTGGCAGGCGGGCGGGCCAACCTCGATACCAAGGCCAAGGCGGCCGGTTCCGAGGATTGGCGTCGGTTGGGAGACTTCCCGGAGTTCAGCGGCGCCATGCCGCCCCCACCCGTGAATCTCGGGCCGATCGATCCGAAAGCCTACGCGGCGGACCTGATCGCGCGCGGTTCCCCACTCAGCATCGGTGGCTGCATCTCGCGGGCCTGGGACCTGTTGCGGTCCGATTTCTGGCCGATCGTTAGCGCGACGGCCGTCCTCGTCATTGTGGCGGCGGTCGCCGGCTCCATCCCCTTCCTCGGCATCCTTGTCAGCCTGCTGCTGGGCGGCGTGTTCTACGGCGGCCTCTATAACTACTATCTGAAGAAGATCCGCGGCCAGCCCGCCGAACTCGGCGATGTCTTCGGCGGCTTCTCGATCGCCCTCGTGCCGCTCATCATCACCTCGCTGCTGGTAAACATCCTCACCGGCATCGGCGTCCTGCTCCTCATCCTGCCCGGCATCTACCTCGCGGTTTCGTACGCCTTCGCGTACATGCTCGTCATCGACCGCCAGATGGAGTTCTGGACCGCGATGGAGGTCAGCCGCCGGGTCGTCACCTCGCAGTGGTGGCGGATGTTCGGCCTGCTCATCCTCGCCTGCATCATCGGCGCCCTCGGGGTCATCGGCCTCATCATCGGCATCTTCATCACGCTGCCGATCTGCATCGGCTCGATGGTCTACGCCTACGAGCATCTCTGCAACCCGCCGCCGAAGGCCTGACGCTCATCCCTCCCTGCTTGCCCGAGCGCGTTGTCCCCAACGCGCTCTTTTTTTGTCCCGTGCCAAGGAGGGCGTTAGATGGGTTCTGCCACGAAGGGCACAAAGCTCACGAAGCCCATACCCCGGTCTCCTTGATCAAGGCGACGGCAATCGCTTCGCCGCAGGGGCAAGGAAACCGCCTCGGTCTTCGTGCCCTTGGTGCTCTTAGTGGCAAAACCAAACCTCGAGAATCGACCCGAAGACTATGCCTATTTCGTCGTCGCCGCGGCCTGTTTCCGGCGGAGCAGCGCGTCGAGTGACAGCTTGCCGGGGCCGAAGACGAACACCGTGAGGCTCGCGAGCAGGAACAGGAACGGCGCCGCCGCCGTGAACTGGTCAGGGTCGGTCGTGATCGCCCGCAGTGCTCCTTGCTCGGCTGTCGCGTAGGCCACCAGCATCGTGAAGATCAGCGGGACCGGCACGATCCGACCGCCCAATCCCAGCAGCAGCAGGAGACCGCCCAGGCACTCGACCGAGCCCGCCGCCACCGCGTTCAGCTTGGGCGCCGGCAGGTGCAGGTCCGCGAAAAAGCCGGCAGTGCGCTCGAGGTTCAGGAGCTTGCCCTTGCCCGTCTGGAAAAAGCCCCAGCCCCAGTAAAGCCGGATCGCCAGCAGGAAGGGAGCAGTGAGCCAGCCGCCCAGGGTGGCCAGCAGCGCGTCGAGTTTGAGGTAAAGGTTCGCGGGGTTCATGAGCATGAGAGCCACCGCGGCCCGGTTTATTTCCGGCGACAGATCCAGCCCAGCTGCGTCCAGAGCTCAAACCAGGTGCGCACCTGCTCGGCCGTCACGGTCCGCCCGCCGCGGGCCACCGCCTGTTCCAGCGTCCGGCCGTCGCGCAGCGCCGCCAGCATGCGGTAGGCCGCGGGTTCGAGCCGCTTGTAATAGAGCCGGTTGTCGACGCGGTGCACCGCGAGCCACACGCGTTCCGGATGCGGACGTGCCACCGCGCGCAGTCGCGCTGAGCCGCGCGACCCGCCCGTGGCATTGCTCGCCTCGCTCCGCAGCGCGTCGCGCTCCTTCACCGCGCGAATGTAGGTGTCCAACGGGTAGTTCAGCGCGAGCAGTGTCACATAGGGCTGCAGCGCCAGCTGCACCCGGCCCGATGCGACCCGGGCCAGCTCCGCCGTCGTCACCACCGGCCGGGCCTCCTCGTCAAAGGCCACCGTCTGCGCCCACTCGAATCGCGCCAGCTCCACCGCGATTGCCGTGTGCGGCGCCGTCCATTGCGGCTGACGCTTGAGGAAGGACTCGAGGCGCGAGCCGAGATTGCGGAGCGTGAAGGACCGCGACGGGTGCCGCGTGAGGTAGGCCACCGCGAGACGGTGAAACTTCCGCGGGCCCAGCGCCGCCCGCAGTCCGGGATAATCGTCATACAGGCAGTCGAGGATCCGGAACCAGTACATCCGGTTGTAGATCTCGAGCCGCTCCAGCGAGGTCAGGCGGTCATTCGCCTTCACGAACGACTCGGCCACGCGCGCGGTGGGACTCCCGTCGGACCAGCGGCGCGCCGTGCGGTCGCCCGGCGCCAGGGGTCGCGTGATCGCGCGGTGCATGAGCCGCTGCAGCGCGCGCAGGTCCTGCGGACGTGCGACAGGACGCTTCATGCGGAAACCGCCGGACGGCGGGCGGCGAGCGGGCCGGCGGCGCGGGCGTCGGCGATGAAGGCGTTGGCCTTGAGGGCCTCCTGGTGCACCTCGTCGAACGACGGGATGCGATCGTCCCACTCCAGCAGCGTGGCCGTCACGCCGCAGCGGCGGGTGGCGTGCGCATAGAGTTTCCACACCGGGTCGAGCACCGGGTGGTCGTGGGTGTCGAGGATGTACTTCTCGAACTTGGTGTGCCCGGCGACGTGGATCTGGCCGACGCGGTGGTGCGGGACGCCGTCGACGTAGTCGAAGGGGTTGAAGCCGTGATTGCGCGACGAGACGTAGATGTTGTTCACGTCGAGGAGAATTCCGCAGTCGGCGCGCTCGACGACCTCGGTGAGGAACTCCCACTCGGTCATCTCCGACAGGTGAAACTCGGCGTAGCTGCTGACATTCTCGACGCAGATCGGGACCTCGAGAAAATCGCGCACCATGCGGATCTTCGCGGCGGTGCGGCGGGCGGCCTCGAAGGTGTACGGCATGGGCAGGAGGTCATGCGTGTAGGTGCCATCGACGCTGCCCCAGCAGAGATGGTCCGACAGCCACGGCGTGCCCGTGCGTCGGACCAGCGCCTTCAGCCGGCGCAGGTGCTCGCGGTCGGGCCGGTCGGTGGAGCCGAAGTAGAGCGACACGCCGTGCTGCACGACGCGGTACTGCTCCAGGATCGAGTCGAGCACCTCGAGGGGCCGGCCGCCGCCAACCAGGAAGTTCTCGGAGATGATCTCGAACCAGTCGACGACCGGCTTTTTCTCGAGGATGTGCCGGTAGTGCGGCACGCGCAGCCCGATGCCGATGCCGTAGTCGGTGTGACCGTTGAACGGGTTGGCGGGCATGACGGGGAGCGAGACAGGAAGGACGCGGGACGGCGAAAAAAAAGCGGCCGACGCGAAGCGCCGGCCGCTGCATGGAAAACGCGTCAGCCCTTGGGCTGGTCCATCGAACCGCAGCCGCCCTTGCCCTTGCAGGAGTTCTTGCCCTTGCAGCCGTTGTCACCGGACTTGCAGCCACCCTTGCCCTTGCAGTCGTTGTGACCCTTGCAGGACGCGGTGCCCTTGCACCCATCCTTGCTCTTGCAGGAGTCCTTCCCCTTGCAGCCATCTTTGCCGCTACAGGAGCTCTTGTCCTTGGAGGTGTCCTTGGTCGCCGGCGTGCCGGCCTGGTCTTCAGCGTGGGCGCGGACCGCGAGGGAGCCGGCGTAAAGGCCCGCCATGGCGGCGGCCGTGATGATGAGACGCGTGGATTTGTTCATGCGTTGACGGGGTTTCTAGGTTCAGGGACCGCCGGGGACCGGCCAACTGGGCCGACTCGGATCGGTCACCATAGGAGTTATTGCGGGCGAAGTTATTCCCCGCTCTTTCCGCCCGCGCAACGGACGAAATGATCCACCTCCTATTTTTCGCGCTATGTTAACCTCGGCAACCAACCGGTTTCGTCGCGCTCGCCCGGGAGTCGGCCGCTCAGACCACGCGATCCGTCATGGCCTCACCGCGCTCGAACGCTTTCAGGTTGGCGAGGAAATGCCGGACAATCGCCTCGTCCTGGTCGAGCCGGCCGCCCGCGGTGTGGGGCGTGATGTAGCAGCGCGGCGCGGTCCAGAGCGGGTGGGACGGCGGCAGCGGCTCGACCTCGAACACGTCGAGATACGCCGCACCGAGGCGTCCGCTCTGCAGCGCCTCAAGCAGGGCCTGCTGGTCCACGGTCGTGCCGCGTCCGACATTGTAGAACCGCGCGCCGGGACGGAAGCAGGCGAGCCGGCGGGCGTTGACGTAGTTCCGCGTGCTGTCGTTGTCCGGGAGGATGTTCACGACATGGTCGGCGAGCGGGAGCACGGCGCTGATTTTCTCCTCGGGGATGATGTGCACGCCGGCCTCGCTGTGCACGGTGCGCCGCACCGCGTAGAGTTTCATGCCGAACGGCCGCAGCAGTTCCGCGAGGCGGCGGCCGATCGCGCCGTAGCCCAGCATCACCACCGTCTGCCCGGTCAGCAGCATCGATTCGTAACGGCGCTCCGTGTAGTGCCACGAGTGATCCGTCTGCTGGTCGCGGAACGACGGCAGCAGGTTGCGGGCAAGCGCCAGCATCATCGCCAGCACATGTTGCGCGCATGGGTCGGCAAACACGCCCGAGGCATTGGTGAAGATCGAGCCGCGCTCCCGGAAAGCCTCGCGAAACTCCGGCGTGTCGTAGCGCGTGTAGCCCGCGGAGATCACCTCGACCCACTTGAGCTTCCGGCATTCGAGACAATGCGCCGCGTCCGGCTGGCCCAGCGCGATGTCCGCCTGCGCCATCGCCGGGTCCGTGCGGCCCGCCACGAGCACGTCGGGTGACGCGATCGACGACACCACCAGCCGATGGTCCTTCGTGCCTTCCTCCAGCAGGCGCGTCGCCGCCGGGCTGAAGGTCGAGTTGCACCAGATCGTCAGGCTCATGCCAGCATCCGACCGCGCGCGGGCGCCAAGGTCAAAGTCCGAAAACCATACCCGAGGTCATAGGAAGGGGACTTTTCACAGGAGGGAACGGAGGGAACGGAGGTGTGGTTCCCCGATCGATTCGCCTCTGGCTAACCACGTTGGAGTCGTCAGCACCGGAACTTCCGATGGACAGAAAAGCCCTCCGTTCCCTCCGTTACCTCCTGTGAAAATGCCCCCGTCCCCGTCCCACCCTACCCGATGCCGTAGCGGAGCGTCTCCAATCGGGCATTCAGGTCGGTCAGCAATTCGGTGTGCTCGCGGGCCTCGGCGTCGTCGCCGTGCACCAGGCCACCAGCAAACGGCGGCTGCTCGCCGGCGCGGTCGCGCCAGCGGGTCCACGCGTAGCCGACGACCGAGGGGTGTCGGGCCGCGCGCTCCAGCACGGTCCGGCCGCGGCGCAGCATGCGTTCGACCGACGTCAGGCCGCGGGCGCGCCGCGCACCCGGGGCGCCGAGAAAGCGCGGATCCACCCACGTGAAATCCCCGGCGAACACCGGCCCGGCCGGCGCCACCGCCACGTCGTCGAGGTCCAGCCACGCGGCGTCGACCGCCGGATGCGCGCACTCCACCAGCACCGCCGCACCGGCCCGACCGCCAAAGCGGCATCCGAACACGAGGTGATGCGGGTCATGCGCCCGGATCGCCGCGCTCGTCAGGGCGAAATACCGCCGGGCAAACTCCCGCACCCACCGCGCGTCGTCGCGCTGGTAGCCGCGCGTGGCGATGCCCTGCTCGTGACGCGTGAGGTCGCGCACCACCTCCTTGTTGGCCAGCGGCGTGCCCCACGCCTTCGCCACGGCCTCGAGCCGCCCGCCGTGCAGCGCGAGCACAAACTCCCACGCCGCATGGTAGGCGGCAAAACTCGGCTCCAGACTCAGGCACACCTGCAGCAGCGACGGCCGACCCGCGTGTCCCGGATGCGCCCAGCCCGGCTGGTCGTCCGTGATCCAGCCCACCAGCTCGCGCCGCTCCGCCAACGGCAGGCAGCGTTCACCCGCCCGCACCGTCGCCGCCTCGGGCCAGGCCGGGTCAAACACGTCGGGCAGCCGCACGTCGCCCGAGTGCAGCGTCGCGCCGGCCGCGTCAAAATCCACCGTCGCCACGAACGGCAGGCCCTCGTCCTGCAGCGGCGCCGCCGAGCCCGGTCCGAGCCCGGTGAAGCCCCAGCTCCGCAGCCGCGCCCCGGGGGCATGCGGTGAACCCTCCAGGCCCGTGACCTCATTGGCTCCGCGAAAAAACGTCGGCGTCCCGTCGGGATCCAGCAGCCACCACGCGCCCGCCGGGGTACGGCCGAGCGAATACCAGCCCGCGGTGCCGCGCACCCGTTCGATCCGTGCCGCCTGACCGGCGCCCGTAGTCTCCGCCATGGGCCGCGACGCTGACACGGGCGCCGTCAAAGGCAAGGAAGGGGCGGTGGAATTCCGGATTCTGGATTCCGGATTCCGGACTTTGCTCCTTCGCGCTCCGTAGCTCGTGCTTCGGATTTCTGTCTTCGGACTTCGCCTCCCGGATCCCGAATTTCGAACGTCGAGGTTCGCCTAATGAATTTGCGGCCAACCGGCGCCGGCCCTTTCATCGGGCCCATGTCCCCGCAGCGTTTCAGCGAGCTCACGGCCAGGTTCTCCCGCCTGCGGGTCGGCGTGGTCGGCGATGTCTCGCTCGACCGGTATTTCGACATCGATCCGGCCAAGGCGGAAACCTCCCTCGAGACGGGCCTGCCAGTTCACAATGTCGTCCGCGTCCGGTGCTCGCCCGGAGCCGCCGGCAACATCCTCCAGAATCTCGGCGCGCTCGGGGCCGGGTCGCTCTGGCCGGTCGGCTTCTGCGGCGACGACGGCGAGGGTTTCGAGTTGCTCAAGGCCCTGCGTCGCGTGCCCGGCGTGCAGCTCGACCACTTTCAGCGGTCCGGCGAGCGCCGGACCTTCACCTACACGAAGCCCCTGCTGCAGGCCCCGCCGAAAGCCCCGGTGGAGCTGTCGCGCCTCGACATCAAGAACTGGGACCCCACCCCGGCCGAAGTCGAGGCGCGTCTCATCGCCTCGCTGCGGGCCCTCTCCCCCTCGCTCGACGCGCTGGTCGTGATGGACCAGGCGGGCGTCCCCGGCGCAGGCGTCGTGAGCCCCGCGGTACTGGCCGCCGTCGGCGAGATCGCCGCCGCGCGTCCCGGCCTGGTCGTGATCGCCGACAGCCGCCACGGGCTCGGCCGGTTTCCCCCGCTGATCTTCAAGATGAACGCCGCGGAATTCGCCGCGCTCACCGGCGGCTCCGACGCCGCGACCGTGCCCGAGTTGCTCCGCGGCGCCGAGCGGCTCGCCGCGCAGAATCGGCGCCCGGTCTTCGTCACGCTCGCCGAGCGGGGCATCGTCGGCGCGGGCCCGGGCGAGGCGGCCGCGCAGGTGCCGGCGCATCCGGTGCGCGGCGAGATCGACATCGTGGGCGCCGGCGACGCCGTGACCGCGGCCCTCGCGCTCTCGCTGGCGGCGGGCGCGGGCCTGACGGAAGCGATGACGCTCGCACAGGCTGCGGCATCGATCGTGGTGCACCAGCTCGGCACGACGGGCGCCGCGTCCGTGCCGGAACTCCGGACGCTGCTGTTCCCATGAGTGCGGTCGCCGAGCGCGCGGAGTTCGCCCCGCCCGTGCATCGGGCGCGCCGCGGGACGCGGCCGGCGCTCTTGGTCGCGGAGTTTCGCGGCACGGGGGATATCGCGATCCTGATCCCTTTCCTGCGGTCGGCGCTGGCGGCCTACGACGTGACCCTTCTCTCGGTGCCCAACGCGGGCCACCTGCTCCGCCGCTTCGCGCCGGAGGTGGAGCTGATCCCGTGCGTCGCGCCCTGGGCGCTGTTCTCCGGCGGTCGCGACCTGCCGCGCTGGCCCTGGCGCACGCTGCTGCGCGTGCTGAAGGAGCTGCGGTCGCGCCGTTACGCGGCAGCGGTGTCGATCTGGCCGGTGGCGTCCGACCATGTCTTTCTGCGCCTCGCGCGTCCGGGCCGGCTGCTGGGTTACGGTCGCCCGGGTCTGGGCTGGCTGCTCGACCGCGACCTCGCGAACGGCGGCCATACCCATCGCCCCGCCGCCTGGCGGAAGCTCGCCGCGGAGCTGCGCCTGCCGGACGTCCCGGTCGCGCAGCCCCGGCTGCTGCCCCCGGTCTCCCCGCGGCGCATCGTGCTGCACTCCGGCGCCTCGCAACCCCTCCGGGTCTGGCCCCTCGACCGTTACGCCGAGGTGCTGCGCCGCCTGCGTGATCGGGACTGGGACCCGGTGGTTTTGTGTGATCGGCCCCAGCTCGGTGAATGGCAGCGACTCGGCGAGGCGAACGCCCGCGTGGTCGCGAGCATGGACGAGATGGTCGACACGATCGCGGGCGCGGCGGTCTTCCTCGGCAACGACTCCGGACCCGGCCACATCGCCGCACTCTGCGGGGTGCCCACGTTCACAGTCTTCGGCCCGCAGGTGCCCGACCTGTTCGCCCCCGGCCATCCGCAGGCCGGCTGGATCGAGGGCCGCGCCTGCCCGTACAAGCCCTGTTTCGACTACTGCCGCTACCCCGAGCCGTTCTGCCTCACCGGCATCGACGTCGAGTCCGGCTGGGCCGCGCTCGACACGTGGCTTCGGCAAGTCTCCACCTGAACCGCGGTCCAACCCCACCCGCCCCATGTCCTCCCCCAAGTCCGCCATCGTCACCGGTTCCACGAGCGGAATCGGCCTCGGCATCGCCCGTGCCCTCGGCCAGGCCGGCGTCAACGTCATGCTCAACGGCTTTGGCGAGTCCACCGCCCTCGAGCGGTTGTGCCGCGAGCTCGCCGCGGAGACCACGGGACGCATCGCTTTCCATCCCGCCGATGTCACCCGTCCCGCCGATGTCCGGGCGATGGTCGATGCCGCCGAGCAGGCGTTCGGCGGCGTCGACATCCTCGTGAACAACGCCGGCATCCAGTTCGTCTCCCCGGTCGAGGATTTTCCCGAGGAGAAGTGGAGCGCGGTACAGGACACCATCCTCAACTCGAGCTTCCACGCGATCCGCGCCGTGCTCCCGGGCATGAAGCGCCGCAACTGGGGCCGCATCGTCAACCTCGTGTCGGTCCACGGCCTCGTCGCCTCGCCGTTCAAGGCGGCCTACGTCGCGGCGAAGCACGGCCAGATCGGCCTCACGCGCACCGTCGCGCTCGAGGTCGCCGAGACCGGCATCACCTGCAACGCGGTCTGTCCCGGCTACGTCCTCACACCCCTGGTCGAGGGCCAGATCGAGAGCCAGGCCCAGGTGCACAATCTCTCGCGCGAGCGGGTCATCCGCGACGTCCTGCTGGCCGCGCAGCCCTCCAAGCGCTTTGTCGAGGTCGCCGACGTGGCCGCGCTGGTCGTCTTCCTGTGTTCCGACGCGGCCAAGTCGATCACCGGCGCCTCCATTCCCATCGACGGCGGCTGGACGGCCCGCTGACCGGATTTTTCACCGCGAAGTACGCTAAGGCCGCGAAGACCGGACCCGACCCGGCATTGGAATTCCGGCGAGCCTTGGCGGCCGTCGCGGTCTTGGCAGTGAACTCCCAGGACCAATCCTCGTCTTCGTGCGCTTCGTGCCCTTCGTGGCAACCTAAACGATGAGCTCGCCCTGGGCCGGCGCGAACCGGGCGGTGAAGTGCCGCAGCACTTCCGGTGCCGAGGTGAACTTCAGGCCCCGCACGCGCTCACGCAGGCGGTGGACGTGCAGGATGACCTCGCCCAGGTAGTCGACGTGACTCTGGGTGTACACGCGGCGCGGGAACGCCAGCCGGACCAGTTCCATCGCCGCGGGTTTTTCGGAGCCGTCGGGCTGGCGGCCGAACATGACCGAGCCGATCTCGACCCCGCGCACGCCGCCCTCGAGGTAAAGCACGCACGACAGCGCCCAGGCCGGAAACTCGGACGGTGGGATGTGCGGCAGGAAGGCCTTGGCGTCGATGTACACCGCGTGTCCGCCGGTCGGCTGGACGATCGGCACGCCGGCCTTCGTCAGCACGTCGCCGAGGTACTCGATCGAGCGGATGCGGTAGCGGAGATAGTCCTCCTCCAGCGCCTCGTAGAAGCCCACGGCGAGCGCCTCAAGATCGTAGCCCGCGAGTCCGCCGTAGGTCGGGAAGCCCTCGGTCAGGATCAGGTTGTTCCGCGCCCGCTCGGTCCAGCCCGTGTCGTTCATGGCGAGGAAACCACCGATGTTCGCCATGCCGTCCTTCTTCGCGCTCATCGTCGCGCCGTCGGCGCAGGCGAACATCGCCCGGGCGATCTCGAGCGGCGTCTTTTCCGCCATGCCGGCCTCGCGCTGCTTGATGAACCAGGCGTTCTCGGCGAAGCGGCAGCAGTCGAGGAACAGCGGGATCCCGTGCCGCCGGCAGATGTCGCGCGCGCCCTGGATGTTCGCCAACGAGACGGGCTGGCCGCCGCCGGAGTTGTTCGTGACCGTGATCATCGCCAGCGGCACGCGCCCGGGGTTCTCCACGAGGCAGCGCTCCAGCGCCGCGAGATCAAGGTTGCCCTTGAACGGCGCCCGCAGCTGCGGCTGGCGGCCTTCGGGCACCGGCAGGTCGAGCGCCACCGCGCCACGCGCCTCGATGTTGGCCCGCGTCGTGTCGAAATGCGTGTTGCTCGGGACGATGTCGCCGGGCTTCAGCACGGTGGTGAACAGCACGCGTTCCGCCGCCCGCCCCTGGTGCGTGGGGAGCACGTGCCGCAGGCCCGTGATGTCCCGCACCGCCGCCTCGAAGCGGTAGAACGAATCAGCGCCGGCGTACGACTCGTCGCCGCGCATCATGCCCGCCCACTGGTATTTTGACATCGCCCCGGTACCGGAGTCCGTCAGCAGGTCGATCAGCACGTCCTCCGCGTGCAATAGGAACGGGTTGTAGCCGGCCGTCGTCAGGGCAGCGACGCGCTGCTCGCGCGTGGTGAATCGGATGGGCTCGACGGACTTGATCCGGAACGGCTCGATGATCGTGCGGAACGGGGAGTGCATGCGCGCGGGGAACGCGTCCATTCCATCGCGGTCACGCCCCGGGGTCGAGATTCCGGGAGTAGGCCAAAAGTAGTAAAAGGAACTGGGGCCATTGGGCCGGGTGGCGACGGACGTATCGAAGGACCCGGGCCCGTCCGCCCCGACGCCGGTTGCGTCCTCGCCGTGCGTCGCAAGTCGTTCCACGGCCGGGGCCGAGTCCGGCGAATCATGCCGCGCGCGGGATTTCCGCGAACCAGGCGGCTCCGCCGCTGTCTAGCGCCGCTCTCTTGTTGTCCCCGTTCGGCCCTCGCCTTGGCCAGCAAGGGCGCCCTCGCCCCGCTCCGAACGGGATCGTTTCCGTCCAACCGTTTCCGCGCCATGAACAAGCTGTTGTCCTTCTGGCCGGCGCTCGTCGGCTGCGTCCTCGCGCTGGCGGGCCGGCCCGCCCTTGCCCAGACGCCCTCCACCGACGCCGCGCCCGTCATCACCCTGCAACCGTCGTCCCTCGCCGTCCTCGCCGGCGCCTCCGCGACCTTCACCGTGGCGGCGACCGGTTCGCCCGCTCCCACCTATCGCTGGTTCCGCAACGGCCGGCCCATCGAGGGCGCCACCAACCCGGCCTACACCCTCGTCGGGGTCGGCGTGGGCGATGTCGGCGAGTACCACGTCACGGTCACCAACCGCGCCGGTCAGGTGTCGTCGAACCGGGTCTCGCTGAACCTCACGCTGCAGGCGGGCGTCGTGACCGACGGTCCCGCCAGCCAGACCGTGAACGCCGGCGACAGCGCGACGTTCCACGTCACCGCCGTCGGCACCGGCCTCACCTACCGGTGGCGGCACAACGGCCGGCTGCTCGCGAACTCCACCGACACGCTGACGCTGGCCAACGTCGGCTCCTACCTCGACGGCACCTACACGGTGGCGGTTTCCGCCGGGGGACAACTCGCCGCCGTCTACGCCGCCGACCTCACGGTCCACGTCGACGCCCGTCTCACCAATCTCTCCGCCCGCGGCCAGGTCGGCGACGGCGACGACGTCCTAATCGTCGGCTTCGTGCTGCGCGGCCAGGGCGCCAAGCCGATTCTCCTGCGCGGCATCGGTCCCACGCTCGGCACCGAGTTCGGCGTCGAGGGCGCGCTGGCCACCCCCGAGTTGAAGCTCTTCGGGATCGGGCGCGACGGCGCGACGATCGTCAGCAACCAGGCGTGGGGCGGCGGCGCCGACCTCGTGCAGGCCTTCGCCGATGTCGGCGCGTTTCCCCTGCCGGCCGACTCGAAGGACTCGGCCCTGCTGGAGTCGCTCTCATCGGGGCTCTATACCGCCCACGTTACCGGCGTGAACGGCGCCTCGGGCATCGCGCTGGCGGAGCTCTACGATGTCGCGCCGACGGACGGTTCGCCCGCCCTGGTGAACATCTCCGCCCGCGCCAACGTGGGTCCGGCCGGCGGCGCGCTCATCGCGGGCTTTGTCGTGACCGGCACGACTTCGGAAAGCGTGCTGGTGCGTGGCGTGGGTCCCAGCCTCGGCACGCTCTTCGGCCTGCGGCGGGCGCTCGGCGCGTCGCACGTGGCGCTGTTCGACAGCCAGGGCAACCAGATCGCGGCCGACGACGATTGGGAGGCGGATCCGGAGGTGCCCGACGCGTGCGACCGGGTGGGTACCTTCCAACTGCCGCATGGCTCCCGCGACTCGACCCTGCTCGTGACGCTCAAACCCGGCGTCTACACCGTCCAGGTGACCGGCCGCGCCGGCGCCACCGGCGTCGGCCTGGCTGAGATCTACGAAGTGCGGTGAACGACGCTCTGCTGCCGCGGTCCGATCAGCCGGGCCGCGGCCTTCCGTCGGCCAATCTGCCGAAATGAATCCACTCATCCTCGCTGATCAGCGCTAATTTCCGTCGAGGCCAATTAGCGCGGATTAGCGAAGATCAGTGGTTTCTCTCCGTCTTCTCCGTTCCCTCCTGTGCGAGCTACCCGGCGCGGCTGGCGCGCTCAGCGCAGCATCGCGATCAGGCGGCTGCGGGTCGGGACGCCGCACTTGCGGAGGCAGGCGCTGACCTGGTTCTTCACCGTCGCCTCGGACTTGCCGAGGAGCGCCGCGATCTCGCGATTGCTGAGGCCCTCGCTGAGGTAGCGGGCCACGACCCGCTCGGCCGGCGAGAACGACGCCAGCCGCGGACCAAAGGATCCGAGGCCGGCGCTGATCTCGACCCAGCTGGCCGTGGGGGAAGGCGAGTGCTCGGCGATCATGGCGAACCGGTCGGCGTCACTCGCGCTTCTTCAGGTCCTCGGCGCCCTTGGCCACCAGCGCGGGATCGACCTTGATGCCGGCCTTGGAGAGCGCGGCCTCGAGGATGACCTCGCCCTTCAGGTAACCGGTCACGAGCGCCACGATGGTGCCGTCGCGGTCGATCACGAACTGCTGCGGGATGCCGCCGACACCGTAGAGCTTGTGCGAGACGCGGTCCGGCGAGCGCTCGGCGGGGTCGTGGGAAAAGTTGAGGTCCGGGAATTTCTCCTGGTTCCGCTTCACCCAGCCCTCGAAAGCCTTGCGGCCGTCGCTCGTGCACGAGGCCAGCACCACGACGCCCTGGTCCTTGTAGTGGGCGGCCACCTCCTGCGTGTGCGGCATCGAGGCGATGCACGGGCCGCACCACGTCGCCCAGAAGTCGAGGATGACCACCTTGCCCTTGTAATCGGAGAGCTTCACCGGCTTGCCGGCGGCGTCGAGGGCCGTGAAGTCCGGGGCCTTGGCCCCGACCTTGAGCATCTCGACCTTGGCTTCCGGCGCCTTGGGCTTCGTCTCCTCGCGCGTCCAGACCTTCTTTGGCTGGTCCTCCGGCGCCAGCTTGATTCCGGCGCGCAGCAGCAGGTTCGCAAGGGCCTCGTGATTGCGCGGGCCCCCGCCGACATAAACACCCACCGCGTTGCCCTGCGCGTCGACGACGATCGCGTTCGGGATCGGCATCATCACGCCACCCGTGAACGCCATCGGGATGACCTTGCCGTAGTGGGCGCGTGACGCCTCGCGGAAAGCCTTCTTCTCGTCCTCCGTCATCTGCGCGACCTCCTTAGCCGGGCGCGGGGCCGCGCCCGCGGGGTCGAATACGACCGGGAACGCGTACTTGCTGCCCTGCTCCTGATGCCAGCCGTCGTAGGCGGCGCGATCGGTATAGGCGCCGACGCCCAGGATGAGCAGGCCCTGGTCCGCGTAGCGGCGGGAGAAATCGTTGTAGAGCGCCAGCCCGCCCTCATCGATGCCCTGGCCGGCGGACCAGAAGACGATGACGGTGGTCTTGCCCTTCGACAGTTCGGAGAACTTGACCGGCTTGCCGGCCGCGTCCTCGGCGGTGAAGTCGCCCACCGGCTTGCCGGCGGCGATGGCGCCGACGCCCTCGAAGAACGGCGGCGGCGGGTTCTTCTCCGCCTCCTTGCGCCGCTCCTCCGCGGCCTCCTCCTCCTCGGCGGCGCGCTGCAGGGCCTTCTTGCCCTCCTCGGCGCGGGCCGGGTCCATCTTCACGCCGGCCAGCGCCAGCGCGCCCTCGGTGCGGGCGTCGTCCTTGCCGCCGTTGCCGACGATCGCGGCGACGACCTTGCCGTCGCGGCCGATCACGAACTGCGTCGGGATGCCCGAGACGCCGTAGAGCGTCGACGAGGCGCGCGTCTCGAAGTCCGGCGTGCCGCGCGCCTTCGGGTCGAAGACAAAGCGCAGGTCGGGATACTTCGGCTGGTTCGCCGGGATCCACTTCTTGAAATTCGGGATGGTGTCGCTGGTGCCCGAGGCGATCACGACCACGTCCTGGTCCTTGAACTTCGCCGCGATCTCCTGCGTGTGCGGCATCGAGGCGATGCACGGGCCGCACCACGTCGCCCAGAAGTCGAGGATGACCACCTTGCCCTTGAGCGAGGAGAGCTTCAGCTCCTGGTCGTTCACGTCGCGCATCACGAAGTCGGGCGCCACCGTGCCGGGCTTGAGCAGCGTGAGCCGGGTCTCGGCAGTCGCGCCGCCCTTCGGCGTGATCTTCGCCGGCTTTATCGACGAGCCCGCCGGAAAGAAGGTCTTCGGCTTGTCCTCCGTCGCGAGCTCGGCGCCCGCCAGCATGAGCAGGTTGGCCAGCGTGTCGTGCGTGGTCGGGCCGTAGCCGGCGTAGAAGCCGACGAACTTGCCGGCCGGGTTGATCACCAGCGTGGTCGGGAGCGGCGTGAGGCTATGGGCGTCGCCCGAGACCTGGGCCATCACGGTCCGGGCGTAGGCGTCCTTGTCCTTGGCGGCCGGCTTGCCGACCGGGTCGAACACGGTGGTGAAGGTGTAGGTGCCCGCGTGCTCCTTGAGCCATTTGTCGTAGTTCTCGCGGGTGTCGAAGCAGCAGACGCCGAGGACGACGACGCCCTTGGCGGCGTACTTCTGGTTGAGCTCCTGGTAGTGCGGCATCGCCTTCTGGCACGGGCCGCACCAGGTGGCCCAGAAATCGAGGATGACGGTCTTGCCCTTGGCGAAGTCGGAGAACTTCGCCTCCTTGCCGTCGGCCGTGAGGACGGTGAAGTCGGGCATGGGGTCGCCGGCCTTGAGCTTGCCGTAGGCCTCGCGGAAGCCGGGCTTCGGGCCGGACGACGCGGCGAGCATCCCGCCGCCCATCATGGGCGCGGCCCCGGCGTGGGCCGACTTGGCGAGCTCGTCGACCACGGCCTTCACGGCCGCGGTGTCGGCGTCGGTCAGCTTGACGTCGGCCCGCGCGAGCGAGAACCGGGTCCAGGCCTCGACCTTCCCGCCCATGCCGATGATGCCGCCGCGGAACTCGCCGTCGGCGCTGACCACGATATTGGCCGGGAACATGCCGACGCCAAAATTCACGTTGATGCCGGACTCCATGAAGGCCTTGCCGGCCGGGTCCCAGGACACCGTGTAGCCGAGCGCGGCGGCGTGGGCCTTCGCCCAGGCGTCGAACTCGGCGCGCTCGGTGGCGACGTTGATCGCCCAGACGGCCAGGCCCTGGTCCTTGTAGGTCGAGTAGAGCTTGGCGACATCATCGCCCGGGGCGCGGGCGCCGGTCCAGAACGCCACGAGCACCGGCTTGCCCTTGAACGACGAGAGCTTCACTTCGCGGCCGTCGACGCCGACGGCGGCGAGGTCCGGGACCTTGTCGCCGTACTTCGCCGTGCCGAACTTCATGGTCGGCGGCGAGATCGCGGCCGTCTTGGACATCGCGGGAATCATCTTGGGCGCCGACGCGTCGCGCTTCGGCTCCGGCGGCAGGCTGGCGAGGTCGACCTTCACGCCGGCGCTGGCCAGCGCGTACTCGAGGCGGTAGTCCTCGCCCGGGCCGCCGCCCGAGACGGTCTCGACGAGTTTTCCGTCGCGGCCGATCACGAACATCGTCGGGAAGCCGCTGACATGGTAGCGTGCGTTGAACACCGAGTCCTTCCACTGCTCGCGGCCGGCGGGGTCGAAGGTCATCGTGAACGCGTACTTGCTCGCGTTGCGCTGGACCCAGCCGGTGTAGGCGGCGCGGCTATCGTCGGCGGTGACCCCGAGGAGGACGACGCCCTGGTCGGCGTACTTGCGGAAGACGCGGTCGTTGTTCGGCATCGCGGCCTGGCAGGGCCCGCACCACGTGGCCGAGACATCGACGATCAGGACCTTACCCTTGAAGTCCGCCAGGGACACTTTCTCCCCTTTCGGGCCCCCGACGGTGAAGTCGGGGGCGGCGTCACCGGCGGCGAGGCGCCCGGGCGCGGAGGGAGC
>DAOQKI010000067.1:0-19754 GCA_035334485.1 Opitutaceae bacterium
CTCACGGACCGTCGCATTGCGCTGCGCGCAACGCTAGGTCCGTTCGGGCCTGGGAGACGATCCGGCCGGGTCCCCTCGAACTCGCCTCGCGGACTTCGCAGCGACGTCAGTCGGTGCGCAGTCCGCGGGGCCTCGTCCGTCTCATCTGCCAAAATCCGTGAAATCCGTGGTAGAGAGAAACCCAGTCCAGCGAGCAGTCCAGCAGCACCCCACGTCCCGCCAGACACCTCCGTTCCCTCCGTTGCCTCCTGTGAAACCGCCTTGGCCTGAGCTGATGGCTTCCCAGCTCCATCTCCATCGCAGCCTCATTGACGCCGCCGTAGCGGACGCTAGCGTCCCGTCACCCCAAGATGCCCGCTGGCGCTCCAGCTTCGCGGCGCATTTATCCCCGAACCCCGAAGGAGAACCCTACCATGCTTGCTCTCTGGCTCCCGATCCTGCTGTCCGCCGTGTTCGTGTTCATCGCCAGCGCGTTCATCCACATGGCGCTGCCCTGGCATAACAAAGACTTCAAGAAACTGCCCAAGGAAGACGAGATCCGCGCCGCGCTGCGGCCATTCGCGGTGCCGCCGGGCGATTACATGGTGCCGATGTGCAGCGCCAAGGAGATGAACTCCCCGGAGTACCACGCGAAACTCAAGGAAGGCCCGGTGCAGATTGTCACCGTGCTGCCGAATCAGGTCCACACGATGGGCAAGCAGCTGTTCCTCTGGTTTGTCTACGTGCTGGTCATCGGAGTCTTCACAGCCTACGTGACGCGGCACTCCGTCGCAGCGGGCGCGTCGTATCGAGCGGTGTTCCGCATCGCCGGCGCCGTGGCGTTCCTAGCGTACGCCGGCGCGCTGTGGCCGCAGTCGATCTGGTATAGCCGTAACTGGGGAACAACCTTCCGCTCCACTATCGACGGCCTGATTTACGCCTTGGTCACCGCCGGCACCTTCGGCTGGCTCTGGCCGCGGTAGCCGCCGCGCGCAGCGCGTGCGGCGAAGCTGTCAGCCGTTAGCGATCAGCCCTCAGCTTCCGACCCTCGCTTTCGGTCTGCTGGTTACCGCCGACCATCCACCGTCTACGGTCCACCGAAACGTTCTGCCGCAAGAACGCGGCTGCGCTCCAGTCAGCGATTGGGTGTGCTCGCGGCAAAGCAGCTGAATCGACCTGACTGCGGTAATCCACTTGCCCTCAGGGAATTAGGCTTCAGCCTTCGGGCATGAACGTTTTCAGGCGTGGCTCCGCCTTGGTTCTGGTCCTGCTGTTCGGTCTATTCGCGATGGGGTGCGCGACGGTTGCGCCCACGCCCGAAGCCAAGGCGCGCGAAGAAGCGGCGGTCCGGTCCACCCTTACGCGGATGAATGAGGTCCTCGCGAAGCGCGATAAGGCTGGATTCATGGCGCTCTTCGACGATTCGGACGAGATCATGATCATTGGCTCCGATGTGGGTGAGGTGTGCAAAGGCCGGAAAGGCGTGGAAGGATTCATCAAGTGGATCTACTCCCAGAAGTTCACGTTCGCCTTCGACCTGAAGGAAGTCGCGGTGCACCAGGAGGGCGATTTCGCCTGGGTCTACGAAGACGGAAACATGCTTCACGTGCGGACGGATGGAAAGGTGACCAAGATCCCGTACCGTTTTGCGCTGACCATGGTGAAGCGCGGTGACCAGTGGCGCTGGCAACTCTTCCACGGCTCCATTCCCCGCGGGGAGTGAGGAACCGTCCTGCACGAAAGTGCGACATCGCGGGGCGCTAAAAGCCACCCCGGCAAGCTATCAGTTTACCGCCTAAAGCCTACCGCTTATAGCAATCGCTGAAAGCAAACCGCTCCTCAGCGAAAAATGGTCGGGCTGGTGAGATTCGAACTCACGACCTCTTGCACCCCATGCAAGCGCGCTACCAGGCTACGCTACAGCCCGAACTGGGAGGGTCACAAAGCGGCAGGATGGGACCCGAGGCAAGTTGATTTTCCAGTGTTCTCGCCGCGCGCGGCGAACCCCGGTTGCGCCGTGAGTTAGGAGGCAAATTACCGCGGTTTCGCCTTTCCTCGCGCCAGCTTCGGGCTCATCACACCGCGCGTGCCTGCTGCTCCTTCCCGTTCCCGTCGCGACTGGCTCTGGCCCGTGGCCTGGGCGGGCGCGATCTTCCTGGAATCGGCCCAGGCGCACGTCCCACTCCCGAACCTGCCGGAGAGCGACAAGGTCGTCCATTTCCTCGCCTACGGCCTCCTCGCCACGCTCATCTGTCGGCTCGGCCGGGGTTGGAAGGCTGCCGTCGTGGGCGCGTTGCTCGCGTCGGCCTACGGTGCGACGGATGAGTGGCACCAGTATTTCGTGCCCGGCCGGTCCTGCGATGTCTGGGACTGGGTTGCCGACACCGCCGGGGCGATGGTGGCGGTCACGGTTTACAACGTGTGGCCGTGGTATCGGCGGATGCTGGAGCAAGGTCTGCGCCCTGGACAGGGCAAGACGAACGTCGAACGCCCAACGCCGGACGCCGAACGTCTAAGTTAGGTTAGCGAACTCCACTTCGGCGTCCGGCGTTGGGCGTTCGATGTTCGGCGTTCGTCTTGGCCTTTTCGACCCAAATGCCCGGTTGAAAATCCTGTCCTGCCTGCGACACTGACCGCTGCATGACCCCGGCCAAGGCCCAGCAACGCATCTCCGACCTGCGCGCCCAGATCGCGCGCGCCGACGAGCTCTACTACCGCCAGGCCAAGCCGGAGATTTCCGATTTCGAGTACGATGTCCTCAAGCGCGAGCTCGAGGACTTGGAGAAGCGGTTTCCGCAGTTCGCGCCGAAGGACTCGCCGACCCAGAAGATCGGTGACGACCGCGTGCAGGGGTTCGTCGAGGTCGCGCATCGCCAGAAGATGCTCAGCCTCGACAACACCTACAACGAGGCCGAGCTCCGGGCGTTCCACGCGCGGCTCGCCAAGCTCCTCGGCACCGAGGATCTGCAGTACACCATCGAGCCCAAGATCGATGGTCTCGCCGTCAGCCTCACCTACGAGGACGGCCGGCTTGTGCGGGCCGTCACGCGCGGCAAGGGCGACCGCGGTGACGATGTGACGGCGAACGTCCTCACGATCGAGATGCTGCCGCGCACGCTGAAGGGCGCGGCGCCGAAGGTCGTGGAGATCCGCGGCGAGATCTATCTGACGGCGGCGGAGTTCGAGCGCATCAACGCCGAGCGCGCTGCAGCTGGCGAGGAGCTTTACGCGAACCCGCGCAATCTCGCGGCCGGCACGGTCAAGCTGCTCGATTCCGCCGAGGTCGCGCGCCGGAAGCTCGCGATCGTGCTCTACGGACTCGGCTACTGCGAACCGGCGATCATCGGTTCGCAGACCGACCTCCAGAATCGGCTCAAGGCGTGGGGCCTGCCGGTCGTAGAAAAATATTGGGCCGTGAAGGGTGTCGACGCGGTGTGGGCGGCGGTGAGCGAGCTCGACCGGCTGCGGCATGATTTCGCGTACGGCACCGACGGCGCGGTCGTGAAGCTCGACGATGTCGATCAGCAGCGTGAGGCGGGGGCGACGGACAAGGCGCCGCGCTGGGCTATCGCGTACAAATTCAAGCCCGACACGGCGCGCACACGCCTCCGGGCGATCACGATCCAGGTCGGCAAGACCGGCATCCTGAGTCCCGTGGCGGAGCTCGAGCCCGTGCTCCTCGCCGGCAGCACGATCAGCCGTGCGACGCTGCACAACGAGGACGAGATCCGGCGCAAGGACATCCGGGTGGGCGATCTCGTGGAGATCGAAAAGGCCGGCGAGGTCATACCCGCGGTGCTGCAGTCGTTCCCGGACGAGCGCCCGGCGGGCGCACCGCAATTCGATCTCGTGGCCGCGGTCGGCGGCAAGTGCCCGGTGTGCGGCAGCAAGATCGCCCGGGTGGAGATCGCCGGCGACGAAGCCGAGGGCGCGGCGTGGAAGTGCCTGAACTACGAGTGTGCGGCGCAGCGCGCGGGACGGCTCTCGTTTTTCTGCGGCCGGCGCGCGCTGGCCATCGACGGCGTCGGCGGGGTGGTGGCGGCGAAGCTTGTTGAGCTCGGCCACGTGAAGGATCCGCCGGACCTGTACGACGTGCCGCTCGAGACCCTGGCGACCCTGAATCTCGGCACCGAAGAGGAGCCGCGCGTGTTCGGCGAGAAGAACGCCACCAAGGTCGTGGCCGCGCGCGAGGCGGCGCGGGCGCTGCCGCTGGAGAAATGGCTCTTCGCGCTCAGCGTCCCGGACGTCGGCGAGAGTACCGCGCGCGAACTGGGCCGGCGACACCGCAATTTTGCCGAGCTGGCCGGCTCGCCGCTGCTGCACGCGGTCCTGAAGAAGGCGGAGCTGGTGGCGCAGCGCGAATGGGAAACCCCGGCGTCGCGGAAGAACCCGGCGAAGTCCGACGCCGACAAGGCGCGGCGCAAGGAACTGTGCGCGCGGTTGGACGAGGAGATCGCGACTTTGGACGCGGGTGCGCTGGCCGGAGTGCCGGCTGACGTCGGCCCGGCGGTGGCCGGCAGCGTGCTGGAGTTTTTCGCGAGCGTTCCGGGCAAGCGTTTACTGGCGAAGCTGCGCGACCTGGGCATCGACCCGCAGGGGACCGTGGCGACCACCGGCGTGTTCACCGGCAAGACCCTGGTGCTGACGGGCACCCTGCCGACGCTGAAGCGCGAGGAGGCCGAGCAGCTGATCCTGAACGCGGGTGGCAAGGTCAGTGGCAGCGTGAGCAAGAAGACGAGCTTTGTCCTGGCCGGCGAGGAAGCGGGATCGAAATTGGACAAGGCCAAGGAACTCGGCGTGCCGGTGATTGATGAGAAGGAATTCCGCAGGATGCTGGGCTAGGGAAGGCTAATACCGAACGCCGAACTTCGAACGTCGGACGCCGAACGCCGAAGGTGTGGGTCGGGATATTTACCGCGAAGACCGCCACGAGCGCGAAGGTCGGATGACTGGGATTTGCGGGCTAGGCGAGCTTGGCGGTTAACAAGGTGGGCGCTCGGTGGGCGGACTTGGCAAGTCAGGCAAAATCCTACACGGCGCAGTCTTGCCTAGGCTCGGCGGGGGCCCATGCTGCCGACGTTGCCCGCACCATGACGAAATTCCCCGCGTCGCTCCTGCGGTTTTTTTGTGCCGGCCTCGGGCTGACGCTGGGGTGCCTACGCGCCCAGCCATCGCCGTCGGATCCGACGCTCCAGGCGATCCTGGAGCAGAACCGGAAGCTGCAGGAGCAGGTGGATTCGCAGCAGAAGACCATTGAGGCGCTGACCCGGCGGCTCGACGACATGGACCGGACCACGGCGCGCCAGGATCGCACGCTGCAGGGGCTGCAGGAGCGGGTGCCGGCGACCGAGCGGGCGGTGCCGGTCGAGACCGATCGCGAACATGAGGTCCGCATCGGCGCCGAGGTGGCGCTGGCCTATTTCAGCACGGGCAGCCAGGGACAGTTCCCGAAGTCGGAGTTCCGGGTGGACGACACCAAGCTCACGGTCGAGGCGCCGGTGTGGAAGAACGTGTATTTCTTCACGGAGCTGAACCTGATGACCCGCGAGACCAACACGGCGGGCTTCCAGTTCGGCGAACTCTACGTCGAATTCGGCGGGCTGGGCCCGGCGCTGCTGGGGTCGTCGGACGCGCTCACGATCCGCGTGGGCAGCGTCAACCTGCCGTTCGGCGAGGAGTACCAGGTCCGGAACCCGCTCTCGAACCCGCTGATTTCCCACTCGCTGAGCGACATCTGGGGTCCCGACGAGGGCGTCGAGGCGTTTGGTCGCGTCGGCCAGTTTTCCTATGCGCTCGCGGTCCAGAACGGCGGCGTGAGCCAGCTACGGGACTTCAACGCGGACAAGTCGCTGACGGTCCGGATCGGCTTTGACCCGACCTCGTGGCTGCACCTCAGCGCGAGTGCGATGCGGACGGGCGAGGTCTCCACGGTTTCGCCGGTCACGTCGACGGGCGACAACCTGACGGCGGTGTGGTTCGGCAACGCGTTCTTCCGGGCGCTGGGGCCGGCGAGCCGGACGACGAGTTTCTGGGCCAACCTCTACGAAGGCGACGCGGTGGCGAAGTGGAAGGGCGGCCAGTTCACCCTGGCGTACGGCGAGGTGAAATTCGACGACAGCGACCCGGTGGTGGACAACTCGCGGACGCTGAAATACGGCTACGCCGAGGCGGTGCAATCGGTGACCGATGAACTCTACGGCGCGGCGCGCTACTCTGAGATCAACGTGACGGGCGGCTATCCGCTCGCCGGCTGGGGCAATGCCGGCACCTACTTCTACCGTCCCTCGTTCACCGAGGAACTGCGCCGGCTGAGCGTGGGCTTCGGCTACCGGTTCGGTCCGCCGCTGGTGCTCAAGCTCGAGTACACCTGGGAGGATGGCCGCATGGTCAACGGCACCTCGCGCGACCGGGAGGACTTCTTCGGCGCCCAGGTGGGTGTCCGCTTCTGAGTCATGCGTCGCTTCCTGCTGCTTCTGCTCCTCTCCCTTGTCACAGCTCTCGCGGTGCGCGCGGGCTCGATCACGGGCACCGTCCGCGGCGTCCCGCCCAAGGGCGGCCCGGAGACGGGCGGCGCGGGTGGGGCGTACGAGAACCGGCGGTACAAGTTCGCCGAGAAGATCGACTACGACCGGCTCCGCGACTTCGTGATCTACATCGACCAGGCGGTGCCCGAGGCGCCCCACGCGCCGCTGCACGCGGCGGTGACGACGCAGAAGGACGCGAGCTTCGATCCGCACGTGTTGCCGGTGCCGGTGGGCACGACGGTCCGCTGGCCGAACGAGGACGAGATCTTTCACAACGTCTACTCCACCTCCGACCCCAAGCAGTTCGACCTCGGCTTCTACAAGAAGGAGAAGGTGCCCGAGCTGACGTTCGACCAGGTCGGGCGCGTCGACGTGTTCTGCGCGATCCACACCAAGATGCATTGCATCATCCTGGTGGTGCCGAACTCCTATTTCGCCGTGGCCGACGCGCACGGCCACTTCACGCTCCCGAACCTCCCGCCCGGCAAGTACCGGGTCCGCGCCTGGCATGAACGCCTGCCGAGCCAGATGCAGGAGGTCGAGGTGCCGGCCGAGGGCAACGTCACGGTGGATTTCCGGCTCAGCCTGGATGCGCTGCCGAAATACTGAGTGACGAGGGACGAGGGACGAGAGATTACCCTGATGCCGAATAGCCGGACGATGCGGATGAGTTTGCAGGCGAAGGTGCTGACCACCGTCATCGCCCTGCTGGTGCTCGTGCCGGCGGTGACGCTCTGGATCGTCGACCGGCAAATCACGCGGCAGACGCATGACGACGCGGGTCGGGCGTTGCGGACGGCGCGGGCGGTGTTCGTGCAGTCGCTGACGAACCGCAACGAGAGCATGGTGTCGCGGTACCGCGGCGTGGTGAACGACTCGCGCTTCCTGTACAACCTGAGCCTCGACGACGGGACGATGCGCAACCTCTTCAATGACGTCCTCGAGGAGTTCGCGGACGACACGAAGGCCATGGCGCTCGCGGTGGCGGAGCGGGACTACTATCTCAAGGACAAGGAGGGACGCACGCTACTGCCGATCGAGGAGCTGTTCTACAGCCCGGTGAGCCGCGACGCCGCGTTGTCGCAGTCGGAGTTTGGCTACGCCACGGTTGCAAGCGCGCGCACGGCGCTGGAGGGCCGGCTGTCGGTCGCTACCCTGTGCCGGAAGGGCCGGGTACTGAATGTCGTGGCGATCCCGGTCAAGCCCCGCACCGGGAGCATTCCCGCGGCGTTCGTGGCCGGGGCGGTGCTCGACGAGGCGCGCCTGCGGCTCGCGCGGCCGCCGGGCACCGAGGTGTTCGTGGTGTCCAACGGCCAGGTGGTCGTGTCTACGCTGACTGGAAACTGGACGCTCGATCAGCTCCCGCGGATCCCGATGCGCGAGTCCGCGACCGAGGTGGGCGAGGCGGTGCTGAACGACGAACACTTCCTGGCGATCGGCGGAGAGTTTGGCCGAGTGACCCAGGATCAGGGCTTCGAGTTCATCCTGGTTTCGTCCTACGAGGCGCAGCTGGCGACCTTGCGGCGGGCGCGCCTGACGCTGATCGGGTTGAGCCTCGCGGGCATCGCGATCAGCTCCATCGTGGTCTGGATCTTCGTGCGGCGGATTACGGCGCCGCTGCGGTCATTGCGGGACAGCGCCGAGGCGGTCGGCCGGGGCGATTTCTCGCGGAAGATCGAGCAGTTCTCCAACGACGAGTGCGGCGAGCTGGCCGTGGCGTTCAATCAGATGACCACGAACCTGAAGACATCGCGCGCCGAGCTCGAACGGGCGATGCAGACGGTCAAGGCGACGCAGGAGCAGCTCATCCAGAGCGAGAAACTGTCGGCGGTCGGCCAGTTCGTCGCGGGCGTGGCGCACGAGCTCAACAACCCCCTTACCGCCGTGATCGGGTTCTCGGAGCTGTTGCAGACCTTCGAGGCTGACGAGAAAGTCCGCGGCCACCTCGACCGCATCGCCAAGAGCGCGCACCGCTGTCACAAGATCGTGCGGAGTCTGCTGAGCTTTGCCCGCCAGGAGGCGCCCGAGCGGAAGCTGATCGCGCTGCACACCGTGATCGACGAAGTGCTGGAGATCATGGCCTACGACCTGCGGACGAGCAACGTGACCATCGTGAAGGAGTACGCGCCGGTCATCCCGCCGATCATGGCCGACCCGCACCAGCTCCAGCAGGTGTTCGTGAACATCCTCGGCAACGCCAGGCAGGCGATCGAGCCGTTCCAGCGCGAGGGCCGCATCGTGGTCCGCACGCAGGTGCTCGACGGCTGGGTGACGATCGAATTCCAGGACAACGGCCCGGGGATCCGTCCCGATCACCTCGCCCGCATCTTCGACCCCTTCTTCACGACGAAACCGGCCGGCAAGGGCACGGGCCTCGGCCTCAGCCTCTCGTATGGCCTCATCCAGGAGCATGGCGGCCGGATCACGGCGCGCAGCGAGCTGGGCCATGGCGCGACCTTCATCATCGAGCTGCCCGTGGCCGTGACGACCCCCGGCACGGTGCGGACGAGCGGCACGCCGTGGGGCTCGACGCCGCCGATGAGCCGGCCGACCGGCCAGCGCGTGCTGGTGGTGGACGACGAGCAGTGGATCCTGGACCTCGCGGGCGAACTGCTCCGCAGCGAGGGCCACACCGTCGATCTTGCGGTCAGCGGCGAGCGGGCGCTGGAGCTGTTGGGGAACCAGAAGTACGATGTGATCGTGTCCGACTGGAAGATGCCCGGCCTGAACGGCATTAGGCTCTACGAGCACCTGGTCGCGACGAAGCCAGAGATGGCGAAGCGGATGTTCTTCATGACGGGCGACGTGGTGAACGACACCTTTCAGGCGTTCCTCGCGCAGCACGAGCTGGCCTGCCTCTCAAAGCCCTTCGCGATCAGCGAATTTCGCCTCGCCGTCGCCCGCACACTCACGACGAAGAAACCCTAGCGCCACGGCGCTTGAGGTTTAGGCCACGGAGAGCACAGAGCCGAGCGGGAGGGCACGGAGACTGTCGCTAGTGCGAGGGCAGGGGCTCGGCGGGTTTGGTGCGGTGGAAGATGGCGTGGTCGAGTGAGAGCGGGCCGGCGCCGCTGACGACGAACACGACGAGGAGGAACAGGACCAGCGCCGAGAATTCGAGCGACTGTCCCATGGCGAACAGCCCGTCGCGGCGGTGAACGATGAAGACGGCGCCGGCGAGGACGGGGATCTGCGCGGCCGCCGCGATACGGGTAAGGAACCCGGCGGTGAGCATCGCGCCGCCGACGAAGTGGGCGAGCATGACGTAGTGCAGCAGGACGCCGGTCAGCAGCCACGGCTGGCCCGTGCGCTGGAGCATGTCCACGAAGTAGCCGGTCGACGTGTTGGTGATCAGGAGCAGGCCGCGGGCGAGCAGCCCGAGACCGAGGTAGATGCGGACACAGTCGAGCCAGGCCTCGCGGCGCGACTCCGTCCACGCGATGAGCTTCTGCATGTTGCCTCCGGGGTTTGAGGTTTCGGCCGGCACCGACTCAGGTGCCGCGCCACGCCGCGGAGGGTAATCAGGCCCGCAGGGGAGTCAAATGACGGGCGGAGGATGGACCCCAAGTAACAGGGACCAGGTGGACAAGTAACAGGAAGAGTGCGGTGGTGGCGCGCGTTGTACCCAACGCGCTGATTGGACTCGGGCGCTGCGACATGGGTGCCCTCATGCGGAGCCGTGCAGGCGCATTGGGGACAATGCGTTCCTCCTACCGCTGGAATCCTGTTACTTGGGCACCTGTCCCCTGTTACTTGCCCTCCAAGGCCCTGTTACTTGAGC
This sequence comes from Opitutaceae bacterium, assembly GCA_035334485.1. Classification (GTDB taxonomy): domain Bacteria; phylum Verrucomicrobiota; class Verrucomicrobiia; order Opitutales; family Opitutaceae; genus Opi-474. Next base: position 10,285 of record DAOQKI010000067.1, read on the forward strand.
GCCGGCGCTCCGCGCCGCCGCTCAATAGCCTTGGCGCTGCAGCGCCATACTGAGCTGCTGGATGAATGCTTGGCCGTCGGCGGCGGAGGGACGGTAACCGGGCTGGCTGATCTGCGTGAAGCCCGGCCGGCCCTGATGGTCGACGATCCACTTGCCCGTCACGCCATCGCTGAAGGTCACGGTGCCGCTCGCGATCGCACCCGGGATGAGCGTCACCTTGTCGACCGCGACCGACACGTTGCCGCCTTCGGCCGGCGGGTTGCCGGGGAAGTCCTCAGCTTCGGCCTCGTCGCCGCCGTCGGCAGGATCGCCGGGCGCGGCGCCCGGAGCCGGGCGGGAGGGAGCGGCAGGCGCCGCCTGGACCTTGGTGACGTCGGAGGCGTCGATCTTCGGGGCGGCGTCCTTGAGGGTCAGCTCAAGATCGTCGACGAGGAAGCGCACATCGCGGTAGGTCAGCGAGAGCTTGAACTGCTCAAGGAGCTTCTTCTGGACCTGCGAGAGATTATCGCCGGCGGTGACCCAACCTGCGACGGCCTGCTTTTGCTCGGGAGTGAGAGACATGGAAATTTTCGAGTTACGAATGACGATTTACGATCGGCCCAGTGTGGCGGGCGGCGGGAAATGCGCAAGCGGCGCGGTGGGACAGGACGGAGCGGGTGGAAATTCCGGATTCTGGATTTCGGATTCCGGAGGCTGAGCCTTGAAGTTCCCTGCCGGCCTGAGCACTTCGAAATTCGAATCTCGAATTCCGAGCCTCGAGCTTCGAATTCCTATCTTCGAACTTCGCCGCACCCGCGGCCTTATTTCGAAAGCTGCGCCTTGAGGAACTCGACGCTGCTGCGGGTCGAGTTGTCCTGCTCCATCATGTTGTCCACGGCCTTGCAGGCGTGGATGACGGTGCCGTGATCGCGGCCGCCGAAGGCGTCGCCGATCTCCTGGAGCGAATGCTTGGTGAGGGTGCGGGCGAGGAACATCGCGATCTGGCGCGGGATGGCGATGTTGTTGGGCCGCCGCTTGCTCGTCATGTCGCTGTGGCGGATCTGGTAGTGGTCGGCCACGCGCTTCTGGATCGTCTCGATCGTCAGGATATTCTGGGCCTGCTCCATCAGGACATCCTGGAGGAGCGCCTCGGTGGTCGTGAGGTCGAGCGGCTTGTTGGTGAGGGCGGAGTAGCTGGCGACCTTGATGAGCGCGCCCTCGAGCCGGCGGATGTTCTTCGAGATATTCTGCGCGATGAAGTTCAGGATCGGCTCCGGCAGGTCGAACTTCAGGCTCGCGGCCTTGGTGCGGAGGATCGCGACGCGGGTCTCGAAATCGGGCGCCTGGATGTCGGCGGGCAGGCCCCATTCGAAGCGGGACACGAGGCGCGCCTCGAGCTTCTGGATCTCGCTCGCGCGGCGGTCGCTGGAGAGCACGACCTGCTTACCGGACTCGAACAGGTCGTTGAAGGTGTGGAAGAACTCCTCCTGGATGCGCTCCTTGCCGGCGAGGAACTGCACGTCGTCGATCAGGAGCACGTCCACGTGACGGTAGCGCTGGCGGAACTTCGTCAGGCTGTTCTCCTGCAGGGCCTGGATGAACTCGTTGGTGAACTTCTCGGTCGAGAGGTAGGCGACGCGGGCATCCGGGTTGGCACGGAGGATCGCGTGGCCGATGGCGTGCATCAGGTGTGTCTTTCCGAGGCCGGTGTTGCCGTAGATGAAAAGGGGATTGTAGGCCTGCGCGGGGGCCTGGGCGACGGCCAGGGCGGCGGCGTGGGCCATCTGGTTGTTCGAGCCGACCACGAAGGTCTCGAACGTGTTGCGGGGATTGAGCGTGCCGGTTGCCGGGAGGCGCTCGTCGTAACGGGCGGCCTTGCGGGCGGGGGTGCGGGTGCGGGCGGGAGCCGGCTCGGCGGCCCGGTGGGCCGGGGTGGAGACCCGGGAGGCGTCCGCCTTGCGGAGCGTCACATTCACCATCCGGCCCGCTGTCAGGCGCAGGCGCTGGGTGATCAGGTCGAGATAGTTATCGTGGATCCAAATCGCCGCAAAGTCATTGGGCACGCCCAGCGTCAGGCTGTCTTCCGAAGCCTCGAGGCAGACCAGGGGTTCGAACCACATCTGGAACACGTCCTCGGGGAAAAGCTCCTTGAAGTCACATTTGACGGTTTCCCAGAGACTGGGAGACAGGGACGCTGAGGGCATGGGGGGACTTACGGAAAGGCGGTTTTATTCACACTGGCCCCGCCGGGAACTCCTCCGCACGTCCTGCCTGACCGGGCTCAAGGCCTCCAGCCGGCAACGAAAGTCATGCTTTGATCGAGGGTGGGTAGTACAGCGGTAAGGTGATTATAAGCGGTTAATGATCAAAGGCTACGCACGGGTGTTGCGGGCGGGCACTGGAACGGGGCCAAACGGACGTGTGAAAGAACCAACGGACGGGATGAAAAGACTGAACGAGGGCGCAGTAACTGTGAACCAAAAAAGCATTTCAAGGCCAACTTTCTGACAAGTTGTTCACACCGGAGCTGGGCATAACTTTTCGAGAATTTGTTTGCGTCGCCGGGCGTGATTTAGCGCGGCGTTTTGCCGTCCGCCCGGGTGTCACCGCTATCCGAGGACACCGCCCTGCAGATGGCTTTGGAAGCCAGTTGCGAGGTTACAGATCGGTTACGGTCCGGTGACGGTGTCTTGGGTTCCAAGATACGCGTCGCGCGCGGCGATCACGCTGCGGCGGGCGGCGGATCGAACCATTTGCCGTGCTCCTTGATGAGCGCGACGAGCTTCGCGTCGGCCTCGGCCTGCGGGATGTTGTACTGCACGCAGGACTTGCCGACGTAGAGGTTGATCTTCCCTGGGGCGCCGCCGACGTAGCCGAAGTCCGCGTCGGCCATCTCGCCCGGGCCGTTCACGATGCAGCCCATGATCGCGATCTTCACGCCCTTGAGGTGCCCGGTCTGGGCGCGGATCCGCTGGGTCGTCGTCTGAAGGTCGAAGAGGGTGCGGCCGCAGCTCGGGCAGGCCACGAACTCGGTCTTGGAGATCCGCGCGCCGGCGCCCTGGAGGACGTTGTAGGCCAGTTGGGTGGCCCGCACCGGGTCGGTTTCCGTCTCGATGCTGATCAGGTCGCCCAGACCGTCGCCCATCAGTCCCCCGGTCAGGACCGCGGCGTCGAGCAGGCGCGAGAGGAAGGTGCCGTCTCCCTTCACCGCCGTCGCGTCCGTGTTGCGGATCCAAAGGGGAGCCCGGCAGCCCGCGGTTCGTAGGACCTGCGCCAACCGGCGATAGGCGCCAGTCGCATGACCTATTCCGGAATCCGGATTCCGGAATCCGGGATGGGTCACCACCAGCCGGTCGTCGCCGAGTTGGCGGAGGGTGGGGGTCAGGGCAGCGGCGGACTCGGCTGACAGCGCCACGGCGAGGTTGAGCGAGCGGGATCGGACGAAGGCGGCGAACTCGGTGAGGGCAGTGGCCTCGTTCGCGGCAAAGGCCCGGACCAGCAGGGTGCCGGGTGGGAGATGGGCGGCAAAGGCCGTCAGGTCCTGGACCCGGATCGCCGGAGCCAGCTCCAGAGCATAGGTCGACTTGCCGGGCTTCGGCAGGCGGGCGAGCGCCTCGGCGGAGGCGATCGGGACCAGCAGCACCTCGGGCGGAGTGTCGTCGAGGCGGGCGGATGCGAGGCGTTTGAGGGTGTCGGCAACGTCGGTCGCGGCGCGGACGATCACGCGCGGCGGCTGTTCGGGTCCGATGGTCACGCCCGGCCCCAGATGCACCGTGGCCGTCTCCCGCTTGGCAAAATGGTAGGGATCAATCTCGTCCGCCCTCTCCGCCGAATCCGCAATCCGCAATCCACGATCCGCAGTCCAAAGCGACATGGCCTTGTCGGCCAGGGCGCGGGCCACCGGGATCTCGTAAACGCTGTCCTCGGTGAGCGAGACCCGCAGGGTGTCGCCGAGGCCGTCCCACAGCAGCGAACCGATGCCGATGGCGCTCTTGATGCGGCCGTCCTCGCCGTCGCCGGCCTCGGTCACGCCGAGGTGCAGCGGGTAGTGCATGTTCTCCTGCGCCATCCGGTGCACGAGCAGGCGGTAGGCCTGGATCATGACCTTCGGGTTGGAGGACTTCATCGACAGGATGAGCTGCCGGTAGCCGTGGGATTCGGCGATGCGCAGGAACTCGAGGGCGCTCTCGACCATGCCGAGCGGCGTGTCGCCGTAGCGGTTCATGATGCGGTCGCTGAGGGAGCCGTGGTTGGTGCCGATGCGCATGGCCCGGCCGAGCTCGCGGCAGCGCCGCACGAGCGGGGTGAACGCCTCGTACAGCCGCTGCAGCTCGGTCTCGTAGTCGGCGTCGGTGTACTCGCGGACGGCGAACTTCTTCTTGTCGGCGTAATTGCCCGGGTTCACCCGGATCTTCTCGACGTGCTCGACCGCCTCCATCGCCGCGCTGGGCAGGAAGTGGATGTCCGCCACGAGCGGGATGTGACCGAAGCCCGCGGCGGTGAACTGCGCGCGAATGTCGCGGAGGCACTTGGCCGCGGCGACGTTTGGCGCGGTGATGCGGACGATCTCGCAGCCGACCTCGGCGAGCGCGATCGACTGCTTCACGGTGGCGGCGACATCCTGCGTGTCGCTTGTCGTCATCGACTGCACGCGCAGCGGATGGGAGCCGCCAACGCCGACGCCGCCGACCATGACCTCGGAGGTCCGCCGGCGCACGGTGTGGAAACGGGACGCGCAGTACGACATGCGGCGCGGGCTCAGGGCTTGGCGGGGGCGGTGCGCGGCGCCGGGTCGGCCGGACGCGACTCGCGGCGCAGCCGGGCGACGTCAAAGAAGCTCACGTAGAGGATCATCGAGAGCAGGAGCACCATGAAGACGCTCTGGGTGGTGATGATGAAGTTGGCGGGGAGCGCGCGGCCGCGGAGCCGGGCGACCGACGCGAAGACCATCTGGCCGCCGTCGAGCACCGGGATCGGCAGCAGGTTGAAGATCGCGAGGTTCACATTGATCAGGATGGTGAACCACAGCAGCCGGCGGAAATCCCACTGGGCCTGGCGGTGCAGCTCGCGCGCGATGCCGATCGGGCCGGACAGCTTGGACGGGCCGATGTCGGAATTGGGGCTGAGCAGGGCGCCGAGGGTGCGGAAGGTGCCGGTGACGTTGTCCCAGATCTGGAGGAACGGCGACGGGTGGATGATGATGATGCTGTCGCGGTACCGGATGCCGACGCGCGCAACCTTGGAACCCGTGCGCTCATCGGTCTCGAGGCGCGGCTGGATCGGCAGGTGCAGGTCGGCGTCGGCGCGGCGGAGGAGGAAGTCGACCGGGCGCTGGCTGTTCTTCGCGAGGTGCTCGCTGAGGGCGAGGCGCTGGAACATCGGGGTGCCGTCGACCGCCACGATCCGGTCGCCGGGTTTCACGCCGGCGGTCTCGGCGGGCGTGCCGGGGCCGACGGCCTCGACGGTGAGGTCCTCGGATGGCTCGATGCCGGCGCTGCGCACATTCTCCTCGCCGACGAGGCGCGGGTAGACGGTCAGCTCGAGGCGGCGGCCCTCGCGCTCGACGACGAAGACGGCCTTGCGGCGGCCGTCGCCGGCGCGTTCGCGGCCGAGGAAGATGGTCGTGATGATGTCCTCGAAGTTCTTTACCTCCGCGCCGTCGATCGAGCGAACGACGTCGCCGGGCAGCAGGCCGGCTTCGATGGCGGGGTTCGGCGCCGTGGAGCCGTCGGGCAGCCGGATCGTCGGCGATAGGTGGCCGATCTGCGTGGTGTTCCACTCCGCGATCGTGGGCTGGCCCGCGACCCACACGACGCAGGCGAGGCCGAACGCGAACAGCACGTTGAACAGCGCGCCGGCCACGAAGACGATCATCTTGCTGAGGTAGGCGATGGGAGGGAGGGACTCGACGTCGAGGGTGCTCTTGCCCTCGACCGGCCCGAGGTCGGCGAGCTGCGGCAGGAGCACGTAGCCGCCGAGCGGGATCCACGAGATGCGGTACTCCACGCCGTCACGGCCCAGCCACGAGACGATCGCGGGGCCGAAGCCGATCGAGAAGCGTTCAACTTTCACGCCGCGCCAGCGGGCGGCGAGGTAATGGCCCAGCTCGTGGACAAAGATCGAGCCGCCGAAGAACAGCACGACCAGCGTGAGGGACCAGAGATTGGAGGCGAAGCCGGAGAGGGTGTCGGGAAACATCGGGGTTGGTTTAGGCGTGGCGCCGCAGGCGCGCCGTGGCGGCGCGGCGGGCGGCACCGTCCGCCTCCAAGACCGCGGCCAGGCTGTCGGGTTCAAAGTGTTTCACGTCCTGGAGAGTCTCATCGATCACCCGCGGGATCGCAAGGAAGGGCAGCTGGCCGGCGAGGAAGGCGGCGACCGCCACCTCATTTGCCGCGTTGAACACCGCCGGGGCGATCCCGCCGGCGGCCATCGTCTGGCGGGCGAGCCGGAAGCAGGGGAACCGCAGCTCGTCGACTGGACGGAACTCCAGGCCGAGCAGCCGCGTGAAATCGAGCGCCGGCTCCACCCCGGGAGCCCGAGCCGGGTGCAGTAGCGCGTGCTGGATCGGGAAGGTCATCGAGGGCGGCGACAGCTGGGCCAGCATCGCGCCGTCGGTGAACTCGACCAGGCAGTGCACGATGCTCTGCGGGTGGATCACCGCGGTGCACTGGTCCGCGCGCAGGTTGAAGAGCCACTGCGCCTCGATCAGCTCGAGGCCCTTGTTGGCGAGCGTCGCGGAATCGACCGTGATCTTCGGCCCCATCGACCAGTTCGGGTGCTTGGTCGCATCGGCCGGCGTCACGTGCGCCAGTCGCTCATGCGGCCAGTCGCGGAACGCACCGCCGCTGGCCGTCAGCACGATCCGGCGCACGCCGGCCTGCGGGTGACCCTCGAGGCATTGGAAAACCGCGCTGTGCTCGCTGTCCACCGGCAGGAGCTTGCCGCCGTGGCGTCGCGCCTCGGCCATGATGAACTTGCCGGCGAGGACGAGGATTTCCTTCGAGGCGAGGGCAAGGTCCTTGCCGGCGGCGAGAGCAGCGAGCGCCGGTTCGAGTCCGGTGGTGCCGACGACCGCCACGAGCACGACGTTGGCGGACGGGAGCTGGGCGAGTGCGACCAGGCCGGGGAGACCGGACAGCAGTTCGGTGCCCGCGGGGAACGCTCCGCTGGCGCGCGCCGTGGCGGCGGCCGCCTCGTCGTGGATGGCGACGTGACGCACGCCGAAGTCCCGGGCGATCTGGGCGAGCCGCTCGTGATTGGCCCGCGCCGCGATGCCCACCAGCTCGAGCTTGTCGCGATGCGCCGCGAGGACCCGCAGGGTGCTTTCACCGATCGAGCCGGTGGCGCCGAGCAGGACTACGCGCTTGCGGGACTGGGAGGAGGAGACGGCCAAAGGGCGGTCAGGTTGGCGGACCGGCCGGCGGGGGGGCAAGCTCTGTTGGCTGATTGCGGATCGCGGATTGCGAATTGCGGATTCTCAACCGATCGGCCGGGAGACACTTGCATCGGTCAGATCGAATGCCCACCGCCCTTTGAGTGGCCTAGTAGCAATCCGCGATTCGCAATCCGCGATCCGCAATTTGCTAGGGCAGCGCCATCAAAAAATAGCCCAGCGGGGCGGTGAGCAGCAGGCTGTCGCTGACGTCGAAGAAGCCGCCGATGCCGGGGACGCCGGCGCCGGAGTCCTTGATCGCGGCGCGGCGCTTGATGATCGACTCGATCAGGTCCGAGACAATGGCCACCAACGCGACCGGGGCCGCCAGGAACGCGCCGACCACCGGGGTGAAGTGCGGGGGCAGCACGCCGCGGCCCAGCCAGGCCACCAGCGCGCCGACGCCTACTGAAACGAGCACGCCGCCGACCGCGCCCTCCCAGGTCTTCTTCGGCGAAATCTGCGGGGCCATGTGGTGGCGCCCGATCGCCAGTCCCGTGAGCAGGGCGCCGACATCGCAGAACTTCGCCGTCGCGACCAGCCAGAGGCACAGCACCAGCCGGCCGTCCGGGCTGACGGTGTCGCCCGGCAGCGGGGTCAGGATCCGGACGAGGTACTGCAGCATGAGCGCGATGTACACCAAGCCGAACACCGTGCTGGTGAGCGCCTCGACGCGGGTCGTGGGATCGCGCTCGCTGAGGATGCGGATGGAAAAGACGATGACGGCGAGCGCCATCGCGTGCGAGCTGCCCGGCAGCCCGACCTGGGCGTGGAGCCAGGGGGAGAGGGTGATGAGCGCGCCGAACGCCATGCCGAGCTTCTGGAACGGCGCGAGGCCCGCCCCGCCCAGAAGGTGATAGAACTCGCGGAGCGTCAGCACGCACAGCAGCGCGACCAGGACCACGCCGCCGGTGTTGCGGAAGTACCACATCGTGGCGAACAGCAGGCCCCACATGATGATGGTGCTGATGATGCGTTTGCCCATGGCGGAGGATTATTTGGCCGCGCGGGCGGCCGGTTGACGAACCTGTTCAGCGGTGAGGCCGTAGCGCCGCTCGCGCCGTGCATAGTCTTCGCACGCCGCGAGGAGGTCGGCCTTGGTGAAGTCCGGCCACAGGACCGGCGTGAAAACCAGCTCGGCGTAGGCGCCCTGCATCAGCAGGAAGTTGCTCAGCCGCGTCTCGCCCGAGGTGCGGATGATCAGGTCGGGGTCTGGCATGTCCGCCGTCGAGAGATACCGCGAGAACGTCGCCCACGAACTGTCGTTGAGCTTCTCCTTGCCGGCGGCGACCGCGGCCGCGTACGCGCGGGCGGCGTCCACCACCTCGGTCCGGGCGCCGTAGTTGAGCGCGAGGACCAGGGTGTAGTCGGTGAAATGTGCGGTCTCGGCCATCGTGTGCCGCAGGTGCTTCTGCACGCCCGCCGGCAGTTCCTCGATGCGGCCGATCGTCCGGAGCCGCACCTTGTCCTTCACGAACGTCTTCAGCTCCTGCTTCAGGTAGAACTCGAGCAGGCCCATCAGGCCGCTCACCTCGGGCTTGGGCCGGTTCCAGTTCTCCACCGAGAAGGCGTAGAGCGTGAGCATCTTGATCCCGAGCTCGCGCGCCGCGTTGGTCACGGTCCGGACCGTCTCGACGCCGCGGCGGTGACCCTCGAGCCGCGGGAGCCCCCGCTGCTGCGCCCAGCGACCGTTGCCGTCCATGATGATGGCGACATGGCTCGGCACATTGGCCCGGGGATGCGTCGCGGGGCGATCGGCGGATTGGGACATGCGAAGACCCGGAGGGTGCGGGCCGGAGAGGCGTTTGACAAGCCCGGCGGGGAAATACCCGGGCGAACGCCGAACATCGGACGCCGAACGCCGGACGCCGAGGGTTTCGGGCCAACGTTCAACGTTTAACGCTCAACGTTCGACGCTCAATTGGAGGCGAGCGGGATTGGTAACTTGAGCGTTAAGCGTTGAACGTCGATCGTTGAGCGTTCCCCTCCGCACCCTTCGGCGTTCGACGTCCGATGTTCGACGTTCGGCGTTCGCCTCGGTTTCCACACCCGACTGCCC
>DAOQKI010000068.1:0-19658 GCA_035334485.1 Opitutaceae bacterium
CGGCCGGCTCCGGGCTGCGCGCGCCGCAGGCGGAGCTCAGCCTGGTGTTTCTCACCGACGCCGCCCTGGCCCGGCTGCACGCCGACTTCCTGGCGGACCCGGCCGTGACGGACGTCATCACCTTCGAGGGCGATCCCGCGCTGGGCACCGCCGGCGAGATCTGCGTCTCGGCCGACGCGGCGCGGCGCCAGGTCCGCGACGGCAACACGGCCGGGCGGGACTTTGCGACCGAGCTCCTGCTCTACGTCGTGCACGGCTGGCTGCACCTGGCCGGATACGACGACCTCCGCCCGGACCGGAAACGCGTGATGCGCCGGGCCGAGACCCGCGCGCTGCGGCTGCTGGCCGGAGAACTCGGCGGCCCGCCGCTGTTTCGGCTCGGGCGTTGGTGAGACGGAGTTGAAGGTCGTCGGTTGAAGGTTGAAGGATCAGGCGGCCGCGGCGTGGTGGTTCTCCGGGCAACCTGCGGAGCCGGACGCGCCACCGCCGAGAGCCGACCGGCTTTCAACCGAAGACCTTCAACCTTCAACTCCAAGCCACCCTCCCAAAAAACTTTTGCTTCCGGCCGGCTTTGGGCGAGCCTTGGACCGAACCATGGCTGATCGCCCCCAAACCCACCTCGTCACTCTCCGCACCGCGTTCTTCTCGGGGCTGCTGCTGCTCGCGCCGCTGATCGTCACGATCTGGGCCGTGGTGAAGGTCATCGACCTGGTCGGCGGCACGTTCCGCCCGCTGTTCTTCGCGTACATGCCGGACGTGCTGAGCACGCCGCGGCTCAACCTGCTCTGGGACGTGCTGGCGACGGTGATCGTGTTCGCGCTCATCACGCTGCTCGGGTTCCTGTCGCGCTACGTCTTCGGCAAGTACTTCCTCGAGGTCGGCGAGCGCGTGATCCAGGGCATCCCGGGCGTCAGCGCCGTCTACAACACGGTGAAGCAGATCGTGGACACGTTCGGCACCCAGAACCGCAATCTCTTCAGCAAGGTCGTGCTCGTCCAGTACCCGCGGCCCGGCGTGTGGACGCTGGGGTTCCTCACGAGCAAGGAGCGCGCGGAGGCGCAGGTCCGCACCGGCCGGGACGTGTGGACGGTGTTCGTGCCGACCTCGCCCAATCCCACGAGCGGTTTCCTGCTCATGCTGCCGCGCGAGGAGATCGTGGAGCTCGAGATGTCCGTCGGCGAGGGCATGAAGATGGTCATTTCCGGCGGCGCCGTGGTCCCGCCGTGGCCGCCGTCCGGCAAACCGCCCGCCCCGGCGGCCTGAGCGTGTGCCCGGCCTCCCGCTCCAGACCGACGCCTTCGTGCTGCTGAAGCGCCCGGCGACGGACGCGTTCCAGGGCTTCCAGGCCTTTTCCGCCGAGCACGGCGCCCTGCTGATCCACCAGCGCCTCGCCCGCAAGGCGGCCGCCACCACGGTCGCGCTCGACCTGTTCGACGAGGTTTCGCTCCGGCTCGAGAGCCCGACCCAGGGCCAGACCTGGTTCGTCGTGGAGGCCCGGCTGATCACCCGGCACCCGGGCCTCGGCCGCGGCTACGAGACGCTCCGCCATGCGGCCGCGCTCGCCACGCTCGTCGCGCGGAACACCGTGCACGAGGACAGCCGCGCCTCCGTCGCCCAGCTCCTCCGCACCGCCTTCGCCGCCTTTGCCGCGGGCCGCCCGCCCGAGGTCGTCTGGCTCAAGAGCCTCTACGTCTTCGCCCGCGACGAGGGCTACCCGGTGAAGCAGGACTGGCTGCCGTCGCTGGCGGCCGCGCGCCGCGCCGAGGCCGAGCGGCTGCTGTTCGCGCCGCTGGCCGCCGAGGCGCCGCCCGCGGCGCTCCGGGCGCAGGTCGTCCCGCTGGTGCAGGGGCTCGAGGCCTACCTCCGCGCGCACTCCGACATCCTCCTCGGCTGACCCTGGCGGCGCCCATGGACTTCAACCTCGACCAGCGCCGCGCCACGCTCAGCGTCGGCGAATTCGCCGAGTTCTCCACCGGGCCGCGCGACTACGGCAGCGGCTCCGCGGGACTCTGGCGCGCGCAGCTCGGTACGCACTGGCACCAGGAACTCCGCGCCCGCGCCACCGCCGAGCAGCCCGCGACGGAGTTCGAGTTCACGATCGGCGGCCAGCTGGCCCACGCCGGCTGGACACTCGCGCTCTCGGGCCGGATCGACCAGCTGGTTCGCGAGGGCGTCGGCGTGGTCCTGCGGGAGATCAAGACCGTGATGCGCCCGCTGCCCGCTGACGAGGCGGCGCTCCGCGCCGACTACCCGGGCTATTTCGTGCAGCTCGCCGCGTACGCGGCCCTCTGGCGCCTGACCCTGCCGCCCGGGACGCCTCGCGCCGCGGTGCGGGGCGAACTCGTGTTCGTCGAGGCCGGCAGCGGCCTCTCCCAAACCGTGCCGCTCACCGGCGCGGACGACGGCCTGTTCGCAGCCCAGCTCGAGCGGGTCGGAGAGTTTCTCACGCTGCGGCTCCGCGCCCGCGAGCGCCTGCGGGGACTCCGGTTTCGTCCGGCGTTCGACACCCTGCGGCCCGGCCAGGAGACCACCCAGGCCGAGCTCACCGCGAGCTTCGAGCGGCACCCGCTCGTCGCGTTCGAGGCCCCGACCGGCTTCGGCAAGACCGGCGTGCTGCTCGAGTTCGCGCTCGGCCAACTCCGCTCCGGCCACTTTGACCGCGCGCTCTACCTCACGAGCAAGTCCACCGGCCAGCTCCAGGTGGTGCGGACGCTGGCCGCGATGCAGGTGCCGGCGGCGGACGGCGACGCCGGTCCGCCGGTCGCGGCGTGGCACGTGCGCAACAAGGCCGAGCACTGCGTGAACGGCGTGTTCCACTGCGTGCGCGAATCGTGCGGCTATATCGACCGGCTCGAGGCCCGGTGGCCCGCCAGCGGCCTGTCGCGCTTCTACCGCTTCGAGCGCGAGGCCCGGGACCTCGACACGCTGCGCGCGGCCGGACGCGACGCGCGGATCTGCCCATACGAGATCACGCGGGCGGCCCTGGCGTTCAACGACGTCTGGATCGGCGACTACAACTACGTTTTCGCGCCGCGGAACCGCGGCCTGTTCTACCTCCAGCCGGGCTTCGACCCCGCGCGCACGCTGCTGGTGCTCGACGAGGCGCACAATCTGCCCACGCGCGTGGCGGACGCCCACTCGCATGTCGCGCGGGCCGACGACGCGCACGCGGTGCAGGCGGAGCTCGATCACGCAGAGGCACCGGTGGCGCTGGTCCGCGCGTGGGAGAGCTGGACGCGCCTGCTGGCCGCCCTGCCGGCCACGGACCAGCTCGACCACGCGCTGGAGGCCGACGCGGCCGACACCCTGGGGCGGATCGCCGACCAGCTGGCGACCCAGCCGGTGGACTACGCCGCGCTCGGCCCGCGTGCGAGCGAGGTCCTGTGGCAGGCGCCGGTGCTGGTCGAGTGGCTGGGCGACGGCCGGCTGCGAAAACTCCTGTGGTGCCCGCGGCCCGGCGAGCTCGCCTTCACGTGCCTCGACGCCGCCGACGCCATCGGCGAAACCCTGCACGAGTACGGCGGCGTGGTCCTCGCCAGCGCCACCCTCTCCCCCGTGGAAGACTTCGGGCAGGCCTTGGGAATTGCGGATCGCGGATTGCGGATCGCGGATCGACCGGCCGGCGCGCCGGCGGCTGACCCGAACCAATCCGCAATTCGCGATCCGCAATCCGCAATCGCCTACGTTCCCGCCCACACTCCGTGGCGCGAGGGGGCGTATGATGTGGCGGTGGATGCGCGGGTGGACACGACGTTTCAGCACCGGTCGCGGTATTTTGGCGTGACGGCCGCCACCGTGGCGGCGCTCCAGAGCGCGGCGCGCGGGCCGGTGGCGGTCTTCTTTCCCAGCTACGCGTACGCCGAGGCCGTCGCGCGCGAGCTCGAGCGCGCCGCGCCGCTGCGCATCGCCCAGCAGCCGCGGCTGCACGACCTCGCGGCGCAGACGGCGTGGGTCGAGCAGTCGCTCGCGTTCTCCGACGCCCTGTTCCTCGTGCTGGGCTCAAGCTTCGCCGAGAGCATCGACGCGCTCGGCGGCCGCGTCACCCATGCGATGGTGGTGGGACCCGCGCTGCCCGAGGTGAACCCGGTGCAGCGCGCGCGGCTCGCCGAGTTCGCCGGGCTCGGCCGGGCCGAGGCGTTCAAGCGCGTGTACCAGGGACCGGGCATGACCAAGGTCAACCAGGCGCTCGGCCGCCTCGTGCGCGCCCCGGGCCAGCGCGCGCGCGTGATCCTGCATTGCCGCCGGTTCCTCGAGCCCGACTACGCCCGGCTCCTCGCCCCCGCCTACCAGTTTGGCGTCAACGTCCTCGCCGACGCCGACCTTCAGGCTTGGCTCGACCGCGCTGGATAGCGGGCGCGGCTGGCTCTTCGTCTGGACTGGTTTCACCACGAAGAACACCAAGGGCACGAAGCCGAGGTGGCATGGGACCCGGGCGTTTAGTCCTTGGCGAGCTTTGCGGCCGTGGCGGTGAAGACGCGGCGGGTCTGGACGCGACGAACACCGGTCTCGGGACTACCGGAATCCCGGTAGTCGGGCCATTCGCGCTGGCGGGAGAATAGGGAGAGAAACGGGACGATACCGGTAATTTCCCCCATGCCCTGGTCCTACAGGTACGATGCCACCGCCGAGGTTCTCATCACCACGGCCACCGGCGTGCTGAGCGAATCCGAGCTCGTGGGCGGCGTGCAGCGCCTGTGCGCCGACCCGCAATGCCAGCGTTCGGTCCGGATCTTCGGGGATTATTCCACGGTAGACCGGTTTGAGGTCACCGAGGAAGGCGTCCGGCCGCGCCTGCCGCCCGACTGCCTGGCCGCGATCGAGGGACGCTGCGCCGTGCTGATGTTCCAGCCCCTCGGCTCGGCGAATTTCCGCCGCGTGCTCGACGCCGCCAAGGTGGCGCACGGCCGCGTCTTCGCCGAGCGCCGCGCCGCGCTCGAGTGGATCAACGAGGGCGTGCCAGAGGGCCGCCGGCTGACTCTCGAGGCCACGATGGCCGCGCTGCCGCGCCCGGCCTTCGGCCTGCTCGCCGACCTGGACCGGGCCCGGTCGATCCGGGCCAACCGGCCGCCCGGCGACGGGCCCTCCGGCGCGCCGTTTCATTGAACAGGATCCATCCGTCCGCCCGCCGCACCGGGCGCTTGCCACCTGCACCCGAGCGCCGGACAATCCCCGCACGATTTTCGTCGCACCTTGCTGGACGGCTCCGGTCCAACACCCGAACCTCCTTCCTTCCACCGTGAAATCCCTTCTGCTCCGCCTCGCCGGTCTCGTTGCGATTCTCGGACTGCCGGCCGCGGCGGCCCCGCTCTCCTCCGAGTTCACTGCCAAGGAGCTCGCGCAGGGCTACCGTGACACGGTGGTCCTCGCCAAGCCTCGGGCCGGCCAGCGCGCCACTGTCGACGCCGCGGAGGCGGCTGAGGGCCGGCGGATGCGCCGGAAATTCGACCAGCTCGGCGACCTGCGCGTGCTTGAGGTCAGCTCCGGCGAGACCGTGACCCAGGCCATGCAGCGACTCCGCGGCACGGGCCGCTACGAGTACGTCGAGCCCGACCACATCGTCCACGGCCACGTCCAGCCCAACGACCCGTATTTCCCGTCGGCCCAGTGGTCGCTGAACAACACCGGCTCCAACGGCCCGGGCGGCGGCACCGCCGGGGCGGACATCGGCGCCCTCTCGGCGTGGAGTTCCGCGACCGTCGCCAACAGCGCCTCCAATATCATCGTCGCCGTCGTGGACAGCGGCGCGCTCCTTGCCCACGAGGACCTCGCGCCGAATCTGTGGTCCGGCGGCGGCGGCCAGCACGGCGTCTCGTACGTCAGCGGCAACGGCACCCAGACCGACACCAACCCGAACGACACCGAGGTCGGCCACGGCTCCCACGTCTCGGGCATTATCGGCGCCGCCGGCAACAACAGCGCGGGCATCAGCGGCATCGCCTGGAGCGTCAAGCTGATGGAGCTCCGCTTCCTCCACGGGACCTCGGGCAGCGGCTCGGTCTCCGACGCCATCGCCTGCGTGAACTACGCCGTCGCCAACGGCGCCAAGGTCATCAACGCGTCCTTCGGCAGCGACTCCTACTCCAACTCCGAGTACGACTCCATCAAGGCCGCCCGTGACGCCGGCGTGATCTTCGTCGCTTCGGCCGGCAACGACACCGCCAACGTCGACGTCGGCGCGGCCTACCCGGCCGGCTACGACCTCGACAACATCGTCACGGTCGCCGCCACCACCAACACCGACGCGCTCGCCAGCTACTCCAACTTTGGCGCCGGCGCCGTCGATCTCGCCGCCCCGGGCAGCTCGATCTACTCCTGCGGCTACACGGCCACCAACTCGTACATCACCGAGAGCGGCACCTCGATGGCCGCGCCGCACGTCACCGGCGTCCTCGCGCTCATGCGCGCGAAGTTTCCCTCGGACACCTACCGCCAGCTCATCAACCGCCTGCTGCGGTCCGTCACCCCGGTGTCCGGCCTCGTCGGCAAGGTCCAGACCGGCGGCCGCCTTAATCTCGCGAACGCCCTCAACGCCACCGACACCCGGCCGTTCAACGACGACTTCGCCAGCCGCGCCAGCCTCGGCACCGCCGCCAACATCCACATCCGCACGAACAACGTCGGCGCCACCGCCGAGGGCAGCGAGCCCGCCCTGGCCGGCAGCGCCGCGCAGAACACGCTGTGGTGGTCCTGGACCGCCCCGGCGTCCGCCAACGTCACCTTCAACACCGCCGGCACCGCCTACACCGCCGGCTTCGCCATCTACACCGGCACCGCGCTCGGCGGCCTGACCAAGATCGCGGACAACACGAGCGGCCAGACCAAGCTCACCCTCGCCGTCACCGCCGGCCAGACCTACCAGCTCGCCGTCGGCACCAAGAGCGGCACGCCCGGCCTCACCGTCTTCTCCATCGGTGTCGTCCCGCCCAACGACGATTTCGCCAACGCGCAGCTCGTCACCGGCCGCACGTTCCGCGTCAGCGCCACCACGCTCAACGCCAGCACCGAGACCGGCGAGGCGCTCGCCGTCTCGTACGGCGCCCCCCACACCGTGTGGTACAAGTGGGTCGCGCCGTCGAGCGGCCCGTTCGCCCTCTACCTTTACAGCGACCTCTCCGACATGCTCGCGGGCGTCTACACCGGCACCGCCGTCGGCAGCCTGACCAAGATCGCGTACAATGACGACGCCGCCGACCAGATCACCTCCGGCACCTACGACGGCGCCGTGAACGCCTCGA
Source organism: Opitutaceae bacterium (assembly GCA_035334485.1). Classification (GTDB taxonomy): domain Bacteria; phylum Verrucomicrobiota; class Verrucomicrobiia; order Opitutales; family Opitutaceae; genus Opi-474. Next base: position 7,236 of record DAOQKI010000068.1, read on the forward strand.
GCCTCGTACGGTTCACCGCGTCCGCCGGCACCACCTATTATTTCCAAGTCGACACGACCAACGTGAGTTCGTCCGGCGGCGACTTCACCCTCGCCCTGACCGACGCCGCCTGGCAGTTCGCCGCGTACGGCGGCGTCATCTCGTCGCCCGCCGTCGGCAGCGACGGCACGATCTACGTCGGCGCGGGCACGACCCTGACCGATGACCAGCTCGACAACAGCAACTACCCCGAGGACCACGTCTACGCGCTCAATCCCAACGGCACCAAGAAGTGGAGCTACGCGACGGGCCAGCCGATCGACCTCTCCTCGCCGGCCATCGGCAGCGACGGCACCGTCTACATCGGCTCGGGCAGCAAGAAGCTCTACGCGCTCAACGGCTCGACCGGTGCCTTCAAGTGGTCGTTCAACGCCACCACCGCGGTCCTGGCCTCGCCGGTGGTCGCGTCCGACGGCACCGTTTATTTCCGCGACGACACCACGCTGTACGCCCTGACCTCGAGCGGCAGCCAGAAGTGGACCTTCGCCCTCGCCGGCAGCACCTACGGCTCGCCCGCGATCGCCTCCGACGGCACCGTCTATGTCGGCGCCACCGGCGGTAATTTCTACGCGGTCAATCCCAGCACGGGAGCGCAGAAGTGGAAGTTCACCGCCAACGGCGACGTCTACACGTCGCCCGCCATCGCCAACGACGGCACGATCTATTTCGGCACGCTCAACGGCTACTTCTACGCGCTCAAGGCGGACGGCTCCCAGAAGTGGGTCTGGAACATCGCCGGCAGCGCCATCACGTCGTCGCCCGTGCTCTCGCCCGACGGCACCATCTATTTCGGCGCCTACGACCACAAGCTGCACGCCCTGACCGACAACGGCACCAGCGCGAGTGAGAAATGGGCCTACACGATGGGTGACGAGGTCCGCGCCGCCGCGCCGGTCGTGTCCGCCAACGGCACGGTCTACATGCCGGACTACGACGGCTTCATCTACGCGATCAGCTCGTCCGGCTCGCTGGTCACCACCTACGCCACCGGCACGCTCCTGCGCTCCTCGCCGATGATCGCCAACGGCCAGCTGATTGTCGGCGGCGCTGACGGCCTCGTGTATGCCTTCACCCTCGACCCGGTGGCCGACACCGCGCCCGCCAGCTCGGCGTGGCCGGTCTTCCTCCACAATCAGCGCCACGACGGACAGTACTCGGCGAATTTCGTCACGATCACCACCGCGCCCCAGGCGCAGACGATCGCCATCGGCTCCTCGATCAGCCTGAGTGTCGCCGCCACCGGCCCGGGCACGCTCAGCTACCAGTGGTACAAGGACGGCGTCGCCATCGGCGGCGCCACGGGCTCCACCTACACCAAGGCCAACGCGCAGACGTCCGACTCCGGCTCCTACACCGTCAAGGTCACGAGCAGCTCCGGCCCGACCGCGACCAGCGCGAGCGTGACGGTGTCCGTGCTGGCCGTCGTGGCCACGCCCGGCCACCTGGTCAACCTCTCGGTCCGCACCGGCGCCGGCACCGGCGACAACACGCTCATCGTCGGCTTTGTCGTCGGCGGCAGCGGGACCAGCGGCGCCAAGCCGCTCCTCATCCGCGGCATCGGGCCGACCCTCGCCACCTACGGCGTCACGGGCACGCTCGCCGACCCGTACATCGACGTCCTCCCGCAGGGCTCCACCACGCCCACGGCCAGCAACGACAACTGGGGCGGCAACGCCCAGGTCATCTCGGTGGCCAACGCCGTCGGCGCCTTCTCATTGCCCAGCACCACCAGCCTCGACGCCGCACTCTACACCTCGCTCGCGGGCGGTCCCTACTCCGTGAAGGTCACGGGCGTGAACAACACCACCGGCATTGCCCTCGCGGAGATCTACGACGCCTCCGGTCTCGCGTTCACGACGTCCACTCCGCGACTGGTCAACGTCTCCGCCCGCGCCCAGGTCGGCACCGGCGACGGCGTCCTGATCGCGGGCTTCGTGATCGAGGGTTCCACGTCCTGCCGCGTGCTGATCCGCGGCGTCGGTCCCACCCTCGCCAGCTACGGCGTCTCCGGCACTCTCGCCGATCCGCAGGTCGAACTGAGCCGGACGGTGAACAACCTCCCCACGGTCGTCACGAGCAACGACAACTGGGGCAACGACTCCTCCATCGCCGCCGCGGCCAGCGCGGTCGGCGCCTTCGCCCTCACCGCCAGCTCCGGCAAGGACGCCGCGATCCTCGTCACGCTCCAGCCCGGAGTCTATTCGGCCAAGGTGTCCGGCGTGGGTGGCACGACGGGCGTCGCGCTCGTCGAGGTCTACGAAGTGCCCTGAGGCGAAACGCCAAATGCCAGGCGGCCAAACGCCAAACTAGCTGTAAGCAGAGGGTAAGAGATAAGGGGTAAGGTCAGGATGTGCCGGGCAGCCTGACCTTCGCGCGCTTCGCGGTCTTGGCGGTGAAACCTGATCGGGATCGTCGCCGGGTCACTTGGTCTCGCGGACGGTGCCCAGCGGCATCGTGCGGCGGAATTGCCCGGCGGGATCGTAGGCGATAAACGCCAGCGTGACATGCTGGTCCCAGTTGGGCCACAGCGACGTCCAGCGACCGTTCCGGATCACCCGGGGCTCCTGTATTGTCGCCGTGCGCCACGTGACCTGTACGCCCTCGAAAAAGGCCAGTTGGGAAGGCCGGTCGGAGGGACCGCCCCAGATCAAATCGCCGCGATCCCGGGTCAGGAGCCACGCATCGGTCCGGAGTGAGTCGGCCGGCCCCAAGCGAAGCAGGCTCCAAAACACGTCCAGCATCGATCCACTGCGCTGGGATTCGACGAGCATCACATGCCGGCCCTCAAACTCGAGCGGCGTGCCGTCCTGTCGGGAATGGGCTTTGAAGGTCTGCACATTGGCCACGCGCACGCTGTACGATCCGCGGTCAACGCGATCGCTGGCTGCGATCGGCAGTTCAATCAGCAAACGCGGCCGGCCCAGGGCGAAATCCGCGGTTAGGCTGGGCTGCGTCCGGGTCCTCGGCGGCTCAAGGGTCGCCAACTCCCGGAGGAAAAACCGCAACTCCGCTCGCCCGCGCTGCTCGTCCACCGAGCTCGGGCGCACCTCGGAGATCGTGGGAAACTGCCGCTTCCGCTCCTCCTTCTTAACGTCCAGCCACTGCTGGGTCTCGGCATCGGTAGCAAGTTCGTCCATGCCCAGCAGGCGGCGCACCGCGACCTCGCGGCTGGTCCCAGGGAAGCCAAACAAGGCGTCGCTGTAATCCGAGGTGCGCAACACCCCGCTGCGGCTGGTCCACGCCAGTTCCGCCAACTGGGGCACCCACGCGAGATCCGGTGAGAGGCCGTCGGCCTTGAGGTCCACGTAGAGCGAACGGGGCAGCTTCGGTTGGTCGCTGTTGCCCACGTACACCAGATTCGCGTCCTTCACCGCGACGCTGATCGCCCGTGTGTCCGCCGAGCTGTCCGCCACCGGGCCCTTCCAAGGGCCGATGAAGTCGTGTTTCCAGCTGCCCAGGATCAACGGCACGCCGATCACGACCAGCCCCAGGGTCACGTGAGCGGGGATCACCGAGTGGACGCGGTACTGTCGCACCACCACGACGCCCACCCCGGCGACCACGAAGGCCACCACCACTGCCAGCCGCGAAAGCAGGAGGTTCCAAGTCAGGATTTCCCCACCGGGAAAGTACGCCAAGCGCATCAGGGCCGTGAACACCACCAGCCCCACCGCGACGATGGTCAGCGTGAAATACCGGCCGAAGGTGCTGGAGATCACCGCCAGGCCGAGCGCCGGCACTACCACCACCGCCTCCCAGGCCATGACGTCGACCGCTGCGCACGCGATCTCGCCCGGCGAAAAGCCGCACGCCAACCACCATGGCAGGTCAATCAGCACCGGGAGCACGCCGAACATCAGCGCCAAGGTCAGGAGCTTCGACCCGAGGAGCCGTGCGCCCGAGATCGGCCGGGTGCGCCAGAAGACCTGGGGTCCAGTGGCCGCATCCTCGTGCACCACCACCGAAACCAGCGCAAACGTGATCAGCGCCTGCAGGCCGAGGCAGATCAAGGAATTGCTCTGCATCCGGTTGAACCAGGCGGAGTCGGTGCCGCCGCCGGCGCGCAGGACCGCAGCGATGACGAGGCGGACCGCCTGAACCAGAGCCAGGCCCGCCAGCGGCCAGCGGAAGCGGGTCAGGTCTTTCTTCGTGATGTGCCAGGTCAGATTCATGCCGCCACCCCTTTCTGCTCCTGCGTCCGCTCGGTGCGTGCCAAGGTCAGGAAAATTTCCCGCAGGCTCATCGGCCGCGCCGTCACGGTCGCGCCGGGCAATCGCTCCCGCCAGCCGCGCTCGGTGGCGTCACCGGCGTAGTTGGGATCCACAAAGCTCACCAGCCCGCCCGCCCGCGCCCACTCCAGCCAGCCGGCCGCGGGCGACGCGGTATCGGCCGACCCCTGGACCTCGACGCGACGGAACCGGGACAGCAGGGCCTCGGCCGGCTCGTTGAAGCGCAGCCGCCCCTGCTGCAGCACGGCGACCCGGTCACAGAGCCGCTCCACCTCGTCGATGTCGTGGGACGACACCAGCACGGTCCAATCCTCGCCGGCGGCCACCTCGAGCAGCCCCCGCACGAGTTCCTCGCGCACGAGCGCGTCGAGTCCGCTGAACGGCTCGTCGAGCACCAGCAGCCGCGGCCGGTAGGCCAGCGACGACAGCAGCGCCGCCTTCATCAGCATGCCGCGGGACAATTCGCGGAGCCGGCGCTGCTCGGGCAGTGCGAAATGTTCCAGGAGCCGCCGCTCGAGGTCGCGGTCCCACGACGGATAGAATGGCCGGCAGTAGTCGAGCAGCTGCCGCACGGTCATCCAGCCCGGCTGCTGCTGGTTCTCCGAGACGTAGCCGATCTGGGCGAGCTGCGCCGGCCCGAGGCGCCGCGACTCGACACCCAGGACGCGCGACTCGCCGCCGGTGGCCTCGAGCAGGTTCATGAGCAGCTTGATCGTGGTGGTCTTGCCCGCGCCGTTGGGCCCCAGCAGGGCGCACACGCTGCCGGCGGGGACGGCCAGGTCGAGGTCGTGCACCGCCTCGGTCCGGCCGAAGCGCCGGGACAACTGATGCGTTTCGATGATGTTCATGAGATTGGTTACCGGCCTCCGAGTTTTTTCCAGTGTGCGGCCACCGCGGCCTGCACCTCGTCGAGCGAGAGGCCGAGCTTGCGCGCCTCCACCACCAGCCGCTCGGCTTCCGCGCCCAGCAGCTCGGCGCGCTCCTTCCGGCCGCCGGCCTCGCGCTCGGCGACGATGCTGCCCACCGCCGGGGTGGTGACGAGGACGCCCTCCGCGACGAGGGCCGCGACCACCTTGTGGGCCGTGTTCGGGTTCACCTTCAGCTCCTGGCTGAGGACCCGCACCGACGGGAACCGGTCGCCCGGCCGCAATTGTCCCGCCACCACGGCTTTTTTCACGGCAAACAGGATCTGCTCGGCCACCGGCAATCCCGGCTTGAGCTCAATCGTGAACGGCAGCATGCCGTCCTAGTTGCACTAGTACAGTTAGGACAGCAAGCGTTTTCTTGGAATTTCTCGCGGACAGAGAGCTGGGGTTAAGAAATGCCAAACGCCAAACCGCCAAACGCAAAATAAGGGGTAAGCGAGGGACAGTCGTCGAGGCACGAAAGCCGTGCCAGCGAAACGACCCAGTCAGCCTTACAGCTCTAGCACCTTATCCGCCTACCCCTAAGTTTGGCGTTTGGCGGTTTGGCGATTGGCGTTTTCTCCCGCCCGCTTCTCGTTCCGCGTTTTGCTCCGTCCTCCAAGATATTTCTTTCCTCGCCTACGCGGAACCGTCACAAAAGGAGAACGTGGGCTCATCCCAGACCATTGGCGCGAAGGAGATACACGCCGCGATCGAGCGGTTGGCTGCGGGCATTGGACAGCGCCACCCGCGCACCAAGCACCTGATCCTGCTCGGCATCGCCAACGGCGGCGTCGAGCTCGCCCGCCGGCTGGCCCGCGCCCTCGCCCAGCCGTCCGGGCCCACGGTGGTGGCCGGCACGATCGATGTCTCCTTTCACCGCGACGACTTCGGCCGGCATCCGATCCCGAAGGAATTCGCCCCCACCCACATCCCGGCCGACGTGCATGGCGCGACGGTCGTGCTGGTGGATGACGTCCTGTTTTCCGGTCGGACGGTGAAGGCCGCCCTCGACGAGCTGTTCGACCATGGCCGGCCCGCCAAGGTGGAGCTGGCCGTGCTCGTGGAGCGCGGTGGACGCCTCCTCCCGGTCGCCGCCGACTACCGCGGCATCACCCTGGATGCCTCCCACGACGAGAAGGTCGTGGTTCGCCTGGACGCCAAGGACCCCGGGCTCGACGCGATCGAGGTCCGGCCGCGCCCGGCCCCCGCCAAACCCGCCCCCAAGGGCCGACGACCGGCCCGCGCCTAGGTCCCGCCGCGCGCCCACCGCCGAATTTCGCCCCGACCGATATCCCTCCCATGCCCTGGACGCGCCGCCACCTCCTCACCCTTGAGGACCTGACCCTCGCCGAGATCGAGCAGGTCCACGCCACCGCCGCGGCCTTCAAGCGCACGCTCACGCGCAGCGTGAAGAAGGTCCCTGCCCTCCGCGGCAAAACCATCGTCAACCTCTTCCTCGAGCCCAGCACCCGGACGCGCATGGCGTTCACCATGGCGGCCAAGCGGCTCAGCGCCGACGTGATCTCGCTCGACGGCTCCAGCTCGAGCACCACCAAGGGCGAGACGCTCCGCGACACCGCGCAGAACATCCAGGCGCTGCAGGCCGACATGATCGTCCTGCGCCACTCCGCCGCCGGTTCGCCGCTGTACCTCTCGAAGATCCTCGACATTCCGGTCATCAACGCCGGCGACGGCGCGCACGAGCACCCGACGCAGGGCCTGCTCGACACGTTCACGATGAAGGAGCACCTCGGCCGCCTGAAGGGCCGCAAGGTGGTCATCCTCGGCGACATTCTCTTCAGCCGCGTCGCCCGCTCGAACATCTACGCGCTGAACAAGCTCGGCGCGGCGGTCACACTCGTCGGGCCCTCCACCCTCGTGCCGCACTGGTTCACGGAGCTTGGGGTCAAGGTCTCGCACGACCTCCGCTCGGCCCTCGCCGACGCCGAGGTGGTGATGCTGCTCCGCATCCAGCACGAGCGGCAGGCCTCCAGCCACTTCCCGTCTCTCGGCGAGTACACCAGCATGTTCGGCCTGAACAAGACCCGCGCGAGCTGGCTGAACCCGAAGGCGATCATCATGCACCCCGGCCCGATCAACCGCGGCGTGGAGATCGACAGCGACCTCGCCGACGGCGAGCGGAGCGTGATCCTCGAGCAGGTGACCAACGGCATCGCCGTCCGCATGGCGGTGCTCTACCTCTGCGCCGGCGGCCAGCCCGAACACGTCTACGCCGCCCCCGACCCCGCCTGACGTTTCCCACTTTCCCAGTTTACCGCTTTCCCAATTTTCCGCTCCCCGCCCATGTCCTCCCTCTGGATCCGACAGGCCCGCATCATTGACCCGGCATCCTCGCGCAACGCGGTCGGCGATCTTTTTGTCAGCGACGGGAAGATCGTCCCGTCGCTGTCCGCCGCCGCCAAGGCCGCCGCGCAGCAGATCAACGCCCGCGGGCTCGTCGCCTGCCCCGGCCTGGTGGACATCCACGTCCATTTCCGGGAGCCCGGCCAGACCCACAAGGAAACCATCGCGACCGGCTCCCGCGCCGCCGCCGCCGGCGGGTTCACCACGGTCGTCTGCATGCCGAACACGTCGCCGGTCGCCGACAACGCCGGCACGATCCAGTTCATCAACGACGCCACCCGCCGCGACGCCGTGGTGAAGGTGCTCCCCACCGGTTGCATTACGGTCGGACAGAAGGGCGCCGCCCTCGCCCCCATCGGCTCGCTCAAGCGCGCCGGCGTGGCGGCGATCACCGACGACGGCGACTGCGTGCAGAGCAACGAGCTCATGCGCCGCGCCTGCGAGTACGCGAAGATGTTCGACCTCCCGATCATGGACCACTGCCAGGATGCGTCGCTGACGCAGGGGGCGGTCATGAACGAAGGCGCCGTCTCCACGCGCCTCGGCCTGCGGGGCTGGCCCCACGCCGCCGAGGACATCATCGTCGCGCGCAACGTCATCCTCTCCGAATACACCGGCGCGCACATCCACCTGCAGCACATCTCGTCGAAATACTCGGTCGGCATCATCCGCCGCGCGAAGACGCGCGGGGTGCGCATCACGGCCGAGGCCACGCCGCACCACCTTTCGTTCACCGACGAGGAGCTCCGGACATACGACACGAACTTCAAGATGAACCCGCCGCTGCGGACCGCGTCGGACCGCCGGGCGATCATTGCAGGCCTCCGCGACGGCACGCTCGACTGCATCGCGACGGACCACGCGCCCCACACGAATTACGAGAAGGACAAGGAGTTCGACTACGCGCCGAACGGCATCCTCGGCCTCGAGACCGCCCTGGCGGTGTCGCTCGGCGTGCTCGTCGGCGACCACAAGTTCAAGCTGGCCCACGTGGTCGACCTGCTCACCCGCCAACCCGCCCGCGTGCTCGGGCTGACGGCCGGCACCCTCGCCGCCGGCGCCGCGGCCGACATCTGCCTCTTCGACCCAAAGGAGCGCTGGACCTACGACGCCCGCGCCGGGTTCAGCAAGTCGAGCAATTCGCCGTGGCATGGCCGGACCCTGACCGGGCGCGTGAAGACCACGATCGTCGACGGCCGGGTCGTGTTCGACCAGGGCCGGATCGTCGAGCCGGCCGCGTGAGCCGGTCCGTCCGTCGCCTGAGCCGCTCCGCGTCGCTCCCGTTTCTCCCATCGTGAGCCCGCCGACCGGCCAACCCGCCGCGCGCCCGCTGTCCGAGGCGGCCACCTGCGCGCTCTTCCTCGCGGTCCTCGCACTGCACCTGTGGGCCGCGACGGTCGGCTGGCGGTACGGCATGCTGCCGGGAAACACCTTCCGCCAGGCGCAGACCGCGCTGACCACGCACTTCATCGCCCGCGAGCCGGGCCTCTCGCTCGCCTACCCGACGCCGGTGCTGGGCAAGCCGTGGTCGATCCCGATGGAGTTTCCGCTCTACCAGTGGACCGTCGCCGCCCTGCAGCGCACGCTCCACGTGCCGCTCGTCGAGGCGGCCCGGGCGGTGAGTCTCGCCTGCTTCTACCTCGCCCTGCCCGCCGTGTGGCTCCTGCTGGCTGAGTTCGGCCTCGACCGGGCCCGCCGCTGGCTCGTGCTGGCCTTCGTGCCGGCCGTGCCCGTGTACGTGTTCTACACGCGCGCCGTCCTGATCGAATCCATGGCCCTGATGTTCGCCGCCTGGTTCCTGGCGGCCTACGTGACCGGACTGCGCCGGAGCCACGGAGGCTGGCTGACCGCGGCCACCGCGCTCGGGGTGCTCGCGATCCTCGTCAAGGTCACGACGGTGTTCCTGTTTCTCGTGCCGATCGGCGGATTCCTGCTGCATGCGGCGTGGCGGGCCAACCAAGCCGCACCGGAGGCGAGGGCCGCAGCGTGGCGCCGGGTCGCGTGGGCCGCGCTGGCGTTGGCCCCGGTGGCGGCGGCCGGCTTGGCCTGGGTGGCCTTCGGCGACTCGGTCAAGGCGCACAATCCCGCCGCGGACATGCTGACCTCCGGTCCGCAGCGCCTCTACAATTTCGGGGTGCTGGCCGACCGGATCTCGCCTGACTACTGGCGTCGCTGGACCAGCATGGTCGGCACCGCCGCGATCAACCCGTGGGTGCTGGCGGCCGTGGCCGTCATGGCCGTCGTCGCGTCCCGGCGCTGGCGCGGCTGGATCGTCGGCAGCGCGGGCCTGTTCTTCCTCGCACCGGCCGTGTTCCCGTTCCTCTACGCGTGGCACGATTACTACTACTACGCGAACGCCGGATTCCTCGCCGTGGCCACGGGTTTTGCCGCGGTGGCGCTGCTGGACAGCCGGCTCCCGCGCTGGCTCGGCGCGCTCCTGGTGGTGGCAGCCCTCGGTCTGCAGGCCCGGCTCTATGTGACGCACTACCTGCCGGAGCAGCGGGTGGCGAGCGACGGACAGACGGCGCTGACCCACGCCCTGTCCGACCTCACCGCGCCGGATGACGTGCTCGTCGTCGCCGGCCAGGACTGGAGCGCCGAGCTGCCTTGGGCGACCCGCCGCCGGGCGCTGATGATCCGCCGCGGCTACGAGGAAAACCGCGCCTACCTAGAGCGTGCGTTTCACGACCTGCAGGGTGAGACGGTCGCGGCGCTGGTCCTGACCGGCGACACGCGCCACCGGGGCGAACTCGTCGAACTGGCCCGTGCGAAACTGGGACTCCACCCCAAGCCGATCCTCGCGACGCCCGACTCGCTCGTCTATGTAAGCGCCGCGCTGCGCGACGAATGGTCGGGCCGGCTGCCGCTGTACGCCGGTGCCGGCATCCAGCTCCTCAAGCGCAACGAGTCCGTGCCGGTTCCGCTGGCCGGCGACCCGAAACGCCTGCACGGCGTGGGGGTGTTCGACGGGCTGGCATCGTGCCTCGTGCGCTACGAGGTGCCCTACACCCTCCTGCGGCATCCGTTGCGCGACCGTTCGGTGTTCAGCGCGCACGCGCCGACGCGGCTCTGGTTTGCCCCCGGCGCGGGCCGTCACCGGATTCGGATCGAGTTCGGCATCCTGGACTCGGCGTGGCAGGGCGACGCCCGCACCAACGGCGTGGACTTCCAGCTGCTGGCGGTTTCCCCGGCCGGCTCCCGCGTCCTCTGGCACCGGCTGCTCGATCCCGTCGCCCATCCCGCCGACCGCGACACCCAGGTCGGCACGCCCACCGTTGAGCTGCGGCCCGGCGAGCAGTTGGAACTCTACACCGACCCCAACGGCACCAACGCGTTCGACTGGGCCTACGTGGCGGAGCTGGCGGTTGAATGATGCGCAGGTCCACCACCCGTTTGTCATTCTGAACGGAGTGAAGAATCCAGTGGGACGCGGTCGAAACCAGGGGCGGTAACCAACCGGATTCTTCGCTGCGCTCAGAATGCCAGTGGCAGAATGAGAGAATCGAACGCGCGCCCCAGGGGCGGCCCGGACAGAGGGATTGCGCGGCGGGCGCTTTTCCGTCGCACTGGCTCCGCATGTTTCCGTCCCTCCTGACGATCGCCAACGCCGCCGAGGTTCTCCTGATCCTGTCCGGCGCGGTCCTGCTGTGGCGTCACGGCCTGAGCGCAGCGGCCCGGCGGGCCCCGGCGCAGCTGGGGCCGTGGAATGCGACGCTGACGGATTTCTTCCTGTTCCTGTGGTTCGTGGTCTGCGGCGGCCTGCTGGCGCCGTTCGCGGCCGGCTTTTGGCTGAAGCAGCAGCGGCTCGACGCCGACCTCCGTCTGGTGCTGACGACGGCGGCATTCCAGCTCGGTCTGCTGGGCGGCGTGCTGCTGTACCGGTTCCGGTATGGCCGCGGCCAGGCCGACGGGCCCGGGCCGACCCCCGCGCCGAATCCGTTGCTGGCGGGCCTGGTGACGTATCTTGCGGCGCTGCCGGTGATCGTGGCGGTCAGCCTCGTCTGGCAGGCGCTGCTCAATGCGTTGGGCGTACCCACTCCGCCGCAGGAAGCGATCGAGCTGTTGCGCCATTCCAAGGGCCCGCTGCCCGCCGCGGTGCTCGTCGCCTGTGCAACGCTCGTGGCTCCCGTCGCCGAGGAGTTGATCTTCCGCGCCGGCATCTTCCGTTACGTCCGGACGCGGCTGCCGCGCTGGGCGGCGCTGCTCCTGCCCGCCTTTATCTTTGGCGCGATGCACACCAACCTCGTCAGCCTCGCGCCCCTGGTGGCGCTCGGCGTGGTCTTCAGCCTCGCCTACGAGCGCACCGGCCGGATCAGCACGACCATCCTGGCGCACGCGTTCTTCAACGCCACGACCACGCTGCTGATCCTTGCCGGCGTCGATGTCTGAGGTCGCACCGGCCGGCCCATTCCCCTAGCCTCCCCGCGTCGATCCGTGCACCCGTTCACGTCCCAGCCTTCCGCCTCCGTCGCCGCCCTCGGCGAGGAGCGCCTGATCGCCGCGATCCGACGCTGGCTCGGGCCGGCGTCGCCGCGCGCACCGTTCGGGATCGGCGACGACTGCGCCGTCCTGCCCGCGGCGCGCGGCCGGCAGCTGATCACGGTCGACCCGGTGATCTTCGGCCGCCACTTCGACGCCTCCGTCCCGCCCCGCGCGGTGGGCGCCAAGCTCCTCAAGCGCAACCTCAGCGACCTGGCCGCCATGGGAGGAAAGCCGACCGCGGCGGTCCTGGCCCTCACGCTGGATGCCCGGGTCAGCCGTCGGTGGCTCGAACACTTCTACCGCGGCCTCGCCGCCTGCGCGCGCCGCCATGGCGTGCCGATCGTGGGCGGTGATGTCGCCCAGGCCGACGGCGTGGTCGCCGCCAGCCTGACGCTGCTCGG
>DAOQKI010000069.1:0-19398 GCA_035334485.1 Opitutaceae bacterium
GTTCGTCACCGTGATCACGCGGGCGAGGCTCGGCCGGGACCAGGTCGGGCAGCAGAAGAGCTCGGTCACCGCGAGGCCGCCGGCGGACCATTTCACCTCGACCGTTGGAACCGCGGCGGTCGGCAGCCAGCGCGCAGTCACCCGGCCGGCGACCGCCTCCAATGTCGTACCGTCGCGGATGATGCGCACCAGCGTGGCGGCGAGTCCGTCGGTCGCATCCATCGTCAGTGCCTCGCGCTTCTTGCGGAGGCGGTCCGGGTTCATCACCAGCAGGCCGACCGGCGTGGCGCCGGGCCGCGGGGCGATCTGGACGGCGGCCTGGATCAGGCCATTGCCGACAAAGTAGTAGTCGACTCCGGGCAGCTCGGTCCGGACATCGGCCGGGCCGGAATTCGGATCGTCGTGGTAGAAATGCTCGCTGGCTTCGATCATGGGGAGGGCGGACCGCGGAGCGCGGCCCGGACGGATTCCGTACCACCGGAGTTTCCCCGAGGGCAATGCGAAGCCGCGCGAACAATCAGCCGGTGGGCGCTTCGCGCCGTTGAAAGCTGACGGTTGAAAGTTGAGGCGGCCTGAGGCCCAGCTTCGGAGGTCCAGGTCCGGTTCTTCTGCGCCCCACGCCTTCTTGGGGCCCAGGCCAAGCTCCCCGACGACGCGTCAGCTCAGAGTGCGACCTTGATGCCCTTGCGCAGGTAGGTCGGGACGTCGAGGTCCTGGCCGTCGAAGAGATTCTTGTCGGTCTTCTCGAAGTGACCGCGGCTCTCCACCTCGCCGAAGCCGAATTCCTCCTGCGAGGCGGGCTTGGCCGGGGTCGCGGTTGCGACCAGCTCGGTCTGCAGAGGTGGTGTCGAGCCGGCCACGGGGGCGGACGCGACGGGCGCCGGTTCCGGACGCGGGAAAGGAGTTTTCGTCCGGCCGCCGGCGGGCACCGGGCGGCGGGGCGGCAGGGCGCGGCCGGCCATGTCGCTCATGCCGAGGACGCAGACCTCGACGCGGTTCTGCATGGCCTCGTCGATCACGGCGCCCATGATGATGTGGGACTCGCGGCCGAACTGCTCGGTGATCGCGGTCATCAGCTCGTTGACCTTCGGCAGCGTGAGATCGGTGCCGCCGATGATGTTGACGAGCATCCGGTCGGCCTTGCGGGAGAACTCCGGCGTGTGGAGCAGCGGGCAGAGCTTGAGGCTGGCCAGCGCGTCGGCGACGGCGTTCTCGCCCGCGCCCTCGCCCAGCCCGAACAGCGTCTTGCCGCCGCGCTGCTGGAACACGCCGCGCAGCGTGGCGAAGTCGAGATTGATGAGGCCAGTCTTGAACAGCATTGCCCAGATCGACTTCACGCCGCGGCCGATCCACTCGTCGGCCCGGGCAAAGGAGTCGAGCACGCTCGTGTCATCAGCGCCCTCCTGGAGCAGGATGTCGTTCGGCAGCGGGATGACGGCGTCGCAGCCGCGTCGCAGGGCGTTGAGTCCCTCCTCCGCCTGCTTCAGCCGGCGGCCGCCTTCGAAGCTGAACGGCATCGTCACGAACGCGATGACCAGCGCGCCCTGCTCGGCGGCGAGCTCGGCCACGACCGGGAGCGCGCCGCTGCCCGTGCCGCCGCCCATGCCGCCGATGAGGAAGACGAGGTCGCAGTCCTTGACCACCGCGGTGATCTTCTCGCGGTCGGCCTCGGCCGCCTCGCGGCCCAGCTCGGGGTCGCCGCCGGCGCCGAGCCCGCGGGTGACGCTCATGCCGATCAGCACCTTGTCCTGCACCGGCGAGCTCGCGAGGGCCTGGTGGTCGGTGTTGATGACGGCGAGCTGGAGACGCTCGAGGTTCTCCATCTTGAGCCGGTCGACGGCGTTGGAGCCGGCACCGCCGACGCCCACCAGCTTGATCGCGATGCTGCGGTCGGTGAGGAGCGAGTGCTCGAGGGGAAGTTCGTTCAGGTCCATGGGCGCGTCAGGCTCCGGCGAAGAGGCGTTTCACGTTCGAGAGGAACCCGCCGCGGCGGCGGCCGGCCGGCGCGCGCTCGTTCTGCGCGCTGACGCCGTAGTACAGGAGGCCGAGGGCGGTGCTCTGCGCGGGGTCGCGGAGGTTCTCCGCCACCCAGGAGGGCGCCTCGCCGAGGTGGGCCGGGACGCCGAAGACCTTGGCGGCGGTCTCGGCGATGCCCGCCAGCTTGGCGGTGCCGCCGGGGAGAACGACGCCGGCGGCGCAGGTCTCCGGGGAAAACGAGTGGCCCAGCTTCTTCTTCACAACTTCGAGCAGCTCCCAAGTGCGCGCGGCCGTGATTTGCTCGATCGTCTGCCGCGGGAACTGGCGGTCGCCGATGGAGTAGTTGCCGTCGAGCCACACCTTGTCGGCGCGGTCCTTGGCCTGCACGGCGGCGCGGCCGAAGCGCAGCTTGAGCTTCTCCGCCTGGCCCTGGGTCAGCCGCAGGCCGATGCTCAGGTCGTTCGTGAGATGCGAGCCGCCGACCGGCACGACGCCGGTGGTGTGCGCGCCGCCGTCGCGGTAGAGCACGAAGTCCGTGGTGCCGGCGCCGATGTCGATCGCCAGCACGCCGTGCTGCCGGTCCTCCGAGGTGGTGACCATGTGGCCCGACGCGAGGCTCGAGAGCACCAGCTCGCGCACCTCCAGGTTGAAGCCGCGGATCACGTGGATGTTGTCCGCGAGCCGCTGCTCCTGGCCGTGGACGGTCCAGTAGCCGACCTCGAGCCGCTGGCCGACGAGATTCTCCGGGTTGCCCGGCACCAGGCGCCCGTCCACGCGGAACGGGCGGCGAATGTGGTGAACAACCATGCGGCCGGCCGGAAGCTCCTTCGACTTGGCCAGCTCGCTCACCGTCCGGACATCGGCCGCGTCGACCATGTTGTCCGCCGACTTCACGTTCACCCACGCCTCGTTGTAGAACCCCTCGAGGTGGGCGCCGGTCTGCGCGAGGAACACGACCTCGATGCGCTCGTTGGCGTCGCGCTCGGCCTGCTCGAGCGCGCTGTGCGTGCACTCGGAGGCGGCCTTGTAGTCGACGACGGAGCCCTTGATCACGCCGCGCGACGAGCATTCGCCGTGGCCGATGATGGCCAGCTCGCGGCCGTTGTACTCGCCGACGAGCGCGGTGACCTTGGACGTGCCGATCTCGACGGCACCGATGAACATGGAACGGGAACTCACGATGGGAGCAGAGGGATCAGTTCGGGTGGAAGCCGGTGAATTGGGGGGCGCGCGAGGTCGTCGGGGCCGAGCGCACGGGCGAGGCCGGCGCGCCGTCCGCGGGCGACGCGGGACTGAAGGCCGCCGGGACCTCGCTGCCAACCGCGAGGTTGATCTCGCGGAGCGCGCGCTCCGGGTGCGCCTTCGCGGCGTCGAGGATCGCGTCGAGGTTGGCCAGCTGGCGGAAATAGTCCTCGTTCGTGCTGAAGGTGATGACCTGGCCGTCCCGGGTCGCGACCTTGATCTCGTTGTCCTTCGCCAGGTACTCGAGGGAGACGCTGCGCCACGTGGCGTAGAGGTGCTCCGCCTCGAGCTTCGCCTTGGCCAGCAGGTCGGCCACCGTCTCCATGTTCGTGATCGGCTGGAACGCGCCGCCCTGGCGGGTCAGCCGGAGGCCCGCGAGCCACGGGAGCGTCTCGATCATCTTCGGGTCGTAGTTGGCTCCCTCGAACACGGTGCCGTCGCGCGCCACCAGCAGCGTCCGCGCGTCGTCCTGGCTGTCCTGCACCTGCAGGCGGGCGACCGGCGAGCGCTCGTTGAGGCTCACGGCCAGCGTGGACGGAAAATTCTTGGTCAGCGTCGCCGCCCGCACCTGGCCGGAGGCCAGCAGCCGCGCGCGGAGCTGGAAGAGGTCGAGGGACATCAGCGACGCGCCGCGCGGCAGGGCGAGCGCCCGCGACACCCATGCGCGGTCGAGGACGCCGTCGGTCGAGAGCACGAGCTCGGACAGCGGCGCCGAGGGCACGGAGGGGCCGACGCCGGGCTGGTCGCGCAACGCCCCGGCCACCTCGATCCCGCCCCAGGCGAGCAGGCCGAGCGAGACCACGGTGCCGACGATCTTCAGCGTGCGCAGGGTGGCGCGCCGCTTCCCTTCCGCCGACATGGCCCGATGGCTGACCGCCTGGGGGATGTCCTTCCAGTGGCGGGCGGGCGAGAGGTTGGATGGCAGCGGATTCAACGGTCGGCGGAGGAGGTGGCGGCCTGAAAACGCTGCACCGCGGGTGTGACCATTTCCCTGACCAAAGCCGTGAAATCCAGCCCCACGCAGCGCGCGCTCATCGGCAGCAAACTCGTTTCCTTCATGCCGGGCAGCGTGTTGATTTCCAGCAAATAAAGCTCGCCGGTGGCTGACAGCATGAAGTCGACGCGGGCGTAGTCGCGGCACCCGCACGCGGCATACGCCGACTCCGCGGCCGCCCGCACCGCGGCGGTCGCCGGCGCCTCCAGCGGCGCCGGCGCAAAATACTCCGACGCGCCCTTGGTGTACTTGCTGGCGTAGTCGTACACGCCCGACTTCGGCCGGATCTCGACCACGCCCATCGCCCGCTGACCAAGAACGCCGACGGACAGCTCGCGGCCAATGATGCGCTGCTCGATGAGCCACGTGCCGGCGGAAATCTGTCCCAGAGCTTCGGCCAGCTGGTCGCGCCCGCCCACCAGGCTCAGGCCGACGCTGCTGCCCTCGGCATTGGGTTTCACGACGAGGTTGTCGCCCAGCTGCGCCACGACCTTGGCGGCCTCCGGCTTGGCGTCGGCCCGGAAGGTCAGGCCCTTCGCCACGCGCACACCGCGGCGCGCCGCGGCCTCCTTCGTGCGCGCCTTGTCCATCGTCAGCTCGCTCGCCTCGACCCCGCAGCCGGCATAGGCCACGCCCGCCGTCTCCAGCAGCCGCTGCATGCCGCCGTCCTCGCCGAAGGTGCCGTGCAGGGTGGAGAACACGACGTCCCGCGAGGGGTCTAGGCCCGCCGGCAGCGCGTTCGCGGTGACGTCCACGAGGCGGGTGGAAAACGAGCGGGCGAGCGCGGCGGCGCAGGCCGCGCCGGAGCCAAGGGACACCTCGCGCTCGGCGGAGGTGCCGCCGGCCAGGACGGCGATCACGGGAGAGTTCATAGGACGTCCTTCCAGTGCCGGCCGTAGAGCAGCACCTCGGGCTCGAGGTCCACTCCCTTGGCCTGCCGCACGCGCGCACGCACGCGGCGCACGAGCTCCAGCACGTCGGCGCCGGTCGCGGCGCCGCGGTTGATGATGAAATTCGCGTGGATCCGGGAGACCTCCGCGTCCCCCACCCGCTCGCCCTTGAGCCCGCTCTCGTCGATGAGGCGGCCCGCGGAATTGCCCGGCGGATTCTTGAAAACGCACCCCGCGCTCGGCTCGCGCGGCTGCGATTCCTGCCGCTTGCGCCGATACACGTCGATCTGACGGGCGACGGCCTCCGCCTCCGCCTGCGCCGCGGGCCGCAGCAGCGCCCCGAGCGCGATCGCGTGGTGCAGCTCCGCGCAGTGCCGGTAGTCCACGTGCATCGCCGCCTTCGGCATCAACCGCACCTCGCCGTCGTAGGTCATCACCTGCACCTCCTCGACGACGTCGAACATCCAGCCGCCCATCGCGCCGGCGTTCATCCGTAGCGCGCCGCCCACATTACCCGGGATACCCTCGAGAAACTCGAAGCCCGTCAGCCCGGCCTTGGTCGCGAGGCCGCACAGGTTCTTCAGCCGCAGGCCCGCCCCCGCCCAGACCCGACCGTCGGGCCGCGGCTCAAAGACGGCCCAGCCTTCGTGCGCGAGCGAGATCACCAGGCCGTCGACGCCCTCGTCGGGCACCACGAGATTGGAACCGCGCCCCAGCATGAGGATGGGCACGCCGTGCACTTTCGCCGCCCGCAGCAGCGCCTGGAGGTCGGCCACCGACGCGGGTTCGGCATAGAGGCGCGCCGCGCCGCCCACGCGCATGGTGGTTTTCGGCGCCAGCGGCTCCTCGCGTCTCAGCCGGCTCGCGGGCTGCAGCTGCGGCTGCACCGCGGCCACGAACGCATCCCAGCGCGCCGCACGCGCCGCCAGCCACGCCCGCGCCTGGCGGTCGAGGTCGCCCGCCCCGACAAAGGCCACGAGATCCCCGGTGCGCACGTCGCGGTCCAGCGCCGCGAAGCACGCCTTGTCCTGCCGGTGATGCTCGACCGGCACCGGCTCCCCGAGCCGGTCGAATTCCGCCCGCAGGTCCGCCGTCGTGCCCCCGGCCACCGGCGCCTCGCCCGCCGCATAGACGTCGAGCAGATGCACCCGATCCGCCGCCGCCAGCGCCGCGGCGAACTCGGCGCGGAACTGCGCGGTGCGGGAGTGACGGTGCGGCTGAAAAACCACCACCAGCCGGGCGTGGCCCGTCAGCCGCGCCCGCAGGCTCGCGAGCAACGCGCGGATCTCCGCCGGATGATGCGCATAGTCCTCGATCACCGTGAGGCCGCCCGCCCCCGGCACCAGCGACTGCCGGCGGCGCACGCCCGGATAGTCGGCCAGCAGGTCGGGCGCCAGCTTCGCCCCCATGGCGGCCGCCGCCGCGAGCGCGGCCGCGGCATTCGCGGCGTTGAAAGTTCCGCGCGCCGCCACCACGGCGGACGCGAGCTCGAACCGGCCGGACAGCGCCAGCGTCTGCCGGCCACCGGCCTCGTCCGCGATGCGCGCCGCGTAGGCCGGATGGACGCGATCATCCTCCAAACCAAAGGTGGTCGCCGACGGCGCCAGTCGCACCGAGGCCGCGCAGGCCGCGTTCACCAGCGTCGGTCCGCGCGTGCGGCCGAACAGCGCGGCGAACGTCGCCTCGAGGTCGGCGCGCTGCCGGTAGTGGTCCGGGTGATCCCAGTCGAGGTTCACCGCGACGGTGATCTCCGGGTGAAAGTGCTCGATGGTGCCGTCGCTCTCGTCGATTTCCGCGACAACCCACTCGCCCGCCCCCACCTCGGCCGCCGGGGTCTCGTCGGCGAACAGCCCGCCGAGGATCCAGCCGGCCGGGAAGCCGGCGCGGCGCAGGGCGGTCGCGAGCATCGCGGTGGTCGTGGTCTTGCCGTGAGAGCCGCACACGGCCACGAGCCGGCGGGGCTTCAGCACCTCGGCCAGCAGCTCGCCGCGGCGAACGAGCGGGAGACCGCGGGCCACGGCGGCGCGGTAGGCGGAATGCGTGGGCGCAATCGCGGACGAGTACGCGACTAGGTCGCACGCGGCGGGCAGCGGTCCCAGCGCCACGCCCGCGCGCGCCAGCAGCGCGCGCACCTCGTCAGTCAGCGCGTCGTCCTCGCCGGACACGACGTAGCCCAGCTGCGCCAGGTAGGACGCGAGCGGGGCGACGCCCATGCCGCCGACGCCCAGGCAGTGGATGCGCTGGACGGTTCGGCCGAAGAGCTCGGGACGCGCGGGACCATTCATGCGGCGGAGGGCACCGGGGCGGACGGGGCCGCCGGCGGCGGTCGGACGATCTCCTCGAGGTCGGCGAGCATCAGGCCGAGCGAACTCTCGCGGTCCATGCGCTCGAGGTTCGCGCGGAACTGCCGGAGGAGCCAGTCGTTGAAGATGGTGTCGAGCACCTCGGCATGCAGCGCCGCGAGGAAGGCCTGGTCGACCACGACGCCGCCGCCCTGGCGTTCGAAGAACGCGGCGTTGGCGCGCTGGTGGTCGTCGGCCGCATGCGGGTACGGCACCAGGATGGCGGGCGTCGCGCAGCGGATGAGTTCGGCGATCGTGCCCGCGCCGGCGCGGGCCACCACGAGGTCGGCCGCCGACAGCAGCTCGGCGACCTGGTCGCAGAACGGCGTGAACCGCGCGAGGATCGGCGCGCCGGTCTTGGTCCGGAGCTCCTGCTGCTCGTCGCCGCCCTTCCCGAGTCCCGTGACGCAGTAAACCTGGATCCCCTCCGCGGCGAGCAGCGCAAGCTTGGCGCGCGCCCAGTCGTTGAGCGGGCCGGCGCCTTGGCTGCCGCCAAAGACGACCAAAACCTTCTGGTTGGCGTCGAGCCCGAGCGCGGCGCGCGCGGCAGCCTGCGGCAGGCGGCGGATCTCGTGCCGGACGGGCATGCCCGCGTAGCGCGTGGCGGCGGCCCGCACGCTCGGGAGGCGGATGCCCGTGGGCAGGTAAACGCGGCGGGCCAGGCGCCCGAGGACCCGGATCGCGAGACCCGGGACGCGGTTCGACTCGTGCAGCGCCACCGGCATCCGGCAGAGCCAGGCGGCCAGGACCACGCCCGCCGAGGTGAAGCCGCCGAATGCGACCACGCCGTCGGGACGGGTCGACCGGACGAGCCGGAGACAGAACAGGAGGCCCTGCAGCTGCGTGACCAGAAAGCGCGCCAGCCGGATCGGCGACCACGAGAAGCCGGTGCCCGGCACGCGCAGGAAATTGAACTGGGGGTACTTCTCGATCAGCCGCGCATCGACCTTCTTCTGGCTGATCAGGAGCGTGACGACGTGGCCGCGGGCGACCAGGCCCTCAGCCAGCGAGATGCCCGGCGCCAGGTGACCGCCGGTGCCGCCGCAAGAAATCAGGAATGTGCTCATGGGGGAGAAGGAATTTTCAAACGCCAAACTGCCAAACGCCAAACGGTCAGACGCCTCGCGACTTTTTTGGCGTTTGGCGGTTTGGAGTTTGGCGTTTTTAAGAGTGGTTTTTCCTAAACAAAGACTTCCTCCATCGCCCGCCCGCGGCCGCCGAGCGTCGCCCGGCCCCAGGTCCGCTGGGTGTTGAGCAGGATGCCGAGCAGCATGCCCATCAGCAGGAGGTTCGACAGGCCCGCGCTGATGAACGGCAGCGACATGCCCTTGGTGGGAAAGATGCCGGTCACGACCCCAAGGTTGATGATGGCCTGGAGGCAGATCATCAGCAGGCAGCCGGTGACGAGCAGGTATTGGAAGAGATTGGGCGCGCGGCGCAGGTGGATCAGGCCGGCGACAAACATGATCGTGAAGAGCACCACCACCCCGAGCGTGAACCACAGGCCGAGCTCCTCGCCCACGACGGCGAAGATCATGTCGGTGTGCGCCTCGGGCAGGAAGTTGAGCTGCTGGCGGCCCTGGCCGAGCCCGGCGCCGTCGACGCCGCCGGCCGCGAACGCCGCGAGCGACTGGTAGAGCTGGTAGGTGCCCGCGTTCTTGTTGCCCTCGACGTCCATGAACGCCGTCAGGCGCCGCAGGCGGTTGGGGTTGTGGATCACGAGCACGGCGAACGCGACCGCCACCGCGCCGATCGTCGGGAGGATGTACCGCCACTTCGCGCCGGCGAGGAACAGGAGCACCAGGCCGACCGCCACCACCAGCGCGGTCGTGCCGAAGTCCGGCTCGAGGATGATGAACGCGGCAAACGACCCGATGAGGCCGAGCGGCATGAGGTAGCCGTGCTTGAGGCTGCCCAGGCGCGTCTGGTTGATGGCCAGGTAGTGCGCGAGGCAGAACACCATCGTCAGCTTCGCGAACTCCGAGACCTGCAGGCGGGCCGCGCCCAAGCCCAGCCAGCGCTTGCTGCCCTTCACCGCGATGCCGACGTGGGGAACGAGCACCAGCGCGAGCAGCACCAGGGTGATTCCGGCGAACCACCATACGTGCTTGCGCAGGTAGTCGAGGTTCAGCCGGCTGAACACGAGGCAAAGCACCGCCGCGGCCGCGACGCCGCCCAGCTGCTTGTTGAGATAGAAGTACGGCCCCTGCTTGTAGGAGGCGCTGGCGCTGAAGAGGATCGTGAGCCCCAAGATCGTCAGCGCGATCGCGCAGACGACGATGATGGCCACGGGATTGACCACGAAGCGCGCCCGCGGCGCCGGGGGCGGTAGGTCAAACGCCATCGATCAGGGCTTCTTCGGGGCGGGATTGTCGTCGACCGTGATGACGGGCGCGTCGCCGGGCTTGGCCGTCGCCCCGGAGTCGGAGGCGTCGGTCGAGACACGGATCGTCGGAATCTCCAGCGGCGCCGGGGACGTGGCCGCCGCGGCCTTGGCCGCCTTCCCACCCTTGCCCGCGGGGGCCTGCCAGCCGGGGACAACCAGCTCCATGCCCGGGCGAATCTTGGCGGGATCGGCAATGTTGTTCGCGGTCGCGAGGTCGCCCATGCGGACGCCGTACTTGCGCGCAATCGCGCCGAGGGTCTCACCGGCCTTCACGGTGTGCTTCACTGCGTCCGCCGACGGCGTCACGGGTGCGCCGGCGGGGGCCGAGGCCTTGGCGTCCTCGCGGGCGACATGAGCGGCGGCGGTGCCGGGCGGGAGGGACTTGCTCGGGATGATGAGCTTCTGTCCGAGGCGCACCGAGGCGCCGGGCTTCATGTTGTTGGCGGCGGCGAGGTCCGAGACTCCGACGTGGTTCTTCTTCGCGATGGTCCAGAGGCTGTCGCCCTTCGCCACGGAATAGGTCGAGGCCGGCGTCACGTCGGCCACGGGCTCGGCCTCGAGCGCGCTGGCGGCGGGCGTGTTGGGCCGGGTCGGGCTGAAGCGGATCGAAGGCGAGCTCGAAACGGCGGGGGCGTTCGGGTCGAAGCCGCCGGTGGCGGTGATCACCGGCGAATCGGTGGGCGCCGCCGTGGCCGGGACCGAGATGGATGGGGACGGCGCCGGCTCGGACTTGGCGACGGTGTCCGACGGGATCGGCGCGGGTTTGCTGGCGGAACTGCAGCCGGGATTGGCAAAGATGAGGATCAGGGCGAACACGTGGACTCCGACCACGGCGCCGAAGACTTTGAGCAGTTTCATAGGGTGAAGTGTTGGTGGGTTGCGGGAGCGGATGCTATCTCAAATTGGCTGGCGCGCGGAGGTCGCGCACGAGGCGCTCGAACTGGTCGCCGCGGTCCTCGTAATTCCGGAACTGGTCGAAGCTCGCGAAGCCCGGGCTCAGCAGCACGTGCTCGCCCGGCTCGGCCAGCTCGGCGGCCCGGCGGACGGCTTCCTCGAGCGAGGCGCAGGCGGTGTGGGCCACGCGGAAGGTGGAGCACTGGAAAGCCAGCTCGGCGCCCTGCTCGCCGATCAGCAGCGCATGCTTCACGCGCGGCGCGATGCGGTGGACAAAGCCGGCGAGGTCGCCGCCCTTGCCCTTGCCGCCGGCGATGAGAACGACGGGGTGCGGGAAGCTCGCGAGCGCCGCCTCGACGGCGTGGAAATTGGTGGCCTTGGAATCGTTCCAGTAGGTCACGCCCTCCTGCTCCATCACGCGGGACAGGCGGTGACGGCCCAGCGCAAAGGTCCGCGCGGCGGCCAGCAGCGTCTTCTCGTCGAACCCCGCATGGCGCCACCAGGCGGCCGCCAGGAGGAAGTTCTCCCGCTGCGGATACTCCGCAAACACCGTGCCCGCGAGCCGTGGGTCGGCCGGCTGCGCCTCGCTGGCCACGGCGGCCGACGCCGGCAGCGGGCGGTCGAACCGCGCCGCGAAGCGCTGCACCGTCGTGCCGGCAAACACCGCGCCGGGCGCGGTGCGCGTGATCAGGTTCCACTTCGCAGAGAAATAGGCCTCGAGCCCGGGATGACGCTCAAGGTGATCTTCGGCAAAGTTGGTCCAGAGCGTCGCGTCCGCGTGGAAGTGCCGCAGGCCCTCGGCCTGGAAGGAGCTCACCTCGCAGACCGCGTAGCAGTCGCGCGCGGCGCCCGTCACATGCCGGTTCGGATGCTGCGCCGTCAGCCGCTGTAGCGCGGAGCCTGGCGCCGGGAGCAGGCCCGAGCCGACCTCCGCGACGAGGCGGGTGAAGGGATGCCCGATGTTGCCGGTCGCAACAGCGGTGCGGCCGGCGGTGCGCAGGGCGTGGGTGAGGAACTCGGTGAGGGTCGTCTTGCCGTTCGTGCCGGTGACCGCGATGACCTTCCCGCCCCAGCACAGCGCGGCGAAGTCCAGCTCGGCGAGCACCTCGGCGCCGGCCGCGCGGGCGCGAGCGAGCCACGGATGTTCGGGCGGGAAGCCGGGGGAATACACCACGAGGCCATGGCCGGCGGCGGCCTTGGCGGTGAACTCGAGACCCTTCTGGTCGTAGACCTTCGCGGTCCCGCCCAGCGCCGCGACCAGCGCCTGCACGCCCTCGCCGCTCACGCCGCCGCCGAGGATGGCGACCGGCGGGCCGAAGCGGGACTTCAGGAGCGGTGGCAGGTGGAGGGACATGTCAGCGGAGCTTCAGCGTGCCGAGCCCGGCCAGCGCGCAGATCAGCGAGAGCACCCAGAAGCGGAGCACGACCTTCGTCTCCGGCCAGCCCTGCTTCTGGAAATGGTGGTGGATCGGCGCCATGAGGAAGAACCGCTTCCCCTCGCCCGTCGGGCTGCGGCGCCGCGTGTACTTGAAGTAGCTCACCTGGATGATGACCGAGACGGCCTCCCACACGAACACGCCGCCCACGATCACGAGCGTCAGCGGCTGCTGCACCATGAACGCGATCAGGCCGATCAGCCCGCCGATCGCGAGCGAGCCCGTGTCGCCCATGAACACCTCGGCCGGGTGCGAGTTGTACCAGAGGAAGGCCAGGCCCGCGCCTACCAGCGCGCCGCACAGGACCGTGAGCTCGCCGGTGCCCGGCACGTAGCTGATCAGGAGGTAGTCGGAGATGATGATGTTGCCCGCGGCGTACGCGAGGATGCCGTAGACCAGGGCCACCGAGATCGTGCACCCGATGGCCAGCCCATCGAGGCCGTCCGTGAGGTTGATCGCGTTGCTGAAGCCCACCAGCCACAGGTACACAAACACGAAAAGCGCCGCAATCGGCAGGCTCGCGATCACCGGGTGCTTGACGAACGGCACCCAGAGTTCGCGGATCTTGTCGGCGCTCACCGGGTGCGACAGCAGCGCCGCGAGCGCGAGGACCGTGATCAGCGTCTGCCAGATGATCTTCTCCCGCGATGAGATGCCGTCGCGGCTCTTGCGGATCACCTTGAGGTAGTCGTCGCGGAAGCCGACCGCGGTGAGGGCCGAGTAGACGAACAGCGCGACGCAGACCCACACGTTGGGCGCCGCCCAGAGGAAGGAGCTGGCGAAGACCGCGATGAAGATGAGCAGGCCGCCCATCGTGGGCGTGTTCTTCTTGTCGAAGCGCTTGGCGAGGTCGCCGGTGCGGTCGTCGTCGTAGTGCTGGCCGAACTTCAGCAGCCTGAGCCGGCGGATCAGCGCGGGCCCGATGAGAAAGCCGATGAGCGCGGCGCAGACCGCGGAGCCGATCGTCCGGAAGGTCAGCGAGTGGAAGATGCGGAGCGGCCCGAAGACCGACTCGTAATTGGCGAGGAAGCTAAGCATGGGCCACCTCCGCGCCGGCGGGCGCGATCGCCCGCTCCAGCTGATACCGCCGGCTGCCCTTCAGGAACACCGCGCCGTGCCACGCGGCCACCTCGGCCGCGATGGTGTCGATCGTCGACGCGATCTGGATCTGCCGCGTGAAATCCCCCTGCTCGAGTACGCCCGCGCACACCTCGTTGGCCTGCTGCCCGATCACGATCATCCGGTCGCCCCCGCGCAGGTTGAGCGCCCGCCCCAGCGCCCGGTGCAGTGCCGGCGACTCGGGGCCGAGTTCCTCCATGCAGCCCAGCACGTAGAGCCGCGTCTCTCCGGCCGGGGCCACCGCCTGGAACGCGGCCAGCGCGTCGGCCATCGAGGCGGGATTGGCGTTGTAGCAGTCGAGATAAAGCAGCCGCCCACCCTCGCGCCGGATCTCGCCGCGCAGCTTGGCCGGACCCCATCCCCCCAGCCGCTCCTGCAGGAGCTTCGGCTCCACGCCCAGGCGCAGCGCGGCGGTCAGCGCCAGCGCGGCGTTCTGCGCCATGCCGTCGGACACCCGCGCGAGCTTGAACATCGCCGGCGGCGGCGGGCCGTAGGCGATGACGATCACGGTCTCGTGCCCGCGCTGGAGCACGTTGAAATGGATGGTGTGGGTCGGCTTCGTCGCCGGCCGCAGCACATCGGAGCGCTCCAGCACCAGCTGGTTCACGAACATGTCCGAGAACGGCGCGAAGTGCGTGCAGGACTTCGGGAAGATCGCCACGCCGGCTGGCCGCACCGCCGCCGGCAGCACCGCCTTCTCCCGCGCCACGCCCTCCAGTCCGCCAAGTTCCTCCGTGTGGGCCGCCGCGATGAGGGTGATGATCGCCACGTCCGGCTCGATCATGTTCGCCAGCGGCTTCATCTCGCCCGGCGCGCTGATGCCGGCCTCGATCACGGCGAACCGGTGCCGCGCCGGGTCGAGCTGCGTCAGGGTCAGCGGAACGCCGATGTGATTGTTGAGGTTGCCGGCCGTCGCGAGCACGCCGCCGGCCTCGCCGCCAAGCAGGCGGGCGAGCAGCTCCTTCGTCGAGGTCTTGCCCGCGCTGCCCGAGATGCCCACCACCGGCCCGCGGAACGTCCGGCGGTGCGCGCGCGCGATCGCCTGGAACGACGCGAGCGGATCGGCCACCACGAGCTGCGGCAGCGTCAGGGCCGGGTTGGCCGTCGCCACGATCGCCGCCGTCGCGCCCGCGGCCTGCGCGGCCGGGAGAAAGTCATGACCGTCGCGCTTGTCGGTCCTGAGCGCCACGAATACCTGGCCGGCCCGCAGCTGGCGGGTGTCCTGCGTGAAGCCCGTCAACGGGGCCGCCGGCTCGGTGGTCCAGCGGCCGCCGGTCCACGTCGCCAATTGGCCTGGAGCAAAGGACGGCATCAGGTTTTGAGCGCCTTGATCCCGATGAGTTCCCGCACGACCTGCCGGTCGTCGAAGGGAATCACGGTGTCGGCGAATTCCTGGTAGCTTTCGTGTCCCTTGCCCGCGACGAGCAGGCAGTCGCCGGGCCGCGCCGCATCGAGTGCCAAGCTGAGGGCGCGGCGGCGGTCCTCCGTCCACGAGATCTTGTCCGGCGCGGTCACGCCGGCCTTCATGTCCCCGAAGATCTGGGTGATGGCCTCGCTACGGGGATTGTCCGCGGTGGCGAAGGCGAAATCGGCGTACTCCTGGACGGCCTTAACCATCAGGGGGCGCTTGGTCCGGTCGCGGTTGCCGCCGCAGCCGAACACCACCAGCAGGCGGCCGGGAGTGATGGCCCGGAGCATGCCGAGCGCGTTGCGCAGGGCGTCGTCGGTGTGCGCGTAGTCCACGAGCACGTTGAAGGGCTGGCCCTCGTCGATCCGCTCCATGCGGCCGGGGACGCCGGCGAACGCGCGCAGGCGCGCGAGGAACACCCGCGGGTCGCGGCCCAGGCCCCACGCCGCGGCCACCGCGGCCAGGAGGTTGCTCACGTTGTAGCGCCCGATGAGCGGCGAATCCAAATCCATCGTGCCGCCCGGCCAGACCAGGCGGAACGTCGTGTTCTTGAAGTTGAGGGAGACCTGCTCCGCCCGCACCTGCGCGGCCGGGGACTCGCCGAACGTGACGGTCTTCACCGCCGCCGGGATCCGCGCCGCGAGCTGCGCGCCGTACGGATCGTCGAGATTCACCGCCGCCACCCGGGGCAGCGAGCCCGTGTCGCCGGTGAAGAGCTTCGCCTTCACCTCGAAATAGGCCTCGAGCGTCTTGTGGTAGTCGAGATGGTCGCGGGTGAGGTTCGTGAACACCACCGCGCCGAACTGCAGCCCGAGCACGCGCTTCTGGTCGATGCCGTGGGAGCTGACTTCCATCACCGCCTGCCGGCAGCCCGCGTCGCGCATCTGCGCCATCATGCCGTAGATGTCGAGGGACTCCGGGGTCGTGCGGAACGACGGCACGGTGCGCGCGCCGAGGTCGTAGTTGATCGTCCCGAGCAGACCGACGCGCTGGTCACCGTTGAGGAAGTGCTTGAGGAGGTGGGTGACGGTCGTCTTGCCGTTGGTGCCGGTCACGCCGACGACGGTCATGTCGCGGTCCGGGAACTTATAGTAGCGCTGGGCGACCCGCGCGAGCGCGGTGCGGGCGTCGGCGACCTCGATGAAGGTGACGCGGGCCGGGGCGTGGGTGGGGAGTTTCTGGGTGACGATCGCGACGGCGCCGCGGCTGATGGCCTCGTCGATGAAGGACGCGCCGTCGGCGCGGCGACCGGGCAGGGCGAAGAACAGGTTGCCGGGGACGACCCGGCGGCTGTCGATGGCGAGACCGGAAATCGGGCGGTCCAGGCCGCCCCGGCTGGCGAGGATCTCGCCGTCGGCAAAGTATTCGGACAGTTTCGGGGCCATTTTGAAGACGCGGTTGAGGGCGAGCGTCTCGCGGCGCGTGCGGCGGGCCGGGCGCGGCGAGAACGCGTGGATCAGGGCGGCGTTGGAGGTGAGGTAGCCGATCATCGGCGGCCTCCTTCCATCGCGAGCGCGGAGCGGCCGGTCGTGTCGTAGACCGGCTTGATGTCGAGATAAGTGATTAGTTTCTCGGCGATGTGCTTGAAGGACGGGGCGGCGATCTTGGCGCCGTAGGCCACGCCATTCGGCGCGTGCGCGTCAGCGTCATCAACGATCACCGAGATCACTACCCGCGGCCGGCTGGCCGGCAGGAAACCGACGAAGGACGCGATGTGGTGAGTGGTCGAGTAGACCAGCTTCGTGTCGCCGTTCGGGAGCGGAATGCGCACCAGCTTCTGCGTCGTGCCGGTCTTGCCCGCGACTTCGAAGTTCGGAATCGCCGCCTCGGGCGCCGTGCCGTCCTTGGTCGCCACGCCCTCGAGCATGTGGGCCATCGTGCGGGCCGTGTCCTCGGAGACCACCCGCTGCTTCACCACCGGGCCGTAGCGGTAGACCACCTCGCCGGACGCGTCAGCGATCTGGCTGATGACCTGCGGGCGCAGGAGGTAGCCGCCCGAGGCGATCACGCTCATGGCCATCTGCATCTGGAGCGGCGTGGCCGCGACCGAGTGGCCCATCGGCATGCGCGTGATGGTCAGGCCGTCCCATTTCGCCGGCGGCGCCATGGAGCCGAAGATCTCGCCGCCCACGGGGAACCCGGTCAGCTGGCCGAAGCCGAAGAGCCGGGCGTAGTCGTAGAATTTCTCCTCCCCCACCCGCATAGCGAGCTGCGCGGCGCCCTTGTTCGAGGACTTCGCGATGATCTCGCTGACGCTGAGCGCGTGGTCGTAGTGGTGGTCGTCGCGCGGCAGGCTGCGCACCCGGCCCCGGTACTCGATGCTCTCCAGGCCGCAGTCAAAGCGCATGGCCGGCGTGACGGCGTGCTCGTTCAGCGCCGCCGACGCGGCCACGATCTTGAAGACCGAGCCGGGCTCGTACATGTCGGCCACCGCGACGTTCCTCATCGCGGCCTCCTGCTCCTTCGGCACCCGGTTGTACTCGTTGAGGTTGAAGCTCGGGTAGTTCGCCATCGCGAGGATGAACCCGGTCTTCGGGTCGCTCACGATGATGGTCGCCTTCTCCGGCTGGTACTGCTGGGCGATCCGGGCGAGCTCCTCCTCGACGTAGTACTGGATGTTGCTGTCGATCGAGAGGGTCACCGAGTAGCCGTCGGACGGCGGCACGTCGCGCGTGCGGAACTGCGCGAGCTCGCGGCGCAGGCCGTCGCGCTCGCCCTCGCGCCAGCCGTCGCGGCCGTGCAGGAAGAAGTCGGCGTAGCGCTCGATCCCGGCGACCGGCTCGCCCTCCTTGTTGACGTAGCCGACCACGTGGGCGGCGAGGCCGTCGTGCGGGTAGGCCCGGCGGAAGACGCGCTGGCCGTAGACGCCGCGGACATCGAGGGCCTGAATCTTGGCGTAGGTGGACTCCTCGACCGCCTCGCTAAGCTTCGCCCAGCGGATCAGCCGGCCGCCCTGCTCGTCGGGGGTGTCGTCGAGGACGGTGTCATCCTCCGGCTTGGCGGCGTCGGTCGCCGGGGCCGGCGGGGTGAGCGCGGCGGTGACGGCGGCGGCCTTGGCGGGCGAGAAGCGGATCTCCAGGTTCGCCGGCGCCGGCGCCGGCGAGGCGGGAGTCGTGGTCGCCGTGACGGCCGGATGGGACTTGGTGAGGAAAACGCGGCGGAGTTCGTCCAGCGGGATCCCGATGAGGCTGGCCAGCTGCGGCCATTTCTTCTCGTCCTCCGGGCGGAGGGACTGGGGATCGACGCCGAGGACGATGAGCGTGCGGCTGGTCGCGAGGATCTTGCCCTGTGCGTCGAGGATGTCGCCGCGGCGGGCGTTCTCGACGATGATCTGGCGGCGGGCGCGGTCCACGTAGCGCACGAGCTCGTCGCGGTCGATCACATGGAGGTACACCAGCCGCGCACCCAGCGCAGTGAAGCACACCATGATCCCCGCCGCGAGGAGGACGATGCGGTAGGTGGAGGCAAACCCCTTCGACATGGGACTCAGGGTGCCAGGCCGGCGAGATGGAGGGATACGGCGACCGGGGCGGCGCCGTCGTGGAAGAGGTCGCGGTTGTGCTTGGCCGCGAGGCGGCGGACCGGGTCGCCCGGGAGGTCGACGAACTGCTCCTTGGTCGGGTTCACCAGCCCCAGGCCCCACGCGGCGTTGCGCTGCAGCAGCACGGCCTGCGTCTGCTCGGCCTCGATCACCGCGGTGTTCTCGGTCGCGCGGCGCTCGAGCTCGGCGATCTTCGCGTCGAGGACCTTCGTCGCGTTGGCCGTCTCCGAGATCTGGTGGCGCATCCAGACCGTGCCGAGGCCGATCGAACCGCTGAAGCAGATCATCACGAGCGTGTAGACCAGCAGCTGGTTCACGAAGGCATGGGTGGAGGAGGCTTTCATGTGGGGCGGTTCCGGGGCGGAGGGGAAAGGTTCAGAGCTTGCGCAGCGCGCGGAGCTTCGCGGATCGGCTGCGCGGGTTGGCGGCGAGCTCGTCGTCCGCCGGCGTCACCGGTTTCCGCGTGAGGGGCTCGGCGAGCTTCACGCGCAGGTCCTGCGGCGTGGCGTCGTCGGCATCGAGCGGCTGGCCGCACTGGCGGCGGAAGAACTGCTTCACCGGCCGGTCCTCGAGCGAGTGGAAGCTGATCACGCAGAGCACCCCGCCCGCCCGCAGCTTCGCGAACGCCGCCGGCAGCGCGCGCTCGATCGCACCAATCTCGTCGTTGACCGCGATGCGGATGCCCTGGAAGGCGCGGGTCGCGGGATGGATCCGGGAAGTGTGACGGTCCCGGGCCGGGATCGCGTCCGCGATCACCGCCGCCAGGGAGGCCGTGCGGGCCAGCGCGCCCGTGCCCCGAGCCGCGAGCAGCGCCCGCACCACGCGACGCCAGTGGGATTCCTCGCCGTAGTCCCGGACCGCGCGCACCAGCATCTCCTCGGTGGCCGTCTCGAGCCAGCGCGCGGCGGGCACCCCGGCGCGGGGGTCCATGCGCATGTCGGCGGGAGCGTCGTGACGAAAGGAGAAGCCGCGTTCCGCGTCGTCGAGCTGGAAGGACGAGACCCCGAGGTCGAAGAGGGCGCCGTCAAATCCGTCGGCCGGCAGGTCCGCGAGGCGGCCGAAATCCTGGCTGACCAGTTCCAGCCGGCCCGGACACTCCGCGGCCAGCGCGGCGGCGCGGGCCTGGGCGGCCGGGTCGCGGTCGAAGGCGGTGACGCGCACGTCCGGGG
>DAOQKI010000070.1:0-19234 GCA_035334485.1 Opitutaceae bacterium
AACCGCCGCGGCCGCCGGTCGAGAGCGCCTGGCGAAGGTCGGGGGAGGCGGCGCGCCAGGCGGGCCAGAGGCCGAAGGCGAGGGCGGTCACGACGGCGAGGGCGGCGCTGGCGGCCAGGACGCGGCCGTCGATGGCGGCATGCTGGAACCGGGTGACGCCGGCGGGGCTGAGTGCGACGATGCCCTGCTGGGCCCAGGCGGCGAGCAGCACGCCGAGGCCGCCGCCAGCCAGGGCGAGCACGAGGCTCTCGGCCAGCTGCGCGCGGATGAGCTGCCCGCGGCTGGCGCCGAGCGCGGAGCGCACGGCGAACTCGGTCTCGCGGGCCGCGCCCCGCGCCAGGAGGAGATTCGCGAGATTGGCGCACGCGATGAGCAGCACGAGCCCCACCGCGCCCTGCAGGAGCAGGAGGCCGGTGCGGTAGCTGCCGACCGCGCCCTCGAGCAGCGGCTGCCCGCTGGCGACGACGCCGGTGCTTTCGTCGGGATGATCCTGGGAAATCCGCGCGGAGATCCGCCGCAGGTCGGCGAACGCGGCCTCGCGGGTGACGCCGGGCTTGATGCGGCCGATGGCGTAGATGCCCGGGTGGTTGCCGCGGTTCTGCCAGCCCGGGTTCGACCCGCTGCGCCCGATCTGGGTGTAGAACTCGACGCCGGTCGGGGTGGCGTATTCGGGCGGCAGCACGCCGATGACGGTGTGCGGCTCGCCGTTCAGCGTGACACTGGTGCCGAGCACGTCGTCGCGTCCGCCGAACTGACGCTGCCACAGGCCGTACCCGAGCACGGCCAGCGGGGCGGCGCCCGGGTGGTCCTCGGCCGCGGTGAACACGCGGCCGCGCAACGGGGCGAGGCCGATCGCGTCAAACAGCGCGGCGCTGACGCGCGCGCCGCGGACCATGACCGGTTCCGACCGACCGGTCAGCGTGAAGTTGTCGCGGCGGTAACCGCCGAGGGCGGTGAAGGCGGTGTTGTCGCGCTGCCAGTCGAGCAGGT
Organism: Opitutaceae bacterium; assembly: GCA_035334485.1. Taxonomy (GTDB): domain Bacteria; phylum Verrucomicrobiota; class Verrucomicrobiia; order Opitutales; family Opitutaceae; genus Opi-474. The sequence continues at coordinate 991 of DAOQKI010000070.1, forward strand.
CCGGCCAGGCGATTGACGCCTCCTTGAAGTTGATCTCGTCCTCCCAGAGGACGACGAGCCGGTCGGGCGCCGGGTACGGCAGCGGCGTGAGCAGCACCGACTGGACGAGGGAGAAGATCGCGGTGTTGGCCCCGATGCCGAGGGCCAGGGTCAGGACGGCGACCAGCGTGAAGCCGGGGTGCTTGATGAGCCGGAGACAGGCGTGGCGCAGGTCGAGCATGGGACGACGGATTCACCAACCGGCCGCCGCGGGAAAGGTTACAGGATTCATTCGGCCCGCAGGGCGACGAGGGGATCGATACGGCTGGCGCGCAGCGACGGCATCAGGCAGGCGGCGGCCGAGACGAGCGCGAAGAGGACGGCGACGCCGGCGTAGACCCCGGGGTGGAGCGGGGTGACGTTGAAGAGCAGCGACTGAATCAGCTGGGCGACGCCGACCGCGCCGAGCAGGCCGACCACGAGGCCGAGGGCGACGAGGCGCAGGCCGGAGCGCATGACGAGCCCGATGACGGCCCGGCGGGGCGAGCCGAGGGCCATGCGGATGCCGATCTCGGCGGTGCGCTGGGTGACCGCATAGGCGAGCACCGAGTAGAGGCCGACGGCCGCGAGCAGCAGGGCGACGCCGGCGAAGATCGCGGTGAGCGTGGCCACGATGCGCTGGGCGCCGAGGCTCTGGTCGACCGCCGACTGCATCGTCTGGAAGAACGAGATCGGCTGGTCCTTGTCGACGGCCGCGACCGCGCTGCGGATCACGGCCTGCATGGCGTTCGGGTCGACATCGGTGCGGACCGACACGACCAGGCCGGGCCGGCCGAGCTGGTTCATCGGGTAGTAAACCTCGTCCGGCACGGGCGCGTTGAGCCCGGCGCTCTTCACGTCGGCGATCACGCCGATGATCTCGACCTTGATGTCGGCGTCGCGCCCGCGCAGCAGGACCTTGCCGACGGCGGACTCGCCCGGGAAGACGTGCTGGGCGAAGCTCTCGTTGACCACGCACACGCCGGGGCCGCCGTCGCGGTCGTTGGCGGTGAACGTGCGGCCCTCGCGCAGCGGGATGCGCAGCGCGCGGAAGAAATCGTTGCTCACCACCTGGAACCCGGCGAGCGGGCGCTGGGCGAGGGGAAGGACCGGCCGGCCGCTGACGCTGTAGGGCGAACGCGACAGGAACCCGCCGATCGGGAGACCGAGCGAGGCGGCGGCGTCGCGGACCTGGGGATTGACCCGCAGCTGTTCGAGCACCGCGTTGAAGAAGCGCGCCTGCTCGGCGTTGGTCGGATAGCGGCTGGGCGGGATGCCGACAAAGGCCGAGGCGACGCCCCGCGGGTCGAAGCCCGGCGGCGTGCGTTGGAGCCGGAGGAAGCTGAGCAGGAGCAGCCCGGAGCCGACCAGTAGGATGACCGACAGGGCGACCTCGCCGACGATGAGCGAGGAGCGGAAGTTGCCGCCGCGCGAGCCGGTGGAGCAGCGGCTGCAGTCCTTAAGGACCTCGACCAGCTCGGTCTTGGAGGCCTGCAGCGCCGGCACGAGACCGACCAGCAGACCGCTGCCAAACGTGAGCCCCGCCGTGAAGGCGACGGCGCCCCAGTCGAGCGTCAGCGACGTGTTCGGCGGCAGCAGCGTGGCGACGTTGGCCTCGATGGCAGAGAGCGCCCACAGGGCGAGCAACAGGCCGAGCCCACCGGCCACCGCGGTGAACAGGAGGCTCTCGGCGAGGAACTGCCGCACGATCGCCCCGCGCGTCGCACCAAGCGACTGACGGACCGCGATCTCCTTGTGCCGGGCCACGAGCCGGCCGAGGAAGAGGCTGGCGATGTTTGCGCAGGCAATGAGGAGAACGAACGCGACCGCGCCGAGCAGGGTGTAAAAGGTCGGCCGGAGCTGGCCGACGAGCGCCTCGACGTAGCCGCGCGGGATGGCGACGCCGTTGGCGTCGAGCCGGGCCGGAAATTCCTTGGCGTAGGCCTGGCTGAGCGCCGCGAGCTCGCTTGTGGCCTGCTCAAGCGTGACGCCCGGCTTGAGCCGCGCGATCGGCTGCGTGTAGCCGGCGCCATTCTGGACCTGCACGGCGGTCAGGCCGGTGATCTCGAACACGCGGGGCGCGAACACCTGAACCTGACCGAACGGATTGGTAAGGTGGGGCGGCAGGATGCCGATCACCTGCCACGAGAGACCGTTGAGCTGGATCGTGGAGCCAACCACCTCCAGGTCGCCGCCGAAGCGCGTCTGCCACAGCTCATGGCTCAGGAGGCACACATTCGGCCCGTTGGGCTTGTCGTCGTCCTGCACGAAGCCGCGCCCGAGGAGCGGGCGCACGCCGAGCGTGGTGAAGAAATCGGCGGTCACGCGCAGGCCGTTGAGCTGCTCCGGGTCGCCGCGACCCGTGAGTGTGAAATTGTCGAACGCGCTGTCGGCCACCGACGAGAACGACGTCGCGTGCCGGCGGATCTCCTCGAACCGCGGCCACGACAGCGCCGGCGCATTGAAGTTCAGCGCCGCGTTGTTCACCCAGAGCGCCACCAGCCGGTCGGGTTGCGGCACCGAGACGGGCCGGAGGATCAGGCGGTCAAACACCGAGAACAGCGCGGTGTTCGCCCCGATGCCGATCGCCATGGTGAGGACAGCGACCGCGGTGAAGCCGGGGGTCTTGAGCAGCGAGCGGAGGGGATGCATGATGAGGAGAGGTAACAGGGGTCAGGGACCAAGTATCAGGGTGGGGTGCGCGGATCGCTTCGAAGGGGGTGGCGGCTAGACTCCTGCTACTTGGCTCCTGGGGCTGACCGCGTTGGGAGGAAACCTACGGGCGGGAAAGGAACAGGTGCCAGGGACCAAGTATCAGGGTGGGGTGCGTGGGTTGTTTTGAAGGGAGACCCGCTAGATTCCTGTTACTTGGATCCTGATCCCTGTTACTTGGGGCGCGGAGCGCCCTACTCGGCACGGAGCGCGATCATTGGGTCGACGCGGGTGGCGCGGCGGGCGGGAATGAGGGTCGCGACGAACGCGACCACGATGAGCAGCACGCTCACGGCGGTGTACGTGAGGGGGTCGCGCGGGCTGACCTGGAAGAGGAAGTTGTTGATGGCCTGCTCGGCGACGAGGCTGAAGACGATCGCGATGCCGAGGCCGAGCACCAGGCCCCAGATCAGCTGCCACGCGCCCTGCTTCAGGACCATCCCAAGGATCGTGCGGTGGTCCGCGCCGAGGGCCATGCGGATGCCGAACTCCTGGGTGCGCTGGTTGACCGCGAACGACATCACGCCGTAGAGGCCGGCCGAGGCGAGGATCACGGCGATCGCGCCGAAGACGGCGAACATCACCACGATCACCTGGTTCTGCCCAATGAAGCCGAGGATGTTCGTCTTCGGCGTGGCCACGAAGTAGAGCGGGAGGTTCGGGTCGACCCGGTTCACCGCCGCGCGGAGGCTGGTGACGAAGCTCTCGGGCCGGACCGCCCCGCGCACCTTCACGATCACGGTGGCGAACTGCATGCCATTCACCACCGCCTCGTTGTTGCCGAACGCCACCGCCGTGAACGGCACATAGTAGCCGGCGTTGTCGTTCTGGTTGTTGAACGGCCCGAGCATGCGGACGTCGGTCACGACGCCCACGATGGTGCGCCACGGGTTGAACTGGGTGCCGTTGTTGGTCACGGAACGGATGCGGCGCCCGAGCGGACTCTCGTTGCCAAAGTGCTTCCGCGCGAAGGTCGCGTTCACGATCGCGATCGGCTGCTTCACGTCGTTGTCGGCCATCGTGAAGTCGCGGCCCTCCAGCAGGCGCTGGCCGAGCGTGCCGAAATAGCCGTCGGTCACGTTCTCGACGTTGGTGACCGCGCGGTCCTTGTCGTCCTTGTACTGCTTGCCCTCGATCTCGACCGGACCCGAGCCGGAGAACACCATCTGGAAGCGGTTGCTAAGCGCGACCGACTCGATCGCGGAGTTGGCGCGGAGCTCGCGGAGGAGCTTTTCGTAGAACACGACGCGTGACTCGTTGGTGGGATAGTCGCCCTCCATCAAACCCATGCGGGCCGAGAGGACGCCGCCCGTGTCGTAGCCGTAGTCGAGGTTCTGCTGGCGGATGATCGTCTGCAGCTCGAGCAGCGAGCCGATGAGCAGGACGAAGGTGACGACGATCTGGACCACGACCAGGCCCTTGGAGATGAGGCTGACAAAGCGCCCGGTGTTGCCGCGGCCGCCCTCCTTCAGCACCTCGCACGCGCTGGCGCGGGAGGACATGAGCGCCGGCAGGAGGCCGGACATCAGCGCGGACAGGGCGGTCGCAACCACGACGAAGATGAGGACCGGGCGGTCGAGGGTGAACGTCATCCAGGACGGCGGCGGGTTGGTGTTGGCGCGAACCGCGGTGTCGACCCAGTCGGTCGCCCAGACGGCCATGGCGACGCCGACTACGGCGCCGATCGTGCAGAGCAGCAGGCTCTCGGTGAGCATCTGGCAGACGAGTCGGGCGCGGGTGGCGCCGAGCGAGGACCGGATGGCCAGCTCCTTGGCGCGCAGCGTGGCCCGCGCGAACTGCATGTTCATCACGTTGAAGCACGCGATGAGCAGCACGCCGGCGCAGAACGCCAGCATCGTATAGAGCAGGCCCGCCAGCTGACCGCCGGTGAAGGAATCGAGCAGCGGGCGCACCCAGCCGAGGCTGTAGATCTTGTTCTCGGGGTAGGCCTGGGAGAACCGCTTGGCGATGGTCGTCATCTCGACGTTGGCCTGCTCGATCGTGACGCCGGGCTTGAGCCGGCCGATGACCTGGACGGTGTTGATGCCGCGGTCATTCCGCGGCTTGACCGGGAACTCGGTGTTGACGGGAAGCCAGAGCTGCTCGTTGCCAGGGAAGGAGAATTTCGGGGGCATCACGCCGATGACCGTGCCGGCGCGGCCGTTGACGCGGACCGACTGCCCGATCACGCGGGGATCGCCGCCGAAGTCGCGCTTCCAGAGAGCGTCGCTGAGAATGATGTTCTTCGTGATGCCGGGTTGGTCGTCCTCGGCGATGAAGTCGCGGCCGATCGCGGGCTGCACGCCGAGGACGCGGAAGAAGTCCCACGTCACGTAGGCGCCCTGCAGGCGCTGCGGCACGCCGTTGTTCGTGAGATTGACGGTCGAGCCGTTGAGGAAGGCAGCGAAGCCATCGTAGGACTTCACCTCGCGCTTGAGCTCCGCGAAATCGGCGGTCGTGACCTGGGCGTTGAAGTTGTTCGGCTGGAAATTCGTCGGATCGACGAACAGCACGTCGACCAGCTGCTCGGCGTGCGGGAACGAGAAGCCGCGCAGCAGCACGCCGTTGATGACGGCGAACTGGGTGGTGACGGCGCAGATGCCGAGCGCCAGCACGCCGGCGGCGAGGGCGCAGAAGCTCTTTTCCTTGATCAGGACCCGCAGGCCGATGCGGACGTCTTGGAGAAAATTTGAAAGCATTGGCGGAAGTGACGAGGGACGAGGGACGAGTGACTAGAAACTGACGGGAAGTGGCGGGTGACGAGAGGGGAGTGACGAAGTGAGGGATGAGGGGGACGAAAGACTAGGGGCGGGCGGTGAGGGAGCGGCGGAGGGCGTTTAGCATGCGGCGCACTTCGTCGAGGAGGGAGAGAGTGGGTTGGCTGTGATCGAGGCGGAGGTGGCCGAGCTGGATCGAGAGGAGGAGTTGAGTCTCGAGTTCGGCGACGGAGCCCTCGGCAGTGGAGACGCCCTGAAGAAATTCACCGGTCGTGCGGCGGGCCTGGCCTTCGGCGATGTTGGACGAGATAGAGATCGCCGCGCGGCGCATCTGACTGACGAGCCCGTAGCGTTCCTCGGCGGGGAACGTGGATGTCAGCTGGTAGACTTGAGCCGCTACGTGCATCGATTTTTGCCAAACAATCAGGTCTTTGAAGTTCTTCGCGGTGGGTGGTTCACTCATGCGCCCGATCATCCGGGCCCTCTCTGACTCGTCACTCCTCTCTCAGCGTCGTCGCCCTCAACTTTTGTCTAGGTTCTTCTTTCTCGTTTTTCCGTCCTCACTCCGTCTCGTCCCTTGTCACTCGTCCCTCGTCACTCTCGCGGTCACTCCGCGCGCAGCGCGGTAACCGGATTCACCTTGGTGGCGCGGCGGGCCGGCAGGTAGCAGGCCAGGAGCGCGGCGCCGGCGAGGAGGGCGGCGCTGCCGGCGAGGGCGTACGGGTCGGACGGGCTGACTTCGTACAGCATGCCGGCAAGCAGGCGGCCGACGCCGAGGGAGAGCGCGAGGCCGACGGTGACGGCGAGGGCCGTCTGCAGCGCGCCTTGTTTCATGACGAGGCTGAACACGTCGCGCGGGTGCGCGCCGAGCGCCATGCGGATGCCGATCTCGCGGGTGCGCCGCGCGACCGCGTAGGCCTTCACGCCGTAGACGCCGACCACGGCCAGCACGAGGGCGATCGCGCCGAAGGTTCCAAACAGGATGGCGCCGAGCCGCACGACCCAGAGGCCGATGCTCTTGTTCACCAGATTGGAGTAGGGAGCGAGCTGGATCAGCGGGAGGTCCGGGTCCAGCTGGCGCAGGGCCGCGCGGATCGTCGGCAGGATGGCCACGGTCGGGGCCTCGTCGCGCGTGGCCAGCCGGACGTGGACAAACACGTTGCTGCTGAAAGCGTGCGCGAAGGGGACGTAGAGCCGGCCCATGTCACGGGCGCTGATCGGGTCGTGCCGGTGCGGGGCGCAGATACCGACGATCTCCATCTCGGCGGGCGAGCCGTCGGTGGGCGCCTGGGTGAACCGGATGTGCTGGCCGAGGGCGTCGCCCTTCGGGAAGAGCTGGTTGGCCAGCGTCGTGTCGACGATGGCGACGCGGGGCGACGCCTTGTCGCTGGCCTCGTTGCGGGTGAAGTCGCGGCCGCGCAGCAGCCGCACGCCGATCGAGTCAAAATACCCGGGCGTGGTCGCACTGTAGAGACCGTTGAAGCCCGGCGTCGGGGCGTTGGGATCCGTCTTCACGACGGGCGCCTCCTTGGCCGAGATCACGCGCGCCGTGTTGGTGAGGTTGCCGTACGGCAGCATGGTGCCGACGCCCACCGACTGGACGCCCGGGAGCGCTTGGAGCCGGTCGACCACCGCGAACAGCGAGCGCTTCGCGTCGTCGACGGGCGTGTTGGCGAGGGAGTAGTCGAGTTCGCCGACCACGCAGCCGGTGGCGTCGAAACCGGGGTTGATGCCGCCGGCCTTGAGGGCCCCGCGCAGGAACAGGCCCGCGCTGAACAGGAGCGTGAGCGAGAGCGCGATCTGGGCCATCACGAGGCAGTGGCGGGGGGCGAAGAACCGGGTCAGCCGGCCCGCGCCGGTCGGCTCGCCGCCCTGCTGCTTGAGATCGTGGACGAGGTCGACGTTGGACGACCGCAGCGCCGGCCCGAGCGAGAACAGCAGCGTGGCGACCAGGCAGAACACGAAGGTGAAACCGAGCACGGCCGCGTCGGGCTGCATGTGCACCACCAGGGAGAAATTCATCGAGCTGAACAGGCCCGAGATCGACTGGATGAGCAGGTCGTTCGCCCAGAGGCTCACCAGCAGACCGAGCGTGCCGCCCGCGAGGGCGAGGAGCAGGCCCTCGGCAAGGAGCTGGCGGACGATGCGCCAGCGCGTCGCGCCGAGCGCGAGGCGGAGCGCGATCTCCTTCGAGCGCGCCGCGCCGCGGGCGAGGAGCATGTTCGCCAGGTTGATGCTCGCGATCACGAGCACGCAGCCCGCCATGCTGAACAGGCCGACGGTGAGGAAGGCGGTGGAGCCGTCGTTCGACGGCGAGGTGCTGATGCTGAAGCGCGACGGCTTCTCGGCCTGCAGCTCACGCGTGCCGTTGCTGTCGGGCGGCTGGATGGCCGTGAGCCGCTGCGCCAGCGCGGGCAGCCGCGGGCCGAGCGTCTCGCGCGTCACGCCCGGGGCCAGGCGGGCGACGAGGTTGAGCGTGTAGTTCTTGGGATTCGCGAGATCAGGCAGGCCAATGCCGTCGCTGAACGCCGCGCTGAAGCGGGCAAAGACGCCGAGCGGCACCCAGAGGTCGGGCGCGAGGATCGCGTTGAGGCCGGAGAAGCCGTCGCGCGTGACGCCGATGACCGTGAAGGGCTGGCCGTTCACGCGCAGCGTGCTGCCGAGGAAGTCGGGCCGGCCGCCCATGCGCTGCCAGAACGAATAGCTCGTCACGATTACCATAACGTTGGCGTTCGGGCGGCACTCCTCCGCGGTGTAGAACCGTCCGAGGGCAGGCGTGGTGCCCATCATCGAGAAGAAATTCTCCGAGGTGAAGAACGCGAAGCTGCGGCGGATGCCTTCGTCGCGGCCGACGCCGGCGAGCGAGTATTGCACGGCCGCGACGTCGGCAAAGGTGTCCTTCGCCTCGCGCAGCGTGTTGAACTCAGCGTAGGAGAACTGCCGGTAGTCGTGGCTCGCGCCCTGCTTGGCGGTGAAAATGTTGACGACCTCATCGGGCCGGAGCGGGACGACCGGCTTGAAGACCACGCCGTTCAAGAGGGCGAAGACGGCGGAGTTCACCCCGATCGCAAGCGCGAGCGTGAGGACCGCGACGATCGTGAAGCCCGGCGTCTTGGCCAGCGTGCGGAGGGCGAACTTGAGGTCAGACATGGGCGGAAGTGACGAGGGACTAGGATCGGAGGTCGGAGATCGGAGTTCGTAGGTCGGAGTTCGAAAAGCAGGGGCTGGGCTCGGGAGGTGGGAGCCGCGGTGAGCTGAGGGCTGAGGAAATCCGGAATCCGGAATTCGAAATCCGGAATCTGCAGTGGGCTAGTTCCTGGCGGACTCGACCTGTTCCTGGACGACGCGGCCGTCGAAGATGTGGACGGTGCGCTCGGCGTGGCGCGCGAAGCGGGTGTCGTGGGTGACCATCACGATGGTCGCTCCGCCCTTGTGGAGCTCGGCGAGGAGCTGCATCACGGAGTCGCCGTTCTTCGAGTCGAGGTTACCGGTGGGCTCGTCAGCGAGGAGCACCGCGGGTTTGCCGGCGAGGGCGCGGGCGACCGCGACGCGCTGCTGCTGGCCGCCGGAGAGCTGCGACGGGAGATGCTTCGCGCGGTGGCCCATGCCGACCTTCTCGAGCGCCTCGAGGGCGGCGGCCTTGCGCTCGGTGGCGGGCATGCCGCGGTAGGTGAGCGGGAGCTCGACGTTCTCGAACACGGTCAGGTCACCAATGAGGTTGAACGACTGGAAAATGAACCCGATCTCGCGGTTGCGGATGCGCGCGCGCTCCGGAAGCGAGAGCCCCTGCACCGGGCGGCCATTCAAGACGTAGGCGCCCTCCGTCGGCGAATCGAGCAGGCCAAGGATCGAGAGAAGCGTGGACTTGCCGCAGCCCGACGGACCGGCGATCGAGACGTATTCGCCTTGCCGGATGTCGAGGTGGATGCCGGACAACGCGTGGGTTTCGACCTCGTCGGTCAGGAACACCTTCGTGACGCCTTCGAGCTTGATCAGGGATTCAGCCATGGGAGTGGGTGGGTTGCTGGGGTGGAGTGGAGGGAAAGAAGGGGTGCCGGTCAGCTTTCAGACCGGTCGGGTTCGGTCGCCACAAGCACAACCAGGGAAATCAGGAGGAGCAGGATCGGGATCACGGGAAACATCGGGACGGAGGGTTGGTTCAAAAAGGGAGTCGGAGAGAAAGGGGAACACGCGGGCCATGGGGAAAGTTACAGCGCGGGTGGAGTTTTTGGCGGGTCGTCAGTTCAATCGCACTCGGTCGTTGGCGTCCCACTGCGACATGTCGGACAGGATCACCCGGTCGCCGGGCTGGAGGCCGCCGACGACCTCGATCGTATTGACCGAGCTGCGGCCGAGTTTGACCGGCACGCGGGTGGCGTAGGAGCTGTCGGGCTCGAGCTTGAACAGTCCGACCGTGCTGCGCTCCTGGCCGAAGGCCGGGCGGCCGACGTAGACCACGTCGTCGAGACGCTCGAGCTCGATCGTGCCGTCGACCGAGAGGTCGGGGCGCGAGCCCTTGGGCAGCGGGCCGTCGATCAGGACGTCGACCGTGACGGTGCCGTTCTGCACGGAGGGATCGATGCGCGAGACGTGGCCGCCGACGACGCCATTGCGGGTGTCGACCTCGGCGACCTGGCCAATGGCGACATCCTTGGCCTGGGTCTCGGCGACGCGGATCTCGGCCTTGAGCTTGGCGGGATCGGCGACGCGGGCGAGGTTCACGCCGGGCTGGATCTGGGAACCGACGTCGACGGGGAGCAGCTGCAGCACGCCGTTCATGCCGGCGCGGGCGGTGAGGGCATCGAGTTCGTCGTGGCGGAGCTTGGCGACGCCGCGGAGGCGCTCGACTTCGGCCTCCTTCACGGAGAGCTGCGGGGCGATGGACTCCTTGGCGAAGGCATAGCGTTTCTGCTCGATCGTGTTGCGCGTGGCGAGCTGCTCGGCCGTGACCTTCGAGAGGCGGAGATCGAGCTCGGACACCAGGCCCTCCTGGTGGAGCTGCTCGTTGACCTCAGCCTTGAGGCGGGCCTGCTCGGAATCGGCGCGGGCGGACGCGGCGGCGGCCTCGGCGGCGAGCACGCCGCTCTCGAGCTGGGCGCGCGTGCCGACGAGATCGGCCTCGGCGGCCTTCAGCTGCGCGTCGGCGCTGGCGGCGGCCTGCTCGACGTCGGGATTCGCGAGAATGAGAATGACGCTGTCCGGCGTGACGTCCGCGCCGGGGCGCAGGACGATCTTGTCGACGCGGCCCTGGGTGCGCGCGGCGATCCAGCGGATTTCCTCAGGCACCAGCGTGCCGAGACCGCGAACCTGGCGCAGCATCTGGCCACGCTTCACCGTGTCGATCCACACGAGATTACGCTCCACCGTTGGCGCGGCCGGCTTCAGCCGGGCAAGGCCGCCGGTGATCGCGACCAGCGCCGTGACGGCGATGGCACCAATGATGATGCGCTTCTTGCGCTTGGCTTTGGATTGGTCGGGACGCGGGATGTCCATGGGCGATCCCGCAATTGCAGGCCCTGTGCCAGCACTTAGGGAAGCGCATAAGTGGCTAGGGTTAAGGGCTTAAAAATTGTCGAGCTCCGGACGACTTCCGGGCCGTGGGTCGATCGCGGGACGGTGGAATCCCGGAAATGGGACCGTCAGGGAGGCGGGAAAACGGGCGGGTTGCACAGGAGGCAACGGAGGGAACGGAGGTGAAGGGCGGAGTTGGGGGTGCTGAGGGGCTCGCTGGTTTGACGGAGGTTTTTCTTACCGCGGATTTCACGGATTTCTGTGGATGAGACGGACGAGGCCCCGCGGACTGCGCACCGACTGGCGTCGCCGTGCAGTCCGCGATGCGGGTTCGAGGAGATCCGGCCGGATCGTGTCCCAGGCCTGAACGGACCGAGCGTTGCGCGTAGCGCGACGCTTGGTCCGTGAGGACTCGTCCGCCTCATCCGCAAAAAATCCGTGTACTCCGCGGTAAAAAAGTCCCTGCCAACCAGAGCGCGCCGGAAACCACCGGGAGCGCGGCCGCAACTAGGGCGGCGATGTTGCGCAGCTGTTACCAGCGCGACGGCCAAACGTGACGCGGCCGGAGTCTAGTTGGGAAACCCGTGTCACATGAGCACCTCCATCCCAACACCCCCGGAGTCCCTTGTTGCCCTGTCGAAGTTCGGCGACGTGCTTGCCTGGTTGGTAATCGGCGCACTCCTGATCTGGACCCTGCGGCAATACGACCAGCCGCGCCGGTTCATTGAACTGCCGAAGACCGTGGACGAACCCGAAACCGACGATGACGACGACCGCGACGAATTCGACCAAGACCTGCGCGACGCCGCGTAAGCCTCCGAGTCCTCCGCTCCCTCCTGTGCAACAAAATCGGCCCGCCTAGATCGGTAGCCGCAGGCGAGCGACGCAGCCGGGGGCGTCCTGGCGGTTCTCAAGGACCAGGGTGCCGCGGTGATTCTCGGCGATCTGGCGGCAGAGCACGAGGCCGATGCCGGAACCCTCGGGCTTGGTCGTGTAGAACGGCACAAACAGATTGGTCGCGCCTCCGATGCCCGGGCCGTCGTCCTCGACGAAGATCTCGACGCGGCCCGGCGCCTGACTGCAGCCGATGCGGACGCCGCCGCCAGTCTCGAGGGCGGCATCGACGGCGTTCTTCAGGAGATTGATGAGCACCTGCTCAATCTGGGCGGCGTCGCACGAGACCGTCACGGACGGCCCCGGAATCATCTCGACTGTCAGCCGCGTCTCGAGGGCGGCGACGCGTTCCACAAGGGAACAGACCTCGCACGGCGCGAGGACGGGCGCGGGCAGACGGGCGAGTCGCGCGTAAGCCTGCATGAAACGACTGAGGCCGTCGGCGCGGCTCTCGATGATGGCGAGCGCGGACTGCAGGTCCTCCTCCCAGTCGGGCGGCCGCGGCGTGCGGCGGACCATGCTGGCAAGGCTGCCGGCGAGCGACTTGATGGGCGCGAGCGAGTTGTTGAGCTCGTGGCCGAGCACGCGCACGAGACGTTGCCAGGCGCGGAGTTCCTCCTCGCGGAGACTGCGGCTGAGATCGGCGATGACGACGAGATGGTGCGGGCGGCCGCCCTCGTGAAACTGCGAGCGGCGCATGCCCCAGCGGCCGTTGCCGCCGCCCGGAAACTGGAGGGTGAGGAGCCTACCGGGCTCGCCGGTGAGCCAGTCCTCAAGTCCGAGCTCCTTGGCGTCACGGCCGAGAATGCGCTCAGCGGGCTTGTTGAGCAGCATCTGGCCGGCGTGATTGGCGAGCCGCATACGGCCCTCGGCGTCAAAGGCGAAGATGGCGACGTCAATCTCCTCCATGACCGTGCGCAGCAGCGCGGTGGCCTCGAGGGCGCTGAGCCGCTGGTCCTGCAGTGTGCGGCTGAGGATGTTGATTTCCGCCATGACATCGCCGAGGGGCTCGTCGCGTCGGGCGCCGCGGGCGCGGACGGAGAAGTCACCCTCGCGGAGAGCTGACAACAGGTTGGCCATGGTCTGCAGCGGCCGGATGACGCGGGCCTGAACGGCGGCGGCGAAACCGAGCCAGCAGCCGACGATGAGCAGGGAGAGCGTCCACTGGACCTTGGCGGAGGCGTCGCCGAACCAGAGGTAGCACATGGCGACGACCACTGCCGGCAACCCGCCCGCCAGCGCCTGGAGGAAGATCACGCGCTCATGAGCGATCCGGCGGGACGATTTCGGCATGGGAGGGATTGGCGACGGGCGCTAGGCGCTAAGCGGTAGGCGTTAGGCGGAACTCTTCAACTTTCTGATGAAGGCGCCGAGCATGCGGCGGAGGTGCATGATGTCATCAGCGAGTGCTTTGGCGGCGGCGGAGTCGATGTAGCCGAGATCGGTTGCGAGCAAGACGTGGTAGTCCAGTTCGCAAGCCGAACCAAGGGCGATATTCGCGAATCGCTTCAATTCGGCGTCGCCATCTCGCCCGCAACCTTCGGCGAGGTTGGCGGGAACCGAGGCCGCGGCGCGACGAATCTGGCTCGTCAGGCCGAAGAGCTCCTCCTTTGGGAAATGCTTGGTCGCATGATAAACCGTCAACGTGATGGCATGGCTGCGCTCCCAGACATTGAGTTCGCGGTAATTTTTCATCGTTACCCGCTAGGCGAGGAGCCCGGCGCTCAAAAGCCTAAAGCCGATCGCTTAACGCCTACCGCGTGCAGCAGCTAAAGACCGTATTTCTCCAAACGCCGGTAAAACGCGCTTCGGCTGAGGCCGAGTTCCTCGGCGGCGCGGCGGGCGTTGCCTTCGCAGCGGGCGAGGGTCTTCTTGATCAGGAACGCCTCGACTTCCTCGATGCTCATCTCCTCGAGGCGCGGCGCCGCGTCGCGGGCCACGTTCAAGCCGAGGTCCGGCGCGCGGATCACCTTGCCCTGCGCCATCAGCGCCGCGCGCTCCACCGCATGGTCCAGTTCGCGCACGTTGCCCGGCCACGGATAGTCCTTCATCGCCTGGATCGCCGCGTCGTCGAAGCCCGTGATCGCCTTCCGGTACCGCTCGACGTGCCCTTTCAGGAAGTGCTGCGCCAGCAGCTCGATGTCCTCGCGACGCTCGCGCAACGGCGGCAGGTGGAGATGGATCGTGTTGAGACGGAACAGGAGGTCCTGACGGAACCGGCCCGCGGCCACCTCGGACGGCAGGTCGGAATTCGTCGCGGAAATCAGGCGGACGCTCGCGCGGCAGACGCGCGACGAGCCCACGCGCTCGAACTCGCCGGTCTCGATCGTGCGCAGCAGCTTCGCCTGCTGGCTCATCGGGATGTTTCCGATCTCGTCCATGAACAGCGTGCCACCGTCGGCCAGCTCGAACCGGCCGGCGCGGTCATTCTTCGCGTCGGTGAACGCGCCGCGGACGTGGCCGAAGAGCTCGCTCTCGAACACGCCCTCGGGCAGGCCGCCCATGTTGACCGAGATAAAGGGTTTGCCGGCGCGCACCGACACGGCGTGCAGCGCCTGGGCGACGAGGCCCTTGCCCGTGCCGTTTTCGCCGGTGATCAGGACGTTGGCGTCGGACGGACCGACGCGGGCGATCACCTCGAGCACCGGCCGCATCGCCGCCGACTGGGCGATCAGGGTCGGGCCACCCTTGCCGCGCAGCAGCTGGTTCTCCGCCTCGAGCCGACGGTACGCGCGCACCGCGCTGCCCAGCGCGATCTGGTTCCGCAGGATCGCGAGCAGGCGGGGGTTGTCCCAGGGCTTCGTGACAAAATCGCGTGCGCCGCGGCGCATGGCCTCGACGGCGATGTCGACGCTCGCCCACGCGGTCATCACGACGACCGGCAGCGTGGCATCGAGCGCCTGCAGCTTGCTCAGCAGCTCGAGGCCTTCCTCGCCGCTGGTGGTGTCGCGGGCGTAATTGAGGTCGATCAGCGCGACGGCAAAATCCCGGGCCTCGACCGCCTTCAGGACGGCGGCCGGCGACTTGGCGGTTTCAGTCTGGTATCCCTCGCATTTCAGCAGGAGGCGGAGCGCCTCGAGCACGTCGGGCTGGTCGTCAGCAATGAGGATGCGGGCCGGGTTTTCGGAGGCGACCATGAGGGAGAGGCGGGGGGAGCGGGCGCGGCCTGAATGAAAATCAGAAAGGTGAAGGTTGAAAGCTGAGGGTTGAGGCAGACCTCGACACCCTCGGCTGGGCGTGCCCGGCGGCACGAACAGGCCTCATCGGCCTGGGGAGTGGGCCTTGGGACGCGTGACTTTCTACCGACGACTTTCGGCCTTCAACTGAAATGTACCGCGTTAGGCGGCCAGGCACTCGGACTTGTCCGTGCAGGCGTTGCGGTCGGCGAACGTGTGCGCCGGCGGCACGATGACGGAAGCCTGGGTGAGGTTGATGTCCCGCGCCCGCCGCGAATAGTCGCTGAAGAACATGAGCCCGAGGAGGCTCGCGACGAACAGCGTGACGACGTACTCGGGGGTGAACGACGACGGGAGGTTGTAACCGGCCATCTCGGCGAGAGCGCCCACCGGATAAACGGCGGCGGCGATGAGAGCGATGATCTTGAGGGAGGTCTTCATGATATTTGAGAGTTGCCCAGCATCATTGCAAAGCTCGTGCCAACGTTTCGGCACCTGCGTAACCCACAGCTCGGAAGCGAAATAAAAATCTCCGTCGAAAAACCGGGGCCGCGCCGACGGGTCGAGTGATTCACCAGCGGGAGGGCTGATTCCCAAAAGTGGGAAAATTCCGGAGCCCAAACCTCGCACAGGAGCAAACGGAGAGGAGAAACCGCTAATTCTCGCTGATCTTCGCTAATGCTTCGGAGATCGGATTAGCGCCGATGAGCGAAGATTAGTGGTCCCAAAGTCCGATGTGATCGCCCCGGGCGAAACCTATTTTGTTTCGTAGTCGAGGATGTCCTGGCGGCCGAGTTCGCGGAGTTTCGCGGTAAAGAGTCCGCGGCATTCGGTTTCGAGTACGGGGCCGATGGTCTCGTAGGGGACCTGGCCGAATTTCACCTCGCGCACCCAGCGATACGGACTGCCGCCGTAGACGACGCGCGCGATGCGGACGTTCTTGATCGCCATCTCGCACATCGGGCACGGGAACAGCGTGGTGTAGAGCGTGCAGTCGGCGAGCTTCGTGCGCCCGAGCGCGAGGCACGCGGCGCGGATCGCCTCGACCTCGGCGTGGGCGGTCGGGTCGAGCTTGGCGCCCGTCGCGTTGCGGCCGCGGCCGACGACCTTGCCGTCGTGCACGACAATCGCTCCGACCGGATACTCGTCGCGCGCCTGCACCGCACGCGCCTCGACCAGCGCCTCCTGCATGTAGTCGGTGTCGTTCACGATCGAACAGCGAGCCACCGGGAGCCAAGCACGCCCCTCGACGAAGCCCAACCAATAAAACATCCAAGGCGATAAGTCCGAAATTCGAACGAGCCCATCTCACCGGCGACCCTCCGTTCCCTCCTGTGAAGTGCTAGGCTCAGCTCCCCGCGCCCGGAGACCCCCAGAGCCGCGCGATCGCCTGGCGGCGTCGCTCCTCCTCGCGTTCACGCACGCGCAGTTCCGCGGGCACGGCGAACGTGGTCTTCCCGGCGAGCACGCAGCCCCGGCGACCCGGCACACAGTCGGTCTTCAACCGGAGGCACCAGTCGTCATTCGGACGGAAATGCGGACAGGAGAAACTCATTTGACGGCGCCATTCTAGCACGTCGTGCGAGCCGCACCTTGATCCCGGTCAAGGAGCCAAGGCGGTTTCACAGGAGGTAACGGAGGGAACGGAGAGGTTGAACCGCTAATTCGCGCTAATCTGCGCTGATCTTGGTCCGGAATCCGAAGTCAGCTTGGTTCCGGGTGATTAGTGAGGATTAGCGAAGATTAGCGGTTTCCCACCTCCGTTGCCTCCTGTACAGCGCTTCAATCCCGCTCGCCAGGTTTCGATCCAATCCTACGCTCGCCGGCCGTGAGTGACGTGCCTGCTCCTGAGTCCTACCTGGTCGGTGTCGAGGTCATCGACGCCACGCCGCCCGTCGGCATGCGGCTCACGGGCTTCGCGGCGCGCACGGAACCGTCAACCGGTGTCTACCTTCCGCTCCGCGGCGTCGTGACCGCCCTCACCGACCGGACCAGCGGCGAACGGCTGATCCTCGTGAGTCTCGAGTGGCTCGGCTTCTACGACCAAACCGAACGGGCTCGCGCGCTCATCGTCGCGGCAACCGGCGTGCCGGGTGATCACGTGATGCTCTGTGGCACACACACGCATTGTGGTCCGCCCATTCACAGTCACGTGCCGGGCGACTGCTGGGAGGAGCCCGATGACGCGTTTCTCCAGGCGACGTTCGAAAGACTCGCCGCCGCCGCCCAGCGGGCGCTCGCGAAACAGGAGCCGATGACCCTTCAGGCCGTGACGGGCCGGTGCGGCTTCGCGCACTCGCGTCGACGCCCCGACGGCAAGGGCGGGGTGGAGTGGATGCCGACGCTCGAGGCGATCCACGACCACAGTGTGCCGGTGCTCGTGTGCCGTGACGCTACGCGACGGATCCGTCATGTGATCTTCAGCTACGCGTGTCATCCGACCGGCGGCGGTCCGAAACTCGAGTTCGGCGGCGACTACGTCGGCTTCGCTTTGCTCGAGCTGGGAAAAGCCCTCGGCTGCACCGCCGCGTTCTTGCTCGGCTGCGCCGGCGACCAGAAACCCTACAAGACGGACCCGGCGTCGCCTGGATTCCCGGCGTATTCGATCGAAGCGCTCCACGAATTTGGTCGCGAGCTGGCGACGTCCGTCCAGCGGGCGATCGAGCAGGACAGAACGGTGCCCGTGACCGGACCAATGCGCGTGCAGAGCCGGCGGCTGACCCTGCACACGACGGTACTGCCGCGGGAGGAGTACGCGGCGATGCAGAATCACGAGCTCTCGTGGTTCCGTCGCTGGGCGGAGATCAACCTCGGCTACCTCGACCGCGGCGCGCGTCCGCCGACCGGGTTGGGCTTCGAGCTACAGACCGTAATCTTCGGCCGTTCGCTCGCATTGATCGCGATGTCCGGCGAGATGAGCGCCGAGTATGGGTTACGCCTCGTGCGAGATTTCACCCCGCGCTTCTCGCAGGTGTGGCCAATGGCCTACGCGAACGAAATCCTTGGATATGTGCCGGCTGAGCGGCAGATCCCGGAGGGTGGCTACGAGGTCATCGGCAGCATGCGCTTCCTCGGTAAGACGGGTCCCTTGGAGTCCGGAACTGAGGCGAAGATCTTCCGCGAAGTCAGCGCGATGCTGGAGAAGGAATAAGGACGAAGGCTGAAGCCGATCCGGTTTTACAGGAGGTAACGGAGGGAACGGAGAGGGCGGAGGGT
>DAOQKI010000071.1:0-19163 GCA_035334485.1 Opitutaceae bacterium
GGTCGGGATGGCCCGCAGCGCGGCGAGCCGGACGCGCGCCTGCGCGTACACGATCGCCGTGAGCGCGACTGAGCCCAGTCCCGCGTTGAGGTTGGGCAGCCGGTGCTCCGCCAGGCCGGCGTACGCGACGTAAGCCAGCAGCAGGGCGCCCTCGACGGCGAGGAGGCCGAGCCCGACATTTCGATAGTACGACCACTCCTCGATTTTGGTGCGACGAAACGAGTCGTCAGATTGGGCCCGGGCGAAGAACTCGGCTTCGGTCATGGGTGCGGGGGATCGCGCGGAGGCAATCAGCCCGGTAGAGCCAACACAACGGAATTTCCGATGCTGCGGCGCTCCGCGGGCGCGGAGCGAGTCGAAGGTCGCAGGTCTTCAAGTCGCAGGTCGCGTCCGCGGCTCCGCCGCCTTGGTAGGGCGCGTTGTCCCCAACGCGCCGTCGGATGCAGCCGAAGAATCCCAATCTCGGGATGCCGACCTCCGAAATCCGCAATTCGAAATCCGCAATCCGCAATCCGCAATCAACCCGGCGCAGCCGGGTTCAGCTGTGATACTGGCGCACGACGGACCGGACGATCGCCTCGACTTTGGCACGGGTGACGGTCGCCTCGGCCCGCTGGCCGCGGCGCAGCTCGCATTCGCGCGCCGCCTCCGCGTAGCCGCACTCGGCCAGGATGCAGGCGAGCTGGCCCTTGGCCTCCTCGAGCACCTCGACCTCGTGCGGGCCCATCGGGTAGCGCGGCGCGCCGCCGTCGAATCCGCGCAGCGCCACGGCCGCGCGGAAGCCCTCGGGAAAGTTGCCGGCGGCAAACATCGCGCCGATCAGCTCCTGGATCTTCAGCTGGACCCGGCGGCACTCCGCGTAGTTGCCGGCGCGGAAGTCGGCGTAGAGCTTCAGGATCACCTCGGGGATCACGCTCGACGACGCGATGGTGCCGCCGTCGGCGCCCATCATGAGGCTCGGGAACAGGATCTCCTCGGTGCCGGTGAAGCACACGAAGTCCGGCCGCTGCGGCTTGATCTGCGCGAGCATCGTGCAGAAGCGCGGGAAGTCGCGGCTCGAGTCCTTGATCCCGATGATCCGCGGGCAGTCGAGCGCCAGCCGCCGCACCACGGGCAGGCTGATCTCGTTCGAGAACTGGGGAATGTTGTAGAGCAGGATGTCGATCGGGCTGCGCGCCGCGATCTCGCGGAAGTACACCTCGATGCTCTCCTGGCTGACCTTGTAGTAGTACGGCCCGGTGAGGCTGACCGCCGTGCACCCGAGGTCCGCGTAGGCCCGGCACGCCTGCAGCACGAGTTCGATGTTGGCCTCGGCCGCGCCCGCGAGGATCGGCACCCGGCCGGCATTCTCGCTCGCCATGATCCGCACGACCCGCAGGCGCTCCTCAAAGCTCAGGCGGATGAACTCGCCGGTGCTGCCGTTGGGATAGAGGCCGTGGATGCCCTTTTCGATCAGCCACGACGTGAGCCGGCGCAGCTCGCCCTCGTTGATGCCGCCGTCCGCGCCGAAGGGCACGATGTTCGGGGTGAAGATGCCGGAGATTTTCATGCGGGGCCGAGAGCGGCCGAAGTTGGCCGATCCAAGGGGCTTTTCCCGGCCGTGGCAACCGGCAAGGCTCGGCTCCTTTTCGGAGCCCGGGCGCGTCAGGCCGCCGCGCGCCGGCGGCGGATCCAGCCGGTCACGCCCAGCGTCGCCGCCGTCAGCAGCGCGCCGTACAGGCGGGGCTCCGGGGCCGGCGTGATCTGGTGGTCGAACGGCAGCCAGGCGGTGCTGCTGGCCGAGTAGCCCGTGAAGGCAACCCGCGCCAGCTGCGTGGCGCCCGGGTTGTTCGTCGCGTAGAGAAAGTCCACCGCGTTGGTCCAGTTCACGACCGTAAGCGTCACCCCCGCGTCCACGATCACCGTGGTGGCGTTCAGGATCGACGCGGCCGAGTTGCCGAAGTCGATCACGGTGTTGCCCGTGATGTGGAGCGTGTCGACCGTGAGCGAGGTCCCGTTGAGCGCCAGCGTGCCGCCGAGCAGCTGGAGCGTGCCGCCGAAGCTGATGGTGCTGCCGAAGGTCAGTGTGCCCGTGCCCGCCTTTTCCAGCGTGCCGGTGCCCGTGATCGAGCCGGCGAACATGGACGAGCCATTGTTCGCGCCGACTGTGAGGAAGCCCGACGTCGCGAGGTCGATCAGGCCGGTGCCCGCGATCGTGTCGATCTTCTCGGTGAAGTTGTTGACGCCCAGCCGGCCGTCGGCGTTCAGCGTGAGCGCGGTCGTCGTCGCGAGCTGGCGGCTCGCCTGCAGCACCAGGTTCGCCGAGCTGGCCGCGCCGGTGCCGTCGCCGACGGTGACCGCGCCGGTGCCGACGGCGTTGGTGTTGCTGCTCTTCGCGAGGTTGAGCGTGCCGTCGTTGACCGCGACCGCGCCGGTCGACGTGTTGGCCGTGCTGCCGGAGAGGGTGACGGCCCCGGTGCCGTCCTTGGTGAAGGTGCCGCTCCCGAGGTTGACGGCCCCGGAGAGGGTCGTGCTGCCGGCGCCGCCGACCGTGAGCGCGTTGCCGCCGCCGGTGACGGCGCCGGAGATGGTGAGCGTGCCGGCGTCGCTCTGGATCCGCGCGGCGGAGCCGAGGGAGACGGCGCCGGTCCAGGTGTTGGCGCCGGAGATGTTGCGAAGCGCGCCGTTGCCGCTGACGCCGGTGCCGTTGAGCGCGAGCGTCTCGCCGCTGACGGTGAGGTTGTTCTGAACCTCGAGCGCGGCGCCGGAGGCGACGGTCGTGCCGCCGGTGGTGCTGCCGAGGGCGGTGGCGCTGCGGAGGTTGACGACGCCGGCGCTGATGCTGGTCGTGCCGGTGTAGGTGTTGCTCCCGCCGAGGATCAGCGTGCCGGAGTTGCTCTTGTTGAGGCCGTTGCTGCCGGCGATGGTGGAGTTGATCGTCGTGTTGCTGCCCACGATGATCGCGATGTCCGGCGACGCGTCGCTGAAGTTGAGGGTGCCGCCCGTGAAGGTCGGGTCGCCCATGAGCACGGTCATGCCGGCGACGGAGATCGTGCCTGAGACCGTGACCGTGAAGGCGCTTGAGGCGTCAAAGCCGGCGCTGAAGAACGCGTTGCTGCCGGCGGTCCACTGGACGGTGGAGCTGTTGCCAAAAAACCCGGTGGACCAGTTCTTGTCCGTGTTGCTGTTCGACCAGGTCGCCGACGGCGTGGCGCCGGCGCCGGAGGTGCTCCCGTTGGTGTCCCAGTACAGCGTGGTCTGCGCGCGGCCATGGACGACGCCAAGTACCGCCAGCAACAGCCCGATCAGGAACGGGCTGAGGCGAAGGCGAAACTCGGGGAAAAGCGGAGGCGGCGGGCGCAACATGGTCGTCCGGAGGTCAATCGACCCGGTGCCGAGGGAATTGAGGAAAACCGGTGCTCCGGCCGGTCCGAACGCCGGATCCCCGCCAATGCGGCCGCCAGCCGGGCCGGGGCCATGAGACCATCCGACGTCGGAGCAGGGCGCGCGACGCGCTTGGGGCGGTTCCTCTTCAATCGCCCAATGTGCCGGCGACTTTAGCCCAGGCTTCAGGAGAGCACGCTCCGCCGTCTAGTTTGTCATCCTGAGCGCAGCGAAGGATCCAGTGCGACAGGGCAGGCTTTGGGAGCGGGTCCAACTGGATCCTTCGCTGCGCTCAGGATGACAAGAGGTGGGGCCAGCATGACAAGGGGTGGAGGCCGAACCACTCTCCGACGCTGCGTTGCCTGGCCGCAGGTACCACCCGAATTCCGATCCCGCTTCGTGCTCTTCGTGCCCTTCGTGGCAACCCCAGCCACCGCATCGCCAGAGGCTAGAACCGGCACTGCTCCGCCATCCGGACCATGCGCGCGACCCGGTCCAGCTCGCCGTCGGGCGGGAGTTGGTCGCCGGGGGCGATGATCAGCGCGGGGCTCTGGTGGCGCAGGGCCAGCCAGGCTTCGACCTGGGCGTCGAACAGGGCCAGCGGCACGTCGCGATTGAAGCTGCTGGGCGGCACGCCGCCGGAGAGGATGTAGTCGGGTCCGGCCTCGGCGCGGCACTCGGCCGGGGTCAGGTCGCCCCACGGCGCGGGCGTGGCGGCGTCGGCGCCATCGAAGCCGAGGTCGCGCGTGGCGGCCAGCAGGCCCCGCAGCCGGCCGTCGATGTGGGTCACGATCGGCTTGCCGTGCTCGTGCGCGATCCGCGCCATCGTGCTGTAGCACTCGGCGCTGTAACGCTTCACCCAGCGCGGGCTGTGCGTGTCACTTGTGAGGTTGTCGGAGTGGATCAGCACCTGCGAAGGGCCCTCGGCCATCAGCCGGCAGACCTGGGCGTGCGCGGTGTTGATCGCCGCGAGCGTCGCCTCGAACTCCGCCGGCTCGTCCGCCGCCAGCATCACGGTCTGCTCGACGCCGGCGTAGCGGCTCATGAAAAAGCCCATGCCGGTGTACGGCACTTGCACGGTCGGCAGGCCCAGGTCGCCCACCTGCGCGCTGACCTCATGGAACAGATCCCAGTTTGCGCTGTAGCGGAGGCGCTCGAAGACGTACCGGATCACCTTCAGGTCCTCGACGCCCTGGATCATGTGATGGGTGATCGGCCAGCTGAACGTCACGGGCGACCACTCGCGCTGCTCCTCCACTGTGCCGACCGGCGTTTCGAAGCGATGGAAGTAGATCTCGCCGCGGATCCCGGACTGCACCCGCACCGAGTCGTGATGGTGCTCGCGGTAGAACGACCCGAGGTTCACGTGGATCGCGGCGCCGGTGCGATGGTGCAGCGCGAGGAGGGCGGCGACCTTGTCGCGGTTGGCGCCGTCGGTCTTGCCCGGGATGAATTTCCCGCCGCCGTTGCCCGCGTGCCAGTAGGAGAGGTCGGCAAGGCTGGCGACGCAGTCGGGCGTCTTTCCGGTGTACACGGCGAGGAGTCGTTCGCGCGGGGTCATGGGGCCGGTGGTTTTGGGGGGCAGGGTGCGCCCGTCGCCGGCCGCCAGCAAGGGACAAGCCTTGGCTCCCTTTGGGCACCGCCGGGAAATTTGGTTTACCCCGCCCTGCGGAGGTGAAGCATCGCGGCCATGCCAGCCGCCGAGCCGAACCGTGCGCCGGACCCCGCCTCCCCGGGGGCGTGGTTCCGGTTCGCCCCGCTGCTCCTCGTGGCCGCCGTCGCGCTGGCCTACGCGAACTCGCTGCGCGTGCCGTTCCTCCTCGATGACCGCTCGGCCATCGAGGAAAACGCCTCGATCACGGACCTCGGCCGTCTCGGCTCAGTCCTCGCGCCGGCCGGCACCACCACCGCCGGCCGGCCCCTGCTGAACCTGAGCTACGCGCTCAACCATGCCGTCGGGGGACGGGCGATCGTCGGCTATCACGTGGTGAACGTCGCGATCCACGCCCTCGCCGCGCTCGCGCTCTTCGGCCTCGTGCGCCGCACCCCGCGGCGGCCGGGCGCGCCGGCCGGCGTCCCGACTGACACGCTCGCATTTCTCGTGGCGCTGCTGTGGGCGGTGCACCCGCTGCTCACGAACTCCGTCACCTACCTGAGCCAGCGCGCCGAGTCGCTGATGGGACTCTGGTACCTGCTGACGCTCTACGTGTTCGCGCGAGCCGCGACGTCGGCTCGGCCCGCGCGTTGGCTAACCGTGTCGGTCGTCGCTTGCGCGGCGGGCATGCTGACCAAGGAAGTGATGATCACCGCTCCGGTCGTCGTGCTCCTCTACGACCGGGTGTTTTTTGCTGCCGGGTTCCGGTCGGCCCTGGCGCGGCGTCCCTGGTACTACGCCGGACTGGCCGCGTGCTGGGTGCTGCTGGGCTGGCTGATGGTGAGCACGGGACTCGGCGAGCGCGACGTCGGCTTCCGGGCGGGCGACGACTGGGTTCACTACGCCTTCACGCAGTGCCGGGTGCTCGTGCAGTACGTGCGGCTCACCCTCGTGCCTTACCCGCTGGTCTTCGACTATGGCCAGGAGATCCTGGTGCGACGGTTCATCGACGCGGCGGCGTGGTTGCCGCTGGTGCTGGCGGCGCTGGCGGCCGTGGGCTGGGCGTTTCGGCGGGGCGCCGCGGCCGCGGGGTTTCTCGGCGCCACGTTCTTCATCCTGCTCTCGCCGACCTCGAGCTTCGTGCCGGTGATGGGCCAGCCAATGGCCGAGAGCCGCATGTACCTGCCACTGGTTCCGCTGGTCGCGCTGGCGGTGATTTTCCTGGGCCGCCTCCTGGACCGCCGGACTCTCCCGGTGCTGGTCGTGCTCGCGATGGTGCTGGCGGGCGCGACGGTGCGGCGCAATGCCGACTACCAAAGTGCGCTGGGACTGTGGGAGCAGACGGTGACGCGGGCGCCCGGCAGTTCACGCGGCCACTACAATCTCGCGAACGAGCTCGTGCAGGCCGGTCGGTCGTCCGAGGCGATCGCCCACTATGAGGCGGCCCTGGCGGTGAAACCCGACCTCGTGCCGGCGCACAACAATCTGGCGAACGAACTGGCGAAAATCCCCGGCCGTGAG
This sequence comes from Opitutaceae bacterium, assembly GCA_035334485.1. Classification (GTDB taxonomy): domain Bacteria; phylum Verrucomicrobiota; class Verrucomicrobiia; order Opitutales; family Opitutaceae; genus Opi-474. The sequence continues at coordinate 6,479 of DAOQKI010000071.1, forward strand.
GACGAGGCGCTGGCCCACTACGAGGCGGCGCTGCAGCTGGATCCCGGCCTCGCGGAGGCCCACGAGAACGCGGCCCGGCTGTTGCGGCAGCGTCCCGGCCGGCGCGGCGAGGCGCTGGGGCACCTGGAGGCGGTCGTACGGCTGCGGCCGGATTCGGTCACGGCCACCTTCGAGCTGGCCAACGAACTGGCGCAGACGCCGGGGCGCGCCGAGGAGTCGATCCCGCTGTACGAACAGGTCCTGCGGCTGCGGCCCGACCATGCGGAGGCACACAACAATCTTGCCAACCGCCTCGCGCGCGTGCCCGGCCGCTTGCCCGAGGCGCTCGAGCATTACGAGGCGGCGCTGCGGCTGCGGCCGGACTTCCTCGAGGCGCACTACAACTATGCGAACAAGCTCGCCAGCCTCCCGGGCCGGCTGCCCGACGCGATCAGCCACTATGAGGCCGTGCTGCGGCTGAACCCGCGCTTGCCCGAGGCGCACAAGAACCTCGCCCTCGCGCTGGCCAACCTCGGCCAGCTCGACGCCGCGGCCGCGCATCTCGAGACGGCGCTGCAGCTGCGCCCCGGCTATCCCGAGGCCCGCGCACTGCTCGACCAGGTCCGCGCAGCACAGGGGCGCTGAGTTGGCCACGAAGGGCACGAAGCCCACGAAGCTGCGGACCGTGCCTTCGCAACCCCGGCGGCCTTAGCGGTAAAATGCTTGGTTAACCGCGAAGGCCGCCAGGATCGCGAAAACCAGACTTCGTGAGCTTCGTGCCCTTCGTGGCAAACCCACCACCGAAGACTGGGTGTTGGCCTGCGCTTCGGGCTTGGCGTCGGTCGCGGGCGCTGAAACAAACGAACCATGGCTAGTCCCGGTCCGGCTCCCGCCGCCTCCCGCCCGCTCTGGCAGCGGATCTCGCTCACCCAGCAGATCATGCTCGGCCTCGTCGTCGGCTGCGTGATCGGCTGGTGGATGCTGCGCCTGCCGCCGGAGGCGAAGGCCGCGTGGGACAACTGGCTCACGCTGGCCCGCGACATCTTCCTCCACCTGATCAAGGCGATGATCGCGCCGCTCGTGTTCGCGAGCATCGTGCAGGGCATCGCCGGCACCGGCGACCTCCGCAAGGTCGGGCGCGTCGGGGCGAAGGCGCTGCTGTATTTCGAGCTCGTGACGACCGCCGCGCTCGCCATCGGCCTGCTGGTGGTGAATGTGGTCGGCCCCGGGGTCGGCGTGAAGCTCGCCGGGAACGCCTCCGCGCTCGGCGCGGCGGCCGCGGCCAAGCCGCAGAACCTCTTCGAGACGATCCTGCACGTGTTTCCGACCAGCCTGCTCGACGCGATGGCGCGCAACGACGTGCTGCAGATCGTGGCGTTCGCGGTGATCTTCGCCGTCGCGGTCAGCGCCGCGGGCGAGGCGGGCCGGCCGGTGCTGGATTTCTGCGGGAGCCTGACCCAGGTGATGTTCAAGTTCGCCGGGATCATCATGCGGTTCGCGCCAGTGGGCGTGGGCGCGGCGATCGCGGTGACGGTCGGGCACCAGGGCCTCGGCGTGCTGCTGAGCCTCGGCAAGCTGGTGCTGACGCTGTACCTCGCGCTCGCGATTTTCGTGGTGTTCGTCTTCGGCACGGTCATCTGGATCGCGCGCCTGCCGCTGATGGCCTTCATCCGGGCCGTCCGGGAGCCCTTCGCGCTGGCGTTCGCCACGGCGAACAGCGAGGCGGCGCTGCCGGACGCGTTCGCGCGCATGGAGCGACTCGGCGTGCCGCGCGGCATCGTCGGCTTTGTGCTGCCGGCCGGGTACGCGTTCAACCTCGACGGCTCGACGCTGCACTTGGCGGTCGCCTCGGTGTTCGTGGCGCAGGCGGCGGAGGCGACCACCGGCATTCACTTCGGCCTCGGGCAGCAGCTCACGATGATGCTCACGCTCATGCTCACCTCGAAGGGCGTCGCGGCGGTGCCGCGCGCGTCGCTCGTGGTGCTGATCGCCGCCCTGCAGTCGTTCGGCCTGCCGCTCGAGGGCGCGGCGATGATCCTCGGCGTGGACGCGCTGCTCGACATGGCGCGCACCTCCGTGAACGTGATGGGCAACTGCCTCGCGAGCGCCGTGGTGGCGCGCTGGGAGGGCGAGTTTGACGACGCCAAGGCGCAGGCCAGCTTCGGCCGCCCGGAAACCGCGGGGGAGGGCTGAGGCGGGGTGATGCGGTTGAAAGATGAAGGCGCTCAGTTGAAGGTCGCGAACCCGGCGGCGCCGCTTCATCGATCTCTCGAGTGCCCTTTTCTCATCGCCTGGCGCGTTCGAACGGAGCCGCCCGGTACCGCTTGGTCGCCTCGGCCTCCGGCCCATCAACCTTCAACCGTCAACTTTCAACTCCTCCATGCCCCCGGCTGATCCCAACGTCCCGGTCCCCTTTTCCGCCGTGCTCCTCGCCGGCGGCCACTCGATCCGCATGCATCGCGACAAGGCGCTGCTCCCCCACGGCGACACGGTGATGTGGTGCCGGCAGCGCGACGTCCTGGCGGCGGCGGGTGCCGCGGAACTGCTGCTCTCGGCCCGGCCGCAGCAGGCCTGGGCGGCGACGGCGGAGGGATTCGCGGCGGTGGTGGCGGACGCGGTGCCGGACTCGGGACCGTTGGGCGGGATCGTGGCCGCCTTTGAGCGGGCTGCGCACGAGCACCTGGCCGTGCTGGCCGTGGACCTGCCGCACATGGAGCCGGGCTGGTTTGCCGCGCGGGCGGCGGACTGCGCGCCGGGGATCGGCGTGGTGGGACGGCGGGACGGGTTCTTTGAGCCGCTGGCGGCGATCTATCCCCGCACGCTTGCCCCGCTGGCCCGCGAGATGATCGAGGCGCGCGTGCTGTCGCTGCAGAAGCTGCTGGCGGCGGGCGTGTCGGCCGGCCGACTCCGCGTCCACGAGATCACGCCGGACGAGCAGGCGATGTTCGCCAACTGGAACGAGCCGGGCCGGGCCTGAGGGCCGCCCTTACTCGACCTCCAGCGCCGCGGCGATCGCGCCCCGGCGACGGTGGTAGTACAGGGCCATCGCTCCCGGGTAGCACAACGCCACCAGGGCGACGAAGGCGTACGTGACGCGGTAGGACAGCAGCAGGAACTCCTGCTCGGACAGGCCCGTCTGCGCGAGCGACTCGCGGATGTCGGGCGTGAGCGCCGCCCGCAGCGGGGTGAGGTCCACGTGGGTCAGCTGCCAGCCGCAGAGCGTGAGGAGAAACGCCACGCAGAGGACCTGGCCGCCGACGAGCCAGTTCAGGCCGCGGGCCTCGCCGTCGTTCAGCAGCGAGCCGCCGTGGAGGGCCATGGCGCCGGTACCGGCCACCACCAGCCAGGTCAGGCAGCCGAAGACCTCGCCGCCCGCCGCGCCCAGCAGGCCGAACGTGCTGCCGAAGACCATGACCCACGTGCCGTTCAGGCGGGCCTGGCCGACGACGCGATCCAGCGTCTCATGGGGCAGCAAGGGTGGGAGGTCGGGCATGCGGAGGAAGGGAATTGGGCGGAAGGTCGTTGCAAGCGGACTCGCCGCGGATGTCAAACCGACCGTGCGGGCTAGACTTCGCCTCCCGGGCGTCCACACACTGGGAACGGTGCCCGCCCGCCGTCCAGACCCGCCCTTCCGCTTCCGGCTCGATTTCCCGCCCGAGCTGCCGATCAGCGCGCGCGCGGAGGAGATCGTGGCCGCGATCCAGGAGCACCCGGTCGTGATCCTCGCCGGCGAGACCGGCTCGGGCAAGACGACCCAGATCCCGAAGATGTGCCTCGCCGCCGGCCGCGGCGTGCACGGCCGGATCGCCTGCACCCAGCCGCGCCGCGTCGCCGCGCTCTCGATCTCGCGCCGCGTCGCGGAGGAGCTCGGCGTCGACTGGGGCCGCGAGGTCGGCTGCAAGATCCGGTTCACCGACCAGACCACGCCGGCCACCGTCGTGAAATTCCTCACCGACGGCATGCTGCTGGCCGAGGTCCAGGGCGACCCGATGCTGCGCGAGTACGACACGTTGATCATCGACGAGGCGCACGAGCGCTCGCTCAACATCGACTTTCTCCTCGGCCACCTGCGCACCCTCCGCCTCCGCCGGCCCGAGCTGAAGCTCGTCATCACGTCCGCGACGATCGACACCGAGATGTTCAGCGCGGCGTTCGACGGCGCCCCCGTGCTGCGGGTCGAGGGCCGCACCTACCCGGTCGAGGTCATCTACGCCCCGCTCGACTCGCTCGGGTCCGACGCTGCCGAGGGCGACGAGCGGGAGGCCCGCGCCGAGGCGCTGCACTACATCGACGGCGCCGTCGAGGCCGTGGAGCGGATCGTGCGCGAGAGTCCCGCCGGCGACGTGCTTGTCTTCATGCCGAGCGAGCGCGACATCCGCGAGACGGGCGACCTGCTGGCCGGACGGAAGCTCCGCGACTGCGAGGTCGTGCCGCTCTTCGGCCGGCTCTCCAACGCCGAGCAGCAGCGCGTGTTCGCCCCGACCCCGCACCGGAAGCTGGTCGTCGCGACCAACATCGCGGAGACCTCGCTGACGATCCCGGGCATCCGCTTCGTCGTCGACACCGGCCTCGCGCGGGTCAGCCGTTACGCGCCCCAGGCCCGGACCCGCCGCCTGCCGATCGAGCCGATCGCCCAGTCGAGCGCCGACCAGCGCAAGGGCCGGTGCGGCCGCGTGGCCGACGGCGTCTGCATCCGCCTCTACTCCGAGGCCGACTACCTCGACCGGCCGCGCTTCGCCCAGCCCGAGATCCAGCGCGCGAACCTCGCCGACGTCATCCTCCGCCTGAAGGCCTTCGGGCTCGGCGACATCGAGCGGTTCCCGTTCATCAACGCCCCGGCGGTCAAGTCGGTCCGCGCGGGCTACGCCTTGTTGGAGGAGCTCGGCGCGCTCGAGGACGACCCCGCCGCGCCGGGCGCCCACGCCCTCACCGCCACCGGCCGCGAGCTCGCCCGGCTGCCGGTCGACCCCACGGTCGGTCGCATGATCCTCCAGGCGCGGACCGAGCGCGCGCTGCGGGAGGTACTGGTGATCGCCTCGGGGCTGTCGGTGCAGGACCCGCGCGAGCGGCCGCTCGACCGGCAGGCGCAGGCGGACGCGGCGCACCGGCGGTTCGTCCATCCCGACTCGGACTTCCTCACGCTCTTCAACATCTGGGAGGCCTACCACGACCAGTTCGAGAATCTCTCGCAGGCGCGGCTGCGCCGGTTCTGCCGCGACCATTTCCTGAGCTACACGCGCCTGCGCGAGTGGCGCGACATCCACGGTCAGTTGCTCGAGGTGCTGCGCGAGCGCGACGGCTTCCGGATGACCTCGGCGTTCAACGGCCGGTCGGCATCTGACCTGAAGGACTCGGGCTTCGGCACGCCGGCCTACCGCGCCATCCACCGCAGCATCCTCGCCGGCCTCCTCGGCAACATCGCGGTGCGCGACGAGGACGGCGGCTACCGGGCCACGCACGACCGGCGCGTGGCGCTGTTCCCGGGCTCGGTGCTGTTCGCGAAGGACGAGCCGAAGAAGCGGCCGGCCGAGGCCGCCGCCCGCCGCGCCGCCAAGGCGCCGCGCTGGCTGATGGCCGCCGAAATCATGGAGACGACGCGCCTCTACGCCCGCACGTGCGCCCGCCTCGACCCGGCCTGGGCGCTCGACCTCGGCCGCCATCTCGTCCGGGTCGCCCACAGCGAGCCGTTCTGGCACGAGGAGGGCGGCCGCGTGATGGTGAAGCAGCGCACGCGGCTCTACGGGCTCGAGCTGGAGAGCAAGGCCGTCGGGTTCGGCCGCATCGACCCGGTACACGCGACCGAGATCTTCATCCGCGAGGGGCTGGTGAACGACACCATCACGTTCCCCCTCGACTGCCTTCTTCACAACCGCCAGGTCCGCGAGCGCCTCGACGTGATTCTCACGCGCACCCGCGACGCCGGCTACCTCAACCTCGACGAGGCGGCCTACCGGTTCTACGCGACCCGGCTGGCCGGGACGCCGGTCTCGTCGGTGGCCGAGCTGGTTGACCTGGTCCGGGAGAGGCGCGCCGCGGAACCGCGCTTCCTGATGATGGAGCCCGGCGACCTCCGCGACCCGGAGTCGCTGACGCACGACGCCGAGGCCTTCCCGGAATCCCTTCCGCTGGAGAACCGCGCGCTGCCGCTCGTCTACAGCTACAAGCCCGGTCAGACCGACGACGGGGTGACGCTCGACGTGACGGTCGCGGAGGCCGAGCGCCTGACCCCGGCGACGCTCGACTGGGCGGTGCCGGGTCACCTCGAGGCGAAGGTGGAGCACTATCTCCGGTCGCTGCCGAAGGAACTGCGGCGCGGCTTCGTGCCGCTGGCGGAGACGGCCCGGTCGCTGGCGGCGCAGGTGGCGGCGCGCGACCGGCTGACCGATCGGCGCGAGACCCTGCCCGAGGCGCTGGCGGCGCAGATCGCGGAGCGTTTCCGGGTCACGGTGGACCCCCAGGTCTGGGCCTCGCGGCCGCTGCCGGATCACCTGCGCGTGCGGATCCGGGTCGTGGACGCCGCCGGCCGGGAGCTGGGCAGCGGCCGCGACCTGACAGAGCTTCGGCAGGTGCTGCACCTGCAGGCCCGCGAGGCGAGCGTGAACGTGGCGCGCGAGGATCCCGCGGCGTGGAAGGCGGCGCGGGCCAAATGGGAAAAGCCGGCGCAGACCGCGTGGACCTTTGGCGACGTTCCCGCGAAAGTGCTGGTGAGCGAGCCGGGCGGCGTGCCGGTAGTGGCGTTTCCCGGGCTGAGGGCGGCCGAGGGCGGCGTGGAGCTGCGGCTGTTCAAGACCCCGGAGGAGTCCGCAATCGCGACCGCCCGCGGGCTCGCGGCCCTGCTAGAGCGCTCGCTGGGTGCGGACCTGATGTGGACGGAGCGCGACCTGCGGGCGCTGCGCGAACTGGGCCCGCTGGCGGCGACGCTGGCGCCGACCGCGGAGCTGCAGGCGCACGCGATGGAGTCGCTCCGTCGCTGGATCTGCGACCCGGCGCGGGTGGCAGGGCGGACGGCAGCCGCGTTCGAGGCGGCGGTGACCCGCGCCAAGGCCGACCTGCGCGGTGTGGTGCCGCGACTGTGCGACCTGCTGCGCGAGATCCTCACACTGCGCCAGACGCTGCTGGTGCACCCGACGCCGCCGGCGGGCCAGGAGCGCGACCTCGCGGACTTGCTGCCGCCGGACTTCGTGCGGGTCACGCCGTATGGCCAGCTGGCGCATTTTCCCCGTTACCTGAAGGCGATGAAGGTTCGCGCGGACCGATGGAAACAGAACCCGGCGAAGGACGCCGAGCGGGCCGCGCAACTCGCGCCGTACCTGGCCGCCCGGTCGCGGCCGGGCGGACCCGAGCGCTTCCGCTGGCTGGTGGAGGAGTACCGGGTGAGCCTGTTCGCGCAGGAACTCGGCACGGCGGAGCCGGTGTCAAAGGTGAAGCTCGACCGTGCGCTGGCCGGCGACGGCCCGGCGTCGGCGGCCCGCGAGGAGCCGGCGGCGCGGCCGATCGTGAGCGCGCCGGTGACGGAGCGGAAGACCGGTCCGCTCAAGAGCCTGGGCGCGCTCGACAAGCTGTTCCCGCGTTAGGGCTGGGTGGCCACGAAGAGCACGAAGGCCACGAAGTCCAAGCCCGGGTGCTTCGCGGTCTTGGCGGACTTGGCGGTGAACCAAGATCGGATTGGAACGGGTTTCACCGCCAAGCACGCCATGATCGCGAAGGCCAATCCCGTTTGGGCTTCGTGGCCTTCGTGCCCTTCGTGGTGAAACCAACCCCGTCCGCTCTCCGGCTGATTTGACGAGCCGATTGGGCCGCGCCAGAGTGCCGGCGCATGAAAAAGATCCTGATTTCCCTGATGGCGGGCCTGGCAGCGTTGACGGCGTCGGCGGCGATCGTGACCCGGCCGGTCGCGTACGAGCATGGCGGCGTGAAACTCGAAGGCTACCTGGCGTACGACGACAGCCTGACCGCGAAGGGCAAGCTGCCGGGCGTGCTGGTGGTCCACGAGTGGTGGGGCCTGAACGACTATGCGCGCGGTCGGGCGATGCAGCTGGCGAAGCTCGGCTACGTCGCGTTCGCCCTCGACATGTACGGCACGGGGATCTCGACGCTCGACCCGAAGAAGGCTGGCGAGCTGGCGGGACAATTCTACGGCAAGCCCCTGATGGCGGAGCGGGCGCGGGCGGGGCTCGACCAACTGCTGGCGACCGGGCTCGTCGACGAGACCCGCGTCGCGGCCATTGGCTACTGCTTCGGCGGCTCGACCGTGCAGGCGCTCGCCTACACCGGCGCGCCGCTGGCGGGTATCGTGAGCTTCCACGGCGGACTGATCCCGGTGCCGGCGGACGCGGCGGCCAAAACCAAGGCCAAGCTCCTGTTCTGTCACGGCGCGGTGGATCCGTTCATCTCGCGCGCGGAGCTCGACGCCTTCACGCAGGCGATGAACGACGGAAAGTTCGACTACCAGTTCATCAGCTATGCCGGCGCGATCCACGCGTTCACGAACCCGAAGGCCGACGAGGTGGCCGCCAAGAGCGGGCTGAAGGGCATCGGCTACAACGCCGCCGCAGACCACCGCTCGTGGTCGCACATGAAGGCGTTCTTCAAGGAGATCTTCGGGGGTAAAAAGAAGTGAGCGCCCGGATCTTGTCTGGGCTTCGGGTCGCGCTGGTCGGGGTGATGCTGGCGCTGTCGGTCCACGCCGGCTCGGGCCGATCCGCGTGGAAGGAGATCGACGGCCTGGTCCGGACCACGGCCGACCTGATGCGGGAGCGGAACCGCGACGAGCTGTTCAACAATCTCAACCTGCTCAAGTTTCGCCTCGACGATTTCATCGCCCAGTACCCGCAGGATGACCACCGCTGGAATGCCGAGCTGCTGAAACTGCACACCGCGGCGCAGCTGGCGACGCTGAAAGGCACCCCGGTCGACTGGTCGGAGCAGGAGGATGGCTTTGCCTACGTGATGTCGGCCACCGGGGCGAAGCGGGACGTAAAGGTCGCGGCGCGGGCCGCGTGGTTCCACGCGCGGCTGATGCAGGTGCCGCCCGCCCGTGGGGCCGAGCCGCTCCGGGCGTTGGCCCGCGAGGTCCAGCAGTTCTACGAGGAAAACCGCTCCAGCGCGACCGCCGCCCAGGCGGCGATGGAAGTGGCGGAAGCCGCCTCCCGGGCCGACCCTGAACGGGCGGAGGCGATCCTGCAGCGGGTCGCGCAGGCCGGCGACGGCGAGATACCAAAGGAGGCGGCCAGCCGGCTGCAGATCCTGCAGGCCAGCCACGCCCCGATGAAACTGCAGTTCACCGCGCTGGACGGGACCAAGGTGGATCTCGCCGCGCTGCGCGGGAAGGTGGTGCTGATCGATTTTTGGGCCACCTGGTGCCCGCCGTGCCGCGACGAGACGCCCACCATCGTGGAGACCTATCGCCGCCTGCATGACAAGGGATTCGAGATCGTCGGGATCTCGCTCGACGAGAGCCGCACCGCGCTGCGGGACTACCTCAAGGCGAACAGCATGACCTGGCCGCAGTTTTTCGATGGCGGAGGCTGGGATAACCGGCTGGCGGAGCAGTACGGGATTCACTCGATTCCGGCGATGTGGCTGGTGAACCGGCGCGGCTACCTCGTCGACGTGCAGGCGCGCGACGATCTGGCGGACAAGGTGGAAAAGCTGCTCGCCGAGCCCGCCGTAAAGAACTGATCAATATCCCGCTCCGCCGTCGTCGGCTTGCCTCGGCGCGCGGATTGTCTTGTGTGCGGACATGAACCTTTCCGCCGCGCGTCATCTCGTGGAAACCAGCCTGGAGCGCATGCAAGCACTCTACTCGCAGCCGGTCTTTGACGAGTGGGTGATCCTGACGCCGTCGGGCAAGCACAGCGGCGTGCTGGCCTATGCGGGACCGCGGCTCGAGGAGTTCCGCAAGAAGCTGCCCTCGGACGTGGAGCCTCTGCTGGCCCAGCTGGCCGGACGGAACCTGGCGATCGGCGACTTCGAGTTCACCCAGGAGGGTGACGGCACGCGACACGACGCGCTCATCCGCCTCGGCGCGACCAGCTATCTCGTCTGCAACAACCTTGCCCACTCAATGGCCGAGATCCGGAAGGACGCGCGCTGGCTCAAGGCGCAGGCGGCGTTCGTCGACCTCTGCGAGAAATTCCGCACCGACCCGCTCGAGGCGTAGGGCGGGAGGCTTTTTTTTCACAGGAGGTAACGGAGGGAACGGAGGTGGGCGGCGGAGTCTGGGGTGCTGATGGACTCGCTGGTTTGACGGAGGTGGTCTTTACCACGGATCACACGGATTTTGGCGGATGAGACGGAGGAGTCCTCACGGACCGTCGCGTTGCGCTGCGCGCATCGCTAGGTCCGTTCGGGCCTGGGATACGATCCGGCAGAACCGGGTCCCCTCGAATTCGCCCTGCGGACTGCGCAGCGACGCCAGTCGGTGCGCAGTCCGCAGGGCCTCGTCCGTCTCATCCGCTAAAATCCACGAAATCCGTGGTAAAAAGAAAACGCCGAGTCCGAGTTGCCAGCCAGCAGCACCCCTAGTCCCGCCGACACCTCCGTTCCCTCCGTTGCCTCCTGTGAAAAATAGACTCCGCTCCCGGATGAGATTGCCAAGATCTGCGTAGGTGAGTGGGCGGGGATTTGGTAGGGTAGCGATGGAGACCACCATGACTACCACCGTCACCGAACTACTTCCGATCCTGCAGTCCTCGATCGGTCCTGTCATTCTGATCTCCGGCGTGGGCCTGCTGCTGCTCACCATGACCAACCGCTTCGGGCGGACGCTCGACCGGACGCGCCAGCTGAAGCAGGACCTCGCGGCGGGCGGACCCGAGGCTAAACAGGCGGCGATGCAGACCCAGATCGAGATCCTGATGCGGCGCGCCGGCATCCTGCGCGTGTCGATCACGCTCGGCGCGGTGACCGTCCTGCTCGACGCCGTCCTGATGCTGCTCCTGTTTCTCTCGGCGTGGGCCCGGCTTGAGCTCGGAGGCGTCGTGATCGCCGTCTTCTGTGTCTCGCAGGGCTGCCTGATCGGCTCGATGGTCGCGTTCATCCTCGACATGCACCTCGCCCTCGCCGCCGTGCGGCTCGAGGTCGGACAGCGCTGAAGGGTCGAAAGTCGCAGGTCTAAAGTCGAAGGTCACAGTGCGGCCCGCCGGCGGCGCGGCCCGCCATCGTTCGACGTGAGACCTGTGATTTTCGACCGCTCAGCGGCTTCAGCCGCTGAGCAACCCGGTGCCGACAAACCAGGCGTAGGCGGCGAGGAGCGGCCAGCCCATCCACTTGGGCAGTCCGCCCGCGATCAGAACGCACAGGGCGTGGATCACGGCGGCGCCGAGCAGGATGGCGAGGCCGGTCTCGAAGAACTTCGGCACCTGCATGGGCGCGAGCAGGGCACTGAGGCCGAGGCAGAGCGGGATGCAGATGTGGCCGTCGCCGACCTGTGATGCGTAGGCGATGTCGGCGCGACGGCGGGCGGCGTAGAAGAACGCGAGCAGGGCGTTCGGCACCACCATCAGCCATCCGCTCAGCCAGCCGAGGTGCGCGGCGTTGAAGAACGTGCCCCGCTGGGCGGACAGCCAGTTCACCAGCCAGTCGATGCTCTCGTACACCGCGTACGCGGCCAGCACGATGATGAACAGATCGAGGTAGAAGAGCGGGCCGAACGAGCGCTGCTGCCGGACGTTGTGCTTGAGGACGTCAAACACCTGGAAGCACTGCCAGAAGAGGAACAGCGCCACGAGGACCAGGCCGTCGCTCGGGTCGAGCCGGCCGTCCGCGCCCAGCGCCCACGTCACCCCGGAGAAAAAGATCACGGCCGCGAGGGTGAGGAGCAGCGACAGGCGGTTGATCTTCTGCTCGGTGGACGCAGCGTCGCCGCCCTTGCGCTTGGCCCCCTTGCGCGCCCCGCCGTCGCCGCCGAGGTCGAGGCCCCAGAACAGGGCGGGCAGGCCGAGCACGAGCGTGAGGTTCGTGACGTTGTTGACGAGGCAGTTGGTCAGGACCTCCTGGGGCGGGCCATGGCGCGTGGCGATGATCGCGACGAAGATCAGGTTCCCGAGTCCCGAGCAGTACGGCATCACGAGCGTGCCCAGGGCGGTGCCCTCGAGCCCGTGGTCGAGCAGCGCCTCGAGCCGCCAGATCATCAGGAGCGAGGCGACCAGGAACAGGGCCAGGTAGGTCCAGAGGCTGGTGAAGCCCAGCTGTTCGATGGCCTCGGCGAGCGGGTTCACGGGCGGGGCACGCTGAGCTGGTACCGGCGGCCGGCGCGACGGAGCCGGACGGGTGAGCCGAAGGCGGTGGACAGCGCGGCGGAGGTCAGGACGGTCCGGCGCGGGCCGGCGGCGAGGACCCGGCCGCGACGCAGCAGGAGGGCGTGCGTGAACGCGGGCATGATCTCCTCGACGTGGTGGGTGACCAGCACGAGCGCGGGCGCGGCCCGGCGGTGTGCCAGGCGGTTCACGAAGGCGAGGAAGTGCTCGCGGGCCGTCGGGTCCAACCCTGCGCAAGGCTCGTCGAGGATCAGCAGCTCGGGCCGCGCCATCAGGGCCCGGGCGATGAGCACGCGCTGCCGCTCGCCCTGCGAGAGATAGGCCCATTCGCGGTCCGCGAGGCGCGCGGCGCCGACCAGCCGCAGCAGGCCGCGCGCGGCGGTCCGGTCGGCGGCGGACACGCGCGCCCAGAGGTCGAGCTGCGCGAACCGGCCGCTGATCACGGT
>DAOQKI010000072.1:0-18720 GCA_035334485.1 Opitutaceae bacterium
CTGGTGCTCTTCGCCCTCGACCCGGTCGCCGTCTCGCCGTCCGACCTTGCCCTGCACACGGGCATCTCGCGTCCGGCCGTCTCGACGGCCCTCGATGCGCTGGCCCGGCGCCGGCTCGTCAACCGAACCGCGGGCGGCCCGGACCGCCGCCTGCGCTACGTCAGTCTCACCGTGATGGGCCGGGACCTAGTCGACCAAGCGGCGATGCGCTGCCTCCGCTCGCTCGGGCAGATCGCCCAGCCGCTGGCCGACACCTCGCACCCGGTGATGCGCGAGGCGTGCGCCCTGATCCGCGCCGCCCACGCCAGCTCCACCCTCCCCGCTCCCTCGCCATGAAAACCCGCCTCGTCGTGCCGGTCCTGATCGCCCTCGCGGTCCTCGCCGGCATCTTCGCCTACAAGTTCCACACGATCTCGCTCGCCCGGGCCGCCCAGGCCAAGATGGTCCGACCGACGACCACGGTCAGCGCGACACCAGTCCGCGAGGAGACCTGGCCTAATACGATCGCCGCCGTCGGCGGCCTCGCGAGCTATCGCGGCGTGACAATCAAGACGGAGATCGAAGGCCTGGTGCGCCGCGTCGCGTTCAGCTCGGGCGCCACGGTCACGGAGGGCCAGCCGATCGTGGAGCTGGATGACTCCGTTGAAGCCGCGTCGCTGCCCGGTCTCGAGGCCCAGGCCCGACTGGCGAACACCAACCTGCTCCGGGCCCGCGAGCTCCGGGCCCAGAACACCAATTCTCCGGTCGATCTGGATGCCGCCGAGGCCACCGCCGCCCAGACCGCGGCCGCCGTCGACCAGCTGAAGGCGACTCTGGCCAAGAAGCACATCAGCGCGCCGTTCCCGGGTCGGCTCGGCATCGCACTCGTGTACCCGGGACAGTTCCTCGCCAAGGGCGAGGCGGTCGTGCGGTTGGAGACGATGGACCCGATCTACGCCGACTTCTCGCTGCCGCAGCAGGACCTCGCCCGCGTGGCGCCGGGCCAGGCCGTGTCGGTCACGGTCGACGCCTACCCGGACCACGCCTATGAGGCCCGCGTCGTCGCGATCGCCCCGCGGGTCAACGACGCGACCCGCACGGTCGACATCCGCGCCGAGCTCGCCAATCCCGGCGAGCGGCTGCGCCCCGGCATGTTCGCCCGCATCGAGGTCGTGCTGCCCGCCACGCCCCACGCGCTGGTCCTCCCCTCGACCTCGGTCGTCCACAATCCCTATGGCGAGACGGTGTACGTGATCGAGGACGGCGTGGCGCACCAGCGCTTCATCCGCACGGGCCCGCAGCGCGGCGATCTCGTGCAGATCACCCAGGGCCTGAAGACGGGTGAGACCGTCGTCACCTCCGGCCAGATCAAGCTGCATCACGGCAGCCCCGTGCGCATCGACAACTCGCTGGCGCCCCTCGCTGAGCCGGCCCCCAAGCCGAAGGAAAGCTGAGGCTCCCAGCCATGCGCTTCACCGACCTCTTCATCCGGCGGCCGATCCTGGCCACGGTGCTCAATCTGTTCCTGCTGCTGGGCGGCTGGCTGTCGTACCGGGCAATGGTCGTGCGCCAGTTCCCGGAGACCAACAACGCCGTCGTCCGGGTGACCACCGTCTACCCGGGCGCCAGCGCAGACCTGATGCGCGGGTTTATCACGACGCCGCTTGAGCGCGAGATCGCCTCGGCCGACGGCCTGGACTATGTCGAGTCCGTCAGCACGCCGAGCATCTCGGTCATCACGGCAAAGCTCCGCCTCAACTACGACCCGAACGACGCGCTCACGCAGATCACGTCCAAGGTGAACCGTGTGCGCCGCGAACTTCCGTCCGGCGCCGAGGACCCGGTCTTCGACGTCACCATCGGCCAGTCGACCGCCGCGATGTACATGCGCTTCGCGAGCGAGCAGCTCGATGCGAACCAGATCACGGACTACCTCGTGCGCGTCGTGCAGCCCAAGCTCTCGACCGTCGAGGGCGTGCAGAAGGTCGAGATCCTCGGCGGCCGCACCTTCGCGATGCGCATCTGGCTCGATGCCGACCGCATGGCCGCGCTGGGCCTCAGCCCGGCCGAGGTCCGCGGCCGCCTGGCCGCCCAGAGCTACCTCTCCGCCGTCGGACAGACCAAGGGCTCGATGATCTTCGTCAACCTGACGGCCAAGACCGACCTGCACACCGCGGCCGAATTCCGCCAGATCGTCGTGCGCGAGCGCGACGGCCGCATCGTGCGGCTCGGGGACATCGCGCGCGTCGAGCTCGGCGCCGAGGACTACAACAGCGACGTGAAGTTCAACGGCCAGCCCTGCGTGGCCGTCAGCATCTCCGTCCTGCCCACCGCCAACTCGATCGACGTCATCCGCCGCGTGCGCGCGGTCTGGCCCGAGATCACTTCCCAGCTGCCCAAGACCGTCACCGGCGGCATCGTCTACGACTCCACCGAGTTCATCAACGAGTCGATCAACGAGGTCATCAAGACGCTCGCCGAGTCCATGATCATCGTCGTGATCGTGATCTACCTCTTCCTGGGCTCCTTCCGCTCGGTGCTGATCCCGATCGTGGCCATCCCGCTGTCGCTCGTCGGCTGCGGCATGCTGATGATCGCGCTGAATTTCTCGGTCAACCTGCTGACCCTGCTGGCCATGGTGCTCGCCATCGGCCTGGTGGTCGACGACGCGATCGTCGTGGTGGAGAACATCCACCGGCACATCGAGGAGGGACTCACGCCGCTGGCCGCGGCGCTGAAGGGGGCGCATGAGCTGATCGGCCCGATCATCGCCATGACGATCACCCTGGCCGCGGTGTACGCGCCGATCGGCCTCCAGACGGGCGTCACCGGCGCCCTCTTCCGCGAGTTCGCCTTCACCCTCGCCGGCTCGGTGCTCGTCTCCGGCTTCGTCGCCCTGACGCTGTCGCCGATGCTCAGCTCGCGCATGCTGCGGCACAACGCGAACCCGCGCGGCTTCGAACAGTTCCTCGAGCACGCCTTCCTGCGCCTGCGCGACCACTACGAGAAACTGCTCGACCACGTGCTTGGCGCGCGGCCGGCGGTGGTGATCATCGCCGCCCTGATCTTCGCGAGCATCGTGCCGTTCTTCCTCATGACCAAGAAGGAGCTCGCGCCGGCCGAGGACCGCGGATTCGTCATCGGCTTCCTCAAGGGTGCGCCCAACGCGACGCTCGATCAGGGCCTCCGGTACACTGACGCGCTCCAGCCGCTGCTGCGGGCCAAGGTGCCGGAGATCGACCTCGTCATGTCCGTGATGGGTTTCGACATGGCGACCGGCCTGCCGAGCCCGAGCTCGGGCGCCGCGTTGTCGGTTCTTAAGCCCTGGAGCGCACGCCACCGCGGCGCCGCCGAGGTCGCCCAGATGGTGACCGGCGTCGCCAGCGGCATCTCGGGCCTCGACGCCGCGGCCATCCTGCCTCCGCCCCTGCCCGGCGCCAGCGGCGGCCTGCCCGTGCAATTCGTCGTGAGCTCCACCGCCGACCACGCCCGCGTCGTGGAGGTGGCGAACGACCTCATGCAGCGCGCGATGGCGAGCGGTAAGTTCGTCTACGCCGACAGCGACCTCAAGTTCGACCAGCCCCAGGCCGATCTCACCATCGACCGCGACAAGGCCTCGCTGCTCGGCATCGACATGCAGCAGCTCAGCGCGGACCTCGGCTCGCTGCTCGGCGGCGGCTACGTCAGCCGGTTCTCGACCGAAGGCCGGGCCTACAAGGTCACGCCGCAGGTCATGCGCGCGTCACGCCTGACCGCCGACCAACTCGGCAGCTACTATGTCTCGACCGGCCGCGGCGCGCTCGTGCCGCTCGCGAGCATCGCCACCGTGGAGCCGACGACCCAGCCGCGCGTGCTGGGCCGCTTCCAGCAGCTCAACTCCGCCACGCTGGGCTTCGTCCCGCGGCCCGGTGTCTCGCTCGGTGATGCGCTCGACTGGCTGACGGCCGAGTCCGCCCAGGTGTTTCCCGAGGGCTTCTCGGCCGATTACAAGGGCGAGCTCCGGCAATACGTCCAGGAGGGCAGCTCCCTGCTGGCCACATTCGGGCTCGCGGTGGTCGTGATCTTCCTCGTGCTCGCGGCCCAGTACGAGAGCTGGCGCGACCCCATCATCATCATGCTGGCCGTGCCGCTCTCCATCGCCGGCGCGATGCTGTTCCTCTTCCTCGGCTTCGCCACCCTCAATATCTACACCCAGGTCGGCCTCATCACGCTCGTCGGTCTCATCACGAAGCACGGCATCCTGATGGTGGAGTTCGCGAACAAGACGCGCGATGAGCGCGGCTGCTCGACCCGCGAGGCGATCGAGCACGCCGCTGGCGTGCGGCTACGGCCCATCCTCATGACCACGGCCGCGATGGTGTTCGGCGTCCTCCCGCTGCTCGTCGCCCACGGCGCCGGCGCCGAGGCGCGCTTCAGCATGGGGCTCGTGATCGCGGCCGGCATGGCCATCGGCACGCTGTTCACGCTCTTCGTCCTACCGGTGTTCTACACCTTCATCGCCGAGACGGCGCGCCCCAAGGAGACCACCGAGACCTAATCCGGCGCGATTCCACCGACCGAACCCGCCTGCAGGCGGACAAGAAACGCCCAGCGTTTGGCAACGGATCGGGAGGTTCGTGCCTTGTTCCTTCTGCCCGATCGGGTTAGGAAGGTAGCATGGAGTTGCGCCATCTGCGGTATTTCAAGGCCGTCGCCGAACTCCTCAATTTCAGCCGCGCGGCGGAGTCGCTGCGGGTCGCCCAGCCCGCGCTCAGCCGCCAGGTGCGCAATCTCGAGGACGAGCTCGGGGTCCGGCTGCTCGACCGGAATCGCGTGCACGTCCAGCTCACCGACCCGGGCCGCACGTTCTATGCCCACGCGTGCAAGGTGCTCGCCCAGGTCGACGTCGCGGTCGCCTCGGTGCGCGAGACCAGCCGCGGCATCGGCGGCCGCCTGCGGATCAGCAACGACTGGCGGCTCTCGATCCATCTCATTCCCGAGACCGTCGCGGAATTCCGCCGGCTCTATCCCGGTGTCGACGTCGAGCTCGTCGACGGTCCGCTCTCGCAGCAGCTGGCCACGGTCCGCTCCGGCCGGGCCCATCTGTGTTTCCAGCCGCGCGCTTCGATCCCGGCCCGCGGCGACCTCGCGACGCTGCCGATCCTGCGCACAGGCATTAACCTCGTCGTGGCCCGGACCCACCCGCTGGCGCGCCGCCGCACCGTTCGCTTGTCGGAGCTCCGCGACGAAGCCTTTATTCGGATCACCGGCGCCGGCGCCCGCGAGCATCATGCCCACCTGATGAAGCTCTGCCGTCAGGCTGGCTTCGGTCCCAGCTTCGGCCCGCAGGAGGCCTCCTCGCTCGAGTCGCTGTTCGCGGTGGTGGGCTCCGGCTTCGGACTCACGCTGCTGCCCGACTTCGTCTGTCCGCAGAATCACCCGCTGGTCTCCGCCGTGCGCACCGACTGTCCTGAGGTGGAGCTTTGCGCGGTGTGGCTGCGCTCCGAGGATTCCGTCCTCCTCGCCCACTATCTGGAGATCCTCCGGACCCGCGCCGCCGCCTGATCGCTCAGCCCTGCGGGTTGCTCTCAATCCCGCAGCGCATCCAACATCGCGCGAAACTTGAGGTCGGTTTCGGCGAACTCTTTGTCGGGATTCGAACCGGCCACGATCCCGGCGCCGGCGTAGACGCGGGCCGTCGCGCCGTCCACCAACGCCGACCGGATCCCAACGAAAAACTCCCCGCCGCCGCGGGCGTTCATCCAGCCGATCGCGCCAGCATAGAGCCCGCGCGGGAATCCCTCGAGTTCCCGGATGCGCGCCACCGCCGCCGCGACCGGCGTCCCGCCCACGGCCGGCGTCGGGTGCAGCCATTCGAGCGCCCGCAGCAGACTGACGCGGTCGCCGAGCGTGGCATGGATCGGCGTGTGCAGGTGCTGCACGTTCGCCAGCTTCCGCAGCCCCGGCTGCGGCGCATGCTCCACCGTCACGCCGAGCTGACCCAGGCGTCCCGCGATCGTCTCCAGCACGAGCCGCTGCTCGCGAAGGTCCTTCTCGCTTCGGAGGAGCGCGGAGCCGAGCGCGGCATCCTCGCTCGCGCCTCCGCCCCGGCGAATCGAGCCCGCCAGCGCCTCGGTCTCGAGCACGCCCTTGCTGACGCGCACGAGGCGCTCGGGGCTGGCGCCGATGAAGCTCTGACCGCGGCCGTTCGCGAGGGAGAACGCATAGCACTCCGGGAAGCGCTGCCTCAGACCGTTCAGCACCCGCAGCGGATGAAGCGGACGTCCGGTGCGCAGGTCGATCGCGCGGGCCAGGACGATCTTCTCGAACTCGCCCGCGCCGATGCGCTCCAGGGCGCGCGTCACCGCCGCGCGGTAGTCGCCGGTCTCATGAGTGGTGAACTGGGGCACCGCGGCCTCCTCGGTGGCTGCCGCCTCGCCGTAGCGGAACCCGGAGAATTTCGCATGGGCCCGCCACACCCGCTCGGCCAGCGCGTCGATGGGGGCGTCGGGTCCCACGAGCAGGTTGGCCACCGCGGTCGTCGTCGCGCCGGCCCGGGCGACCTGCCAGCGCGGCACGAAGACCTGCGCGGCGGGAAACGGCTCGCCGGCTTCCACCTCCGCGCCGAACGCGAACGCCGCGAAGAAGTGCGGGCCGCCGAACGGCGCCTCGACATCGCCGACCGCGATCGTGTGCTCGAGCGTCTCGGCCACGAACCGCTCGGCCGCGGCGAAACGGTCCGCGCCGTGCGCGGCGTGGGCCACAGCCACCTCGGCTCCCGAGATCGCGGTCTCGAGGTTGGGGCGCTCCGCATAGAAATGCGGTTCGCCCGGCTCGAAGATCGACTCGAGCACCGCCAGCGGGTCGAGGGCGTCGACGGCCAGCGAGATGCTGACGAGCTTGGGCCGCCCCGCGCGGACGGCCGCGGCCTGGCACTGCGCGAGGAAGGCGCGTAGCGCCGCGGGCGACGCGTTGTCCGCGGGATGGAGCGGCAGGATCGTCACGACTTCGCCGGCGCCTTGTCGGCCGGCTGCGGCCGCGGGAACAGCACGAGGCTCTCCGCCACCTTCCGGCCGGTCAGGACGGTGCCCCACGCCAGCTCGTCGCGCCAGGCGGCGCCCGGGGTGTGGCCGAGCACGCCGTTGATCTTGGCGGCGGCGGACGGCATGACGGCGGTCACCAGCGCCGTGCCGAGCCGCAGCGCCTCGGCCATCGTCGCGAGGGCCGTGCGCAGGCGCGCCTGGTCCTGGGGCTCGGCGGACTTGCCGAGCTTCCACGGCGCGCGCCGCTCGATGTAGGCGTTGGTGGCCGTGATGAACGTCATCGCGCGCTCCAGCGCCGTGTGGAACTGGAAACCCTCACACAGCGGGATGAACTCGTCGCGCGTGCGCTGCCACAGCGCCTGCAGCTCCTGCTCGGCGTCCTCCGCCGGGCCCGGGGCCGGGACGGCCCCGCCGGCGAAGCGCGTGGTCATGTTGAGCGTGCGGTTGACCAGGTTGCCCAGGTTGTTCGCGAGCTCGCTGTTGTAGCGCACGAGGAACTGCTCGCGGGTGAAGTCGCTGTCCTGGCCGACGTTCATCTCGCGGATGACGAAATAGCGGAAGGCGTCCGCGCCGAACTCGGTGACGAGGTCGAGCGGGTTGATCGCGTTGCCGAGGCTCTTGGACATCTTGGCGCCGGACTGCAGCCACCAGCCGTGGGCGATGATGCCGCCCGGAAGCGGGAGGCCGGCCGCGTGCAGCATGATGGGCCAGTACACCGCGTGCGGCGGCACGAGGATGTCCTTGCCGATGACGTGCCAGGTGGCCGGCCACGTGCCGGGCCGGTCGGCGACGGCGGAGTAGTAGTTCAGCAGCGCGTCGAACCAGACGTACGTCACGTAGTTCGCGTCGAACGGCAGCGGGATGCCCCACTCGAGGCGCTCGCGCGGCCGCGAGATGCAGAGGTCGTTGAGCGGCTCCTTGAGGAACTCGAGCACCTGCTTCTGGCGGAAGCGCGGGAAGATGAAGTCCTCGTGCTGCGCGAGGAAGCCGACCAGCCAGTCCTGGTACTGGCGCAGCTTGAAGAAGTAGTTGGACTCGGTGATCTCGGTCACCTCGCCGTAGATCTCGGGCCAGGAGCCGTCGGGATTGCGGTCCTTGTCCTGGAGGAACTGCTCCTGCCGGGCGCTGTAGAAGCCGCGGTACTCCGCCTTGTAGATCTCGCCCTTGTCAAACAGCTGCTGGAGCACCTGGCGGACGACGACCTTGTGCCGCTCCTCGGTGGTGCGGATGAAGTCGTCGTTGGCCACGTTCAGGCGCGGCAACAGCGCCCGAAACTCGGCGCTGACCTCGTCGGTGAACTGCTGCGGCGGGATCCCGCGCGCGCGGGCACTCTGCTGCACCTTCTGCCCGTGCTCGTCGACGCCCGTGAGGAAATGGACCTGATCACCCATCTGCCGCCGGAACCGGGCAATGACGTCCGTCAGCACCTTCTCATAGGCATGGCCCAGGTGCGGCGAACCGTTCACGTAGTCGATGGCGGTGGTGATGTAGAAGCGCTTCATGCGGGAGCCGGTCACCCAAACCCGTCCCGGTGGAAAAGTCGAAATCTTTACGGCGGCCGGCCCCGCGCCGCACAAAGCTTTGACGCGCGTGGCACCGGCCCGCAGGGTGCCCTCGCCCGCCGCCGCGACCATGCCCTCGCTCACCCGACTGATCGGCCTCTCCGTGCTGATCCTGTTCCTGTTCCTCGCCGCGGCCGTCGGCGCCCAGGCCTGGCTCCGGCAGCAGGGGTCGCGCCTGCGCGGCGAGGCCATCGACGCCAAGCGCGCGCAGTTTGCCGCGATCGTCACCGCGCTGGCCCCGACCGTCACCCGCTGGTCCGACGTGGACCTCGACCAGCTCGGCGCCATGTGCGGCGCGCGCGTGTCGCTGCACGATTCCGACCATCCGGCGCCGCCGGCCAGCGCAAGCCTGCTCTACTTCGACCACCCGCTGCCCGATCCGGTGGGACGCCAGGTGACCGCCCGCGTCGCGTTCGCGCCGTCGCCGCTGATGCGGCTGCTCGTGCTGCACCAGTGGGTCACGGTCGGCCTGCTCTTCCTCGGCTTCGTGCTGCTCGCCACGGGAGTCGCCGCGGGCCTGCTCTTCGGCCGCGCCAAGGGACCCTCGCCCGAGTTGGTCGCCGAGGCGCGCAAGGAGCTGCACAGCCTCGCCCAGCTCGCCGCCACCTCCACCGCGCAACACGAGGCGCTCAGCCGCGAGCGCGACGAGCGCCGTCTCGCCGAGGAGGACGCGGTGCTGAAGCAGACCCTCCTCAACCAGGCGATCGAGGGCCGCGTGCGCCTCGGGCACGACCTGCATGACAGCCTGATCCAGTCGCTCTATGCCGCCGGACTCACCATCGAGTCGGCCCGCACCCTGGTGGCCACGGACCCGGCCGAGGCCGACCGCAGGCTCGCGCAGTGCGTCGCCCACCTCAACTCCACGATCCGCGACGTGCGGGCGTTCATCACCGGGCTCGCGCCCGCGGAGGTCCGTCGCGCCGAGTTCGGGCAAGCGATCGAGGCGGCCTTTGCCGAGCTGCGCGGCGATCGTCCGGCCCAGCTGGACCTGCGCATCGACGCCGAGGCGGCCGGCGCGCTGAACCCTGACCAGTCCGGCGAGGCGCTGCAGGTCGTGCGGGAGGCTGTCAGCAATGCGCTGCGGCACGGCGGGGCTTCCCTCGTGACCGTGCGCCTGCACCGGGTCGACCGCGAGGTCTGCGTGCTCGTCCAGGACAACGGCGCCGGCTTTGACCCCGGACGCGCGCGGGCCGACGGCCTGGGACTACGCAACCTCCAGGCGCGGGCCGCCCGCCTCGGGGGAACCGCGCGGGTTGAAAGCTCGCCCGGCACCGGCACCCGCGTCATCCTCACCTTCGGACAAGTCGCATGAGTGCTTCCCCTTCCCTCACCCTGGTGCTGGTTGACGACAGCGAGGTCGTCCGCATGGGACTCCGCGCCCTGCTGGCGGCCGAATCGGACCTGCGCATCATCGGCGAGGCCGGGACGGTCGCGAGCGCGGTGGAGGTTTGCCTCCGGCTTCGTCCCGCGGTCGTCCTGCTCGACATCCGCCTGCCCGACGGCACCGGCTTCGACGCCTGCCGCAAGGTGCTTCAGGAACTGCCGGACACGCGGGTCCTGATCCTCACCTCGGTCGTGGACAGCACGCTCGTCGACGAGGCGATCCGAGCCGGAGCCCATGGCTACCTGTTGAAGGAAGTCGACCGCCGCGGGCTGATCCAGGCGGTGCACGATGTCGCGGCCGGCAAGTCCATCCTCGACCCGGCGGTCACGGCGCGGGTGCTGCAGCTCGTGCGCGACGGATCGAGTGCGACGCAGAGCGTGCTCCGCATCCTTTCGGGTCAGGAGCAGCGCGTGCTGGCGTTGATCGCGGATGGCCGGACCAACAAGGAAGTCGGCCAGGCGCTCGGTCTCGCCGAGAAGACGGTGAAAAACTACCTCAGCAATATCTTCGAGAAGCTCCACGTCTCCCGTCGCTCCCAGGCCGCGGCCCTTTACGCCCGGGAAAACCGCCCCGGCGGCGCCCCGTCCGGCCCTCGCTAGGGCCGAACGACCCTAGTGCGCTAGGGACCAAAACCCTCGCGTACGCCTCTAGTCACGGGGACCCGCTTCCGCTATGATCAGGGCCATGGTTCGAGCCAGCTCCAAGCAACGTGAATCCCGTGATTTCCGGGTCGCGCGGAGGAGTCTGTAAAAATCCCGATAGGATGCCTGAACCGTTGTTTTTAGTTCGCCACCTCTGCAACTGATTCACATCTTCCGCGACTAATGCGTCCAGCCCTCCCAACCACTGCTAACCGGCTTGCCATGCCGGGTACGGGCTTCGTGGCGGCAGCGCACGATGGACAGCGGCGGATGGCGAGCCGCCGCGGCCTGACTCTCGTCGAGGCGATGATCGCGACGGCGATCTTCGCGCTTGGGATGCTCGGCGTCTACATGATGCTGGTGAAGTCGTACGAGCTCGTGAAGCTCTGTCGCCACCGGGACAACGCGCGCGCGGTGCTGATGTCGTACGCGGACCAGTTCCAGCGCCTGCGGACGACGCAGTCCGACGGTTCGCTCGGGTTCCTCTTCCAGACGGCGACGACGCCGACGAGCTTCGGCCTTTCGTGGACCGACGCGAGCAACACGACTGTTTCCAATCTCACCGACACCTCCGACACCGCGGGGCTCCCAATCATCCTGGGTGACACCGCGAGCAGCGGCATTCGCGCCCGGGTCTTCCGGCAGGTCCAGCCGGTGAACGCCTCGGACGGCTCGCTGGTCAGCGGTTCGCCGACTTACACGGCCGCAGGCTACATTCTCCAGGCGACGTTTACAGTCACCTACACGATCAAGAACCGCCCGATGTCGCAGTCGATCGTCGTGGCCCGCTCCTATCGATGATTTTCCCGACCCGTCATCGTCCCGCCCGCCCGGGCACCCAGGGCAAGCGTGCCTTCACGCTGGTCGAGATCCTCGCCTCGCTCGCGGTCGCGGTGATCGTGCTCGGCGCGATCGCGATGATCGTCGTGATGTCCGCGAAGATCATCGAGAAGAACCGGAAGGCGGACGAGGCGGCCAGCGAGACCCGGAAGTTCCAGGAACGACTCACCAAGGAAATCTCGATCGCGGTCGCCGACGCGGTGCCGATCGATACCACCAAGCTGGTCGGCCCGAAGTACAGCGGCGCCAGCGGCGGCACGCCGAACCGCTACTCCCGCCTGACCTACCGCGTCGTGGTGGGCCTGATCGCCAAGGTGAAGAACAACACCTCAAGCGCCGCGACCTCCATCGTCCTGACCTGCCCGCCCGACTTCGAGGCGGCGGCCGGCGACTTCTTCATGTGCGACACGCCCGACCTGGGCAGCGGCGCGCTGATCGATGCCGTGGATGACTCCAGTCCCCCGGGTTCCCGTCCCGCCCTGCGCGACGTGACCCTCACGCTGCACGCCACGATCGCCTCCTACACGCTGGGCTCGGTAACCGACGTCGCCGGCGGCACCGACGGCGCGCGCGTCTCCGTCCAGCGCCAGCGGGCGTTCCAGGTGATGCCCTCGGCGAAATACTCCGGCCTCTACGAGCTGCGCTGGTACCAGACCACGGCCCGCACGAGCCCGCCGGGAACCGGCGACACCGAGACCTACGAGATCATCTCGAGCAATCTCGCCCCGGCCGCGCAGTACCCCTTCATCAAGATCCCGGACGACGTCCTCGCCACGGAGCCGGCCGTCGGCTGGCAATTCACCTATGCGGTGCCGACGACCGCAAACTCCCTGGGCGGCAACACCGCCTACTACCTCTCCAATCACACCGAAGGCCTGATCATGCCGCGGTCCGGCAGCCCGATGCCCGCGGCGTCGGTGATGGCATCGTCCAGCTCGACGTCCACGACCTCCACCTCGACGACGTCGTCCACCTCGACCACGACGACGACCTCGACCTCCACCTCGACGTCGACGTCCACCTCGACCTCCACGTCCACGTCCACCTCGACGACTTCGACCAGCACGTCGACCTCGACGAAGACGACCACTTCGACGTCCACCAGTACGAGCACGAAGTCCACGACGACGACCAAGACGACGACGACCTCGACCAGCACGTCGACGTCCACCAAGACGACGACCACCTCGACCTCGACGACGTCCACGACCTCGACCTCGACGAAGTCCACCACCTCGACGTCCACGACGACCACGTCCACGACCAGCAAGTCGACCACCTCCACGACGACGACCAGCACCACGTCGACCTCGACGACGAAGACGACGACCTCGTCCACCACGAAGTCGACCACCTCCACGTCCACCTCGACCTCGACGTCCACGACTTCGACGAAGTCCACCACCTCGACGTCCACGTCCTCGACCTCCACGTCCACCACTTCGACGACCAAGTCGACCACCTCCACGTCCACCTCGACCTCGACGTCCACGAAGTCGACGACGACCACGAGCACGACCTCCACGTCGACGTCCACCAGCACGAGCTCGACCAGCACGTCCAAGTCGACGACCTCGACCACGACCAGCATCCTGTTCGACGGCTAGAGCCAGGTCCCACGCCCACGCGTGTCCGCCATGAACCTCAAGTCCCAGAAGGGCGGCGTCCTCATCGCCACCCTCTCCTTCCTGATCATCCTGTCCGTCGGCGCTTCGGCCATCCTCAGCCTCACCGCCACGTCCTACCGCCTGTCGATCCGCAATGAGCTGCGGGCCCAGGCGCGGGCGGTCGCGGACAGCGAGATGGAGGCGCTGTACTACCAGTTCATGACCCAGATTCTGCTGGCGACGCCGCCGACCAACACTCCGGGGGCGCTCAATGCCATGGGACTGGTGGACGTGGCGGAGACCCCGACCACCGCGCGCAGCCCGTTCCTTGCGGCCTACCGCGCGCCGAACCCGGCTTGGACCGTGAAGCGCTCCGCCTACTACAACAGCGCGCTCGACCGCTTCTTCGGCGTGGTGCCCGGCACCACCAAGCAGGGCACCGTCACCAGCATCACCGTCCGGATCGAGGTCACGCCGCCGGCGAGCAGCCCGTTCCGCAACACGGTCTCGGTCCGTCTGGGCCGCCGCTTCTCCACCTTCAACACCCCGATCTTCCAGTACTCGGTGTTCTACGAGGGCGACCTCGAGCTCGCGCCCGGCGCCGCCATGCGCATCGAAGGCGACGTCTCGGCCAACGGCAGCATCTTCATGGGCTCGACGACGACCGGCACGCTGACGCTCACCCAGAAGGTCCGCTACCTGCCGCCCGGCGTGTTCAACCAGGATGCCGACGGCAACACGGTCTACCGCAAGCCCGGCACCCCGGTCGGCGCGTCGATGTCGGCCCCGGTGTTCACCACCTCACAGTCGTCGCAGGTCGAGACGCTCACGGAGTCGGAAAACCTCCAGGGCGGCGTCGACGCCGCCGAGCTCGTCAGCCGCCGGCCCGACCTCTTCCCGACGGAGAACGACGTCTACCGGTCCATCATCGCGCCGCCGCCGGGCACGGCCAATCCCAACGAGACGCCCGGCACCTACGATTCCACCAAGGGCGACGACCCGACCATCAGCTCGCAGCGCATCTACAACCGCGCCGGCCTGCTCGTGACCGTGAACACCAACAACACCGTGACGATCACCAAGGTCGACCCGGTCGCTCACACGTCGGTCGACGTGACCTCCACCTATGCGACGGCGGTCACCGGCATCGGCACCTCCATCCGCGACATGCGCGAGGGCAAGGACGTCGCGATGACCACGATTGACGTGAGCACGCTGAAGACGCTCCTCGCGGCCAACTACACCGATTTCAACGGCGTGCTCTACGTGAACGTGAAGTCCGCCACGGTGACCAACCCGGGCGCGGTTCGCCTGGTGAATGCCGAGACGACGCCCGAGACGGTCTACAACACCGGCTTCTCGGTCGCGACCAACGGCGGGCTCTACGTCAAGGGCAACTACAACACGACGCCCCGCGCCGACGGCTCGATCAATCCCGCGATGCTCATGGGTGACGCGGTGACCCTGCTGTCCTACAACTGGAACGACGCGGATGCGGGCGCCTCGATGTTCACCGCCGGCGTGCTCAACGGCACCCGCCTGGGCGACGCGCCCGTGGCGGGCGACGGCACCAAGAAGCTCACCATCGAGGCCGGCATCCTGACCGGCAATGTGCCCGCCAATTCCACGGCCCCCAGCGGCGGCGCGCAGAACCTGGTACGCTATCTCGAGGACATGCGGACCAACGGCATCAACGTTCTGATGCACGGTTCGGTCGGCCGGCTCTTCCAGTCGAAGAACTACGTCGCGGGCTTCAAGCAGCCGGGCGTCGCCGACGACGTGTACATGCCGCCGATCAAGCGCGACATCCAGTTCAACCGCGCCCTGCTCTCGCAGCCGCCCGCCGGCTCGCCGACGACCACGTCCTTCTCGCGCGGCAACTATTTCATCTGGTGACCGGCCGCCAGCCGTGCGATGCCCCGCCGGTCCCTTCCCGGACCAGCCCAAGGTGGTGTCGCCCGCTGCCCCCGCTTCCGGCGATGGACGAATCCAATGACATCATCCAGTTCGGCGACAGCGAGCGGCTGTTCGTGATCCGCCGCGCCCGCCGCCTGCTGCGGCAGGGCAAGGTCGGCGGCGACCAGTTCCTCTGCGCCGAGGAGCAGCCCGACCCCACGGTCACCGCGATCGTCCCGGCCCGCAACGAGGAGGCGACCGTCGGCCTCGTCGTGAGCGAATGCCTGAAGTACGTCGGGCACGTGATCGTCGTGGAAGGCGGCTCGTCCGACCGCACCGCCGAGGTCGCCGCGACCGCCGGCGCGCGGGTGCTGCGCGACGAGGGCCTCGGCAAGGGTGCAGCCCTGCGGTTCGCCGTGGCGCAGGTGGAAACGCCGATTTGTGTGTTCGTGGACGCCGACGGGTCCCACGACCCGATCGACATCCCGCTGCTGGTGGCGCCGATCAAGGCTGGGACCGCCGATCACGTGACGGGCTCCCGCCTCCTCGGCGGCTCGGACGAGCTCCATGGCGGTGGCGACGAGTTCCTGCGCCTCGCCGGCTCGGCGTTCATCACCTACCTCTTCAACGCCCGGTTCGGCACGCGCCTCTCCGACTCGCAGAACGGTTTCCGCGCAATCCGCACCGCGGTGTTCCGCGGCCTGTCCCTCACTTCCCGCCACACCACGATCGAGATGGAGCTGATCGCGGCGACCCTGGCCGCCGGCCTTCGCATCGCCGAGGTGCCAACCCACGAGCGCCGCCGCGCGGCCGGCTACTCGAAGATCTCCCTCGCCCGCCCGTCCATCTGGCTGTCGTACGGCTGGCATCTCGTCCGCGGCGTCTGCCGGCGCCGGCGGACCCTCAGCCTATGACGTCCCGCCACGATGCAGTGATCGGAGTCTGGGACGGCCACGATGCCGGCGCCGCGCTCGTCGTGGAAGGTCGCGTCGTGCTGGCGCTGAACGAGGAACGCCTGTCGGGCCGCAAGCTCGACGTCGGCCTGCCGGTCCGCGCCCTCGCCGCGATGCGCGAGGCGGCCGGCTCCCGGCGCATCGCGTGGGCGCCCTGCACCTCCGATCCGGCCAAGACGCTCACCCGCGTCTTCCCGTGGATGAAGGAGAACTATTACCGCCTGCGCCGCCGGCTGGAGCCGCCGGGGATGATGCACGGCCTGACGCAGGGCGCGAAGTATCGCCTGACGCAGTGGCCAACCCACGGACTGCTCCGCGCGTGGGCGCGTCGCTCGTTCGCCCGGGCGCTGGCGTGTCCCCTGGACGACGTCTACCTGGTCGACCACCACGAGGCGCATGCAGCCTCGGCCGTCTATTGGCCCACCTGGCAGAACGACGCCCTCGTCGTCACGCTCGACGGCATCGGCGACGGCGAGTCCGGCTCGGTGTGGGAGTGGTCGCAGGCGGACTCCTCGCTGCGCAAGCTCATCTCCATCCCGGGCTCGGCCTCGCTCGGCCTGTTCTTCGAGCACGTCACGAATGAGCTGCAGATGCGTCCGCTGGAAGACGAGGGCAAGGTCATGGCCCTGGCGTCGTTCGCTGCGCAGATCCCGAACGAGACGAATCCTTTCCTGCAGTGGTTCACGCTGACGCCCGACGAACGCGGCCTGCCGCGCCTCCGGTGCAAGATTTCCCCCGCGGCCATGGGGCGCGAGGTCGGACGCGTCGTCTGGTGCACGCCGCGAGAGCAGGTCGCGCGCATGGCCCAGCAGACGCTGGAACAGCTCGTCCCCGAGTTCTTCGCGCGGCTGGCGGCCGCCACCGGCCACCGCGACTTTGCCTACGCCGGCGGCGTGGCCTCGAACATCAAGGTGAACCGCCTGATCCGTGCCCTGCCCGGCGTCGGCCGGCTCGCGGTCTGCCCCGCGATGGGTGACGGCGGCCTCGCGCTTGGTTCAGCCCTCTCGGTCTGGCGCAAGGTCACCGGGCACCGGCCCGAACCGTTCACCGACTTCCGCCTCGGCACGGACCGCGGCGACCTCGGGCGCGACGCCGAGCGGATCGCCCGCGAGCGCGGCGCGGTGGTCTCCCGTCCGTCGGACATCGCCCGCGCCGTCGGCGAGCTGGTGGCGGACGGCGCCGTCGTAATGTGGGCGCAGGGTCGGATGGAGCTGGGCGCCCGCGCGCTCGGCGCGCGCAGCATCGTGGCCCGGGCCAACAGCATCGCCGCCCGCGACGACCTGAATCTCCGCCTGAAGCGCCGGGTCTGGTTCCAGCCGTTCTGCCCGACCATGCTCTTGTCCGAGGCGCCGGCGCTGCTGGCCGACTATCGCGGCGAACGGGACAACAATCTCCACATGACGATGGGCTTCATGACCACCGAGCAGGGCCGCGCGGCGCTCGCGGGTGCGATCGGGCCCGACGGTTCCTGCCGGCCGCAGATGGTGCCGGAGAACACCGCGGAGCCGTGGTTTCGCATGCTCGAGCGGGTCCGGCAGCTCACCGGCACGGGAGCCGTGATCAACACCAGCCTCAACATGCACGGCAAGCCGATGTCCGACGACGTCCCCGGCATTATCGAGGCGTGGGTCGACAGCGGAGTCCAGCACCTCGCCCTGGGCTCGGCCCTGTTGACGAAAGCCCCGCGAACCGCATCTCCATAGTCATGTCACCCCGCTTCACCTGGCCCCTCAAGCTCTGGGTCGCCTTCACGGTGCTCGTGTTGGGCGTGACCGGTTTCTGGGCCGCCCGCATCGTCACGGGCCTGACGCCCGCCGGCCAGCTGGGCGTGGTGCCGGAGTCGACCATGTGGGGCATGCATGGCTGTGCGGTGGCGATCCTCGCCGGTTTCGCGACGCTGGCCGGGGCGCTGTACCAGATCCTCGGCCGCCGCCGGGCCCTCACGGCCCTGGCCCTCGCAGTGCTCGGCTATCTCGGCTGCGGGCTCGCGCCGAAGACGACGCGGATCCTGTTCGACGAGCATCTCTACATGCAGATCGCGCAGTCGATCGCCTACTCCGGCCGGGCCGAGGGCGCGAATTACGCCCGGGTCGAATACGGGCAGTACGAGAATTACAATCCCTGGACCAACAAGCAGCCGAACGGCCACCCGTACCTGCTCTCGTGGGCCTTCCGCGTCGCCGGGGTCTCCGAGGACGTCGCGCACCACTGCAATCGCATCCTCGTCGGCCTCACCGCGGCGGGCATCTACCTGGCCCTGGCGCTGGTACCGTGGAGCCTGCCCGTGGGCGCCGGCGTCGTGGCCGCCGTGCTCTTCATCTTCACGCCGCTCGTGCCGTGGTGGGGCCACACCGTCGCCGTCGAACCCGCCGCCGCCGCCACGACCGTGCTCGCCTTCCTGGCCGCCTGCATCCACGCGCGGCTGCGCAACCGCGAGACGGCGCAGGGCCTGCCGTCGAGCGCCCTCCTGCTGGCCGGCGCCACGGCCTTTGCCGCGTATTTCCGGCCCGAGTCGCTGCTGGCGTTCCCGCTCGTGGCGGCGGTCCTGTGGTCGACGGACGACCGTTTCATCGAGGACCTCGCGGCGTGGGGCGGGCTCGTGCTCTCGGCCGCGCTCGTCGCGCCCAACCTGCTGCACCTCTGGGCCGTGCGGACCGAGGACTGGGGCGCGCGGGACGGTCGGCGCTTCGCCTTCGATTTCATCGGCAAGAATCTCCACAGCAACGGCGGCTACTTCTACAATTCGCAGTGGTTCCCGGTCGTCGGCACGGTCCTCGCCGTGGCGGGCCTCGGCTGGCTGCTGGACCGGTTCTTCGGCACCCGGCCAATCCTGACA
>DAOQKI010000073.1:0-18672 GCA_035334485.1 Opitutaceae bacterium
CGACCCACTCGCCGGGCAAGGCCAGGTAATCCTCGGCGGCCACGGCCTGGCCATGGCGCTTGTTCTGCTCGTCCGGCGTGTGCAGGCGGATGCGGTCGGCCAGCTCCGGGAATTCCGCGCGCAGCACGGCGGCGGCCTGGGCGAGGATGACGGCGCCGCCCTCGCCGGACGTGACGCGGCCGAGCACGAGCACGTGGCGCACGTCGTAGAAGTCGGCGTAGTGCGCGAGGGCGTAGCCGAAGCAGGTGCCGATGGTGGCGTAGACCGCGCGGGCGCGGGGGTCGCCGGCGGCCATCGCCTGCTGCACGGCCACGAGCTGCTCGGGCAGCGGCTGGCCGGCGGCGAACGCGAAGCCGGCCTTCGGCGCGAGCCGGGCGACGCCCTGCTGCGAGAAATACTGCACGCCGCAGCCCAGGTCGCCGGACCACTCGTCGCGCGGCGCGTCAGCCCGGTAGTCGACCGGGGCGAAGGCGAGCTCGTTGAGCCAGGGAGTGATGTGGCCGTCGGGGGTCACCCAGCCGGCGGCCTGGCTGGTGCCCATGGAGAGGCCGAGGACGGCGTTGGCGCCGAGCGACATCGAGCCGGCGAGCGCGGTGACCTCGCCGTCGTTCGCGACCTCGAACGGCACGCCGCCCCAGCGCGCTTGGAGCGTGAAGAACATCCGGCGGATGTGGCGCTCGAACTCGTCGGGCGGCACGCCGCGGAAGAGGGAGGCGACGCGGACCTCGTTGTTCACGTAGACGCCGGCGGCGCTGCCGCCGATCGCGTCGACCCGCGGCAGGTGCGCGGCCGCGCGCTGCAGGGAGTCGTGCACGCCCTCAAGGTGGTAGGACGGGTCGCGCTGGAAGTAGGGGTCCCAGGCGATCTCCTCCGAATAGACGACCTGCCCGTCGATGACCGCGGCGGCCTTGCGGTCGCTCCCGCCGAGGTCGAAGCCGATGCGGCACCCGGCGAGATGGCGGCCGACGGCGAGCGCGGCCTGGCGCTCGGGCGGGAGGGCCGAGGGCGCGCAGGCGGTGAGGACGAAGGGCTGGCGCTGGATGCGCTCCCCCATGAACGCGTGGTCAAAGGCCCGTTCGCCGCCCGGCGCATAGAGTGCGGCGAGGGCCGCCGCGACCTCGTCGGCGCCGGCGACGTGGACGCGGCAGCCGCCCTTCTGCCAGAGCAGGAATTTCAGCAGCCGCTCCACGTAGCGGAGCGTGTGGTGCGAGGCCCGGTGGCCGGCGGAGAGCACGCGGTCGCGGTGATGGCTGGTCGTGCCGTCGGCCGTGACCAGCGCCAGCGTGAGGGGGCGGGCGGCGGGATCCTGCGCAACGAGCGCGCGGTAGGCCCGGTTCCAGAGGACGGCCGGGAGAAACTCGGGATCCAGCTCGGGGCGGATCCGGGGGACGACGGGCAGGAGGGGGCTCATGGACGGCGAAGGGCCGCGCGAGCGATCCCGGCGGCCCGGGGGAACAGTGCGCGGGAGTTCCTCCCGGGCGTCGAGCGCGAAGCGGCGCCCGGTGAAAAATCAACCGTGATCCCGGGCGCGTCCCTCATTCCACCGTGAACCGGACCGTGGCAATCTCCTTGGCTTTAAGTTCGAGGGTGGCGACGCCGCGGGTGACGGTGCCGCGCCGGCCGACCGTCGCGCCGTCGAGGTTGACCCGCTGCCACGTGCGCGGCGGGCGCACCGCTGGCGGGCGGTCGCGGAAGTCGCAGGTTACGGTGATCGCCTCGGTGCCCGGATTGAACATCCGGACCTCCAGCGCGCCGCCGTGCTCGCGCGTGCTCGAGACGACCGCGCCGCCCGCGACGGCGAGGAACGAGCCTTGGGCGGGCAGGTCGCGGCGCCGGGCGTGGATCGGCACGTCGAGCGCGCCGAGCTGCACCGCGCGCAGGCCCGCGCCGAGCTGGATGCCCTGCTCGCAGAGCGCGACGCGGTCGGTGGCGCCGCTGCCCGGCACGATCCAGTAGTTGAACACCAGCTCGCCCTGCAGCTGGCCGTTCGGCTGGCCGTCGGTGAAGACCGTCCGGCGGGTCGCGCGGAAGAGCGTGAGGGCGAGGGTGCGGTCCGGGAGATCGCGGACCGCGGTCTCCATCAGCCCGGGGGCCACGACGGCGAGACCGCGCTGGCCGTCGGCGACCGCCGTCCAGCTCTGCTGGGCGCAGGTCTCGACGGCGAGTTCGCGGCGGGAGTGATTGTCGGTCGGCAGGGCGATCGGGCGCTCGACGACATCGAAGGCGCTGTCGGCGAGGTAGGTGGAGGCCTGGGCGCCGGTCGGGAGCAGCACGCGGAGACGGTGGTCGCGGGTGAGGTTCTGCACGGTGGTGCGGACCTCGAGGCGGTCGGCGCCGCGGCGCAGGGTGACCAGGCTGTCGATGACGAGCTCGCCGAGCTGCTCGGAGCGGACCATGCGGTCGAACCGGAACTCGACCGGCACGCGCATCGTGGTGCGGATGCGGAAGCGGGCGAGGAGCGGCCCGTTGCTGACGAGGGCGACGTCGGCCGCCGCGGCGGTGGAGACGAACGCCTGGTCGTTGGCGGCCTCGCCGTGGTACCAGCCGTCGCCGATGTCGGCGATGTCCTCGAACGTGAGCAGGCGCCGGTAGGTCTCGCCGCCGCGCTTGTCGGTCAGCGTGAGCGTGCCGTTGGACTCGATGCTGACGCTGAGGTGCTCGTTCTCCATCGAGCGCTCGCTGGTGGCCAGGCCCGGGACGGCGGGGTGGCGGGTCGGGAGCATGGCGGCGGGCAGCACGTTGTCCTTGGCGGTGGCCTCGCCCTCGCGGACGGTGAGGGTGGTGTAGCCGAGCGCGGGGATCGCGAGGCGGAGGGCGACGGTGATGTCGTTCGTGCGGTAACCCTGGGGGAACTGCTCGCGGTAGATGCGGATCTTGCCGCGGTTCATGTCCTGGGCGAGGCGCTGGTACGGGACCTCAGTGCCGTCGGCGGCGAACACCCGGAAGCCGGGCTTCGGCTCGAAACCGAAGAACTCGTTGAAGCAGCCCCACTCGACGGGAAGCTGGAGCGTGAGCTCAATCGTCTCGTCGAGCGCCCGGGTGAGGGGATTCGCGACGAGCACGCGGACCTCGCGCACGCCGACCTCGCCCTGCACGGAGGCCGCGAGGGCCTGCAGCGATTCGAGGGTGGTGGCCTCGCCGATCTGCTCGCACTGGGCGAAGCGGTATTTCATGTCCTCGTGGACGGCGTCGATGCTGCAGCCGCAGATGGAGTCATGCGGGTGGTTCATCAGCAGCCAGTGCCAGGCGA
The DNA here is from genome assembly GCA_035334485.1 of Opitutaceae bacterium. GTDB lineage: Bacteria > Verrucomicrobiota > Verrucomicrobiia > Opitutales > Opitutaceae > Opi-474. The sequence goes on from DAOQKI010000073.1 coordinate 3,251, forward strand.
CGTCGAGGAAGCCGGGGTGGCCGCTCACGCCGCAGAGGGCGGAGGCCAGGGCGCCGAACGGCTCGGCCCAGTGGCAGAGCAGGTGCTGGCAGCGGACGTTGGCCTGCTTGATCCAGACGCGGCTGGAGAGCACGCCGGGGATGAGCCACTGCTGGTCGACGATGTTCGGGTTGCCGCCGGTGGCGCGGAGTTCGCCGGTGACGACATCCTTGATCCTACCGGACTGCTTCAGGACGGCCTCGAGGTAGTCGTCGAGCGTGCCGTGTTTCAGCTCGTAGGGAAAATCGGCGCCGGTGCGGCGGGCGAAGAGGGCCCGGTAGTAGTCGAGGTCGTACTCGAGATGGTCGCCGCCGTCGAAGACGAGGATCGGGTCGGGATCGGAGCGGTCGCCCTCCTTCTTCAGGTAGGCGTCGAGTTCCCGGTCGGCGCGGGCGCGGTCGAACTTGACCTCGTGCTGGGTGCAGTGCCGGACATCGGCCGCGTAGTCGCAGTAGCCGGTGCGCGGGAAACGGTAGCAGGCGAGACGCGTGCCGTCGGCGCCCTGCCACCAGAAGTGGGCGCGGGCGGTCGGCTCGATGCCGCGCCAGACGAGGGCGCCCTTGAGGCCGAAGCCAGCGAAGATCTGCGGCAGCTGGCTGACGTGGCCAAACAGGTCGCAGACAAACCCGGCGTTCGACGGCTCGGCGCCGAAATCGCGGGCGATCTTCCGGCCGAGCTGGAGATTGCGGATGATCGACTCGCCGCTGACGAGCCACTCGTCGGGCAGGACGAACCACGGCCCGACCTTGAGTTGGCCGCGGCGGACGAGCCGGCGGACCTGCGCCTCGCGCTCCGGGCGGACCTCGAGATAGTCCTCGAGCAGGATCGCCTGGCCGTCGGTGGTGAACGGCCCGCGGAGCGTGCCGGTCGCGAGGTCGTCGATCGCGCGGTCGACGAGATGGACGAGCCGCTGGCGGTAGAGCTGGAAGGACTGGTACCATTCGCGGTCCCAGTGGGTGCTCAGCACATAGATGGCCGGGCGGACGTTGGCCTTGGCAGGACGGGAGGGGCGGGGAGCTTTCACGGAGAACGGAGAGACGGGAGCCGGAAGCGTGGCACACTTTTCGGGATCAGGACGAGAGCGGAGTGTTGGCGGAAACAAAGTAACAGGGGGCAGGTGCGAAGTGGCAGGAATCGTCCGCGGCTTTGCCGGCGCCGGTGGACCTTCGATCCGGTGGCGCACAGGAGGTAACGGGGGGAACGGAGGGTGCTTGGTTATCCACGGTGAAGCTCGCCCCGCCGTTTTCGGCATTCGACGTGGGGGCTCCGATCGCTCTACAAACACGAACCCTTTTTGGCCGACGGTGGTCTGAAGGGCGGTTCCCCGCGTGAAGATTCTCCGGCTTTTCCTCATCCTCCTTGCTGTGGTGGCGGCGGTGGCCGCCCTGGTGCTGGCGGCGGTGTTCAACCCGTCGGTCCAGACTTGGTATGCGCAGAGTCGCCTGGCGGACCACCCCGCCTGGCGCGCCTCGGTCGGGTCGGTCTCGGCCGGGCTGGATCACGTGGAACTCGAGAACCTCAAGTTCGAGGTCGGCGGGGCGGTGGTGACCGTGCCGTCGGCGCGGGCGAAGCTGCCGGTCAGGACGGCGTTGCTGGAGGACAAACTGAAATTCCAGAGTCTCGTGGCCAAGGGCTGGACGATCGAGCTCGGCGCCAGCCTGGACGCACCGGACGGGGCCGCCGTTCCCGCGAAAGAAGGCGAGCCGTCGGCCGCGGTGGCGGCGCAGCAGGCGGCCGTGGTCTGGCAGGGGCTGCTGGGCGGATGGAAACTCCCCTGTGATGTGAGCCTCGACGGGGCCGAACTCGAGGGCGACGTCTACGTGCCGCGGCCTGGCGGATTGCCGCAGCGGGTCCATGTGGCCATCAAGGGCGGCGGAGTCCGGTCCGGTTGTCAGGCAAACCTCGCACTGGATGTCTCGACCATCGATCCGTGGAAGGGTGTCCGCGTGGCCGCGGCCCATGGCAAGCTGCGGGTCGTGATGGACTCGCCGCGCACGTTCGACTCGCTGGGCATCGAGGCAGACCTGGTGGGGCAGGGCGCGGCGGTGCCGGATCATTTTGTCGTCGGCTGCGCGCTGACGGTGCGTCGCAACCTCCAGGAAGAAACCCACCAGGCGACCTTCACCCGCGACGGCCGCAAGCTCGCGGTCATCTTGGCCCATCATGCGCGTGACACCGGGGCGTGGGCGGGAAACTGGGAGCTGGACCTGCGCGACAATGACGGCGCGCCGCTGCTGCCGGGCAATGCATGGAGCGGCGCCCGGGTGTCGGGAGTCGGAGCCTTTTCCGCGGATGCCGTCTGGTCGCGGATCGAGCTTGTGGGCCAGGCGCGGGCGCAACTGGCCCACCTGGGCGCGATCTCGCCGGGCCTCGAGCCGGCCGGACCCGCGACGATCGCGGTGACCTTCCGCACCGAGGCGACGGGGGCGGTGCTGCATTTCAAGGAGCTGACGCTGAAGCTCGCCGGCCGGGAACTCGACGGGTCGCTGCGAACCCTGCAGCCCTTCGACCTCGACACCGAGGCCGGGGCGATCAAGGCCGCGCGGGCGCAGGAGGACCTGCTGGTCTGCAACGTCGGCGGCAACCCCTGGCGCTGGCTCCCGCTGGGTGACTCGAAGTTCTCGTGCACGGGCGGCGAGATGCGCGGCGAATTTCTCGGACGGCTTCGCGACGGCACGTGGATCCTGACCCCGCGCTCGCCGCCGGCGGCGTCCGGCGTGACCCTCACTTGGGGAGGGCGGACCCTGGCCAAGGGACTCACCCTGGTGGCGGCGCCGCGGGTGACCGTCGACGCGCAGGGCTGGCGCGCGAATTTCGCACCGCTGACCATCAGCACGGCGGACAAGCGCGTGCTGGAGGTGACGGGCCAGGTTTCGCGGCGGGCCGGCGCGGAGCAGGCCATCGTGCTCGCGGGCAAGTGGACCGCCGACCTCGACGCGGTTGGGAATTCCCCGGCGCAGTTCCCCGGGCTGGCGGGACTCAATGCGCGGGCGGCGAACGGCGAATTCTCCGCGAGCTTGGGCGCCGTGTCGCAGGTGGTGGGCAAGGTGACGGTGGCGGGCCAGGATGCGGCGCATGCCTTCACGGCCGAGGTCCATGCCGACATCGATGACTACGGACGGATCGATTACACCGTGCCGCTGAAGCTGACGACCGGCGCCGACGTGACGGACCTCAAGGCGGAGGGCTCGTGGGCGACGGCCGGGCGGGAAGGGCGGATGAACGTCCGGCTGTCTGGCGACACGCTGGTGATGGAGCACGTGCGGCGGCTCGCGCCGGTGCTCGCGAGTTGGACGGGTTTCTCCCCGGGCTCGGTCAGCGACGCCCGGGATGCGGCGCCGTTCTGGCGGCCGTGGGAGGGGACGATCACGCTGCAGGTGAACCAGCTGAAGGACGGCCGGCGGACGCTGGCGGACGTCGGCGGCAGCGTCGAATTCACGGCTAATTCGATCCAGCTCGATCACGGGCACTACGCGCTGACGCCGCTGAACCCGGTGGAATTCGAGGGCACCGTCAGCTACGACGCGGCGGCGGCGGAACCGTATGCGCTCACGGGCAAGGGCGGCCTGGCGGAGTTCGACCTGCCGCTGTTGCTGGGCCCGGCGCCGAAGGACCAGGACCCGGCGGTCGAGGGTAGGTTCACGCTCGAGGGGAAATTCACCGGCCGGGGCTCCAACCTGGCGGACCTGCTGGAGCACCGGCGCGAGGAGTACCGGCTGGCGAGCAAGGCGGGGATGGTGCGGATCCTGGCCGCGCACGTGTCAGAGGCGCTGCCGGACGAGATGCAGGGGAAGGTCTCGGAGACGCTGGACAGCACGGGCTACATGCTGGGCAAGCTGTTCAAGGTGGACAGCAACAAGGTCGGCTCGGGCCAGCGGAAGCTGAGTAAGCCGATGGAGGCGGTGCTGAATTTCTCCTATGCGATCACGGAGGTCGGCTATGACGAGTTCGCGGTGACGGCGGTGCGGAACCCGGACGGGACGTATGCGCTGACGTCGGTCAGCCTGACTGCGCCGGAGGTTAGGGTCACCGGCACCGGCCGGGTTGGCGGGACGGCGGAGCAGCCGATGCGGACGCGGCCGCTGGAACTGGCGCTGCGGGTGGGCGCGCGGGGCAAGCTGGCGGAGCTGATGGCGAAGACGGAGATGCCGGCGGAGCCGAAGGACGCGGCGGGCTACGTGATGCTGGTGAAACCGGCGCGTTTCGGCGGCAGCCTCGACCGGCTCGATTTCAGCGACTGGCAGCACACCCTGGCCAAAGCGGCGGTGCGAAAGTCCGCGGCAGGGAAGAAATCCGAATAAGGGTGGTCGCCCACGGAACACACGGAATACGCGGAAGCTAAGCGGGCTGAACCTGACTGGCCGCCGAGTCGAAGCCGCCCTGGAGGGGAGGGCCCGCCTTTGCCCGCTGAACGCGGGCTACGGCGCGGCAGTCTTCTGGCCGCTGTCGTGGCGGCGAAAGGGAAGCGTGCGAAGCTGGCTGGGATCGGACTGGCTTGCCGAGTCGAAGCAGCTGGCGCGATCTCGGCCCTCCTACGCCCGCTGAACGCGTGCTACGGAGGGCAGTCTCCTGGCCGATGTCGCGGCGGCGGAGACATGAGGGCCAACCGGAGGTGGTTCTATGCCGGACTGGCTTGCCGAGTCGAAGCCGCCTTGGAGGGGAGGGCCCGCCTTTGCCCGCTGAACGCGGGCTACGGCGCGGCGGTCTTCTGGCCACTGCCGTGGCGGCGAAGACTGGTGGCAAGGCCCGGAATCGAACCGGGGACACAAGGATTTTCAGTCCTCTGCTCTACCAACTGAGCTACCTTGCCCCAAAAGGAAGGGCGAACAAAGGGCGGGCCGGGGCCAGCGTCAACGGGAAATTCGAGAGGATTTCGGCACCCGGACGAGGCCGGATTCCGGGGCCGGCGCCACCTCCACAACTCGGCGTCGGTGCCCGGCTTGGCGCGATTTTGCCCCGCTCCCGGGGAGGGTCCCAACCGATGCCCGGCGATTGGCAAGATATGCGGAGCGAGGAGGGGGTGTTTTTGGCATCCTGAGCCCGGCGCCGGCCCGTCCGGCGTCTCCTCCCATGCCCAGTACCGTTCCTCCCACCGAATACATCACGTGCGATGCCAACGAGGCGGTCGCGTCGGTCGCCTACCGGCTCAATGAGCTCATCGCGATCTACCCGATTACGCCCTCCTCGACCATGGCCGAGGTCGCCGACGAATGGGCGGCGCTGGGGAAACCCAATCTCTGGGGCGAGGTGCCCCGCATCGTGGAAATGCAGTCCGAGGGTGGCGTCGCCGGGGCCGTCCACGGCGGCCTGCTGGGCGGGGCGCTGACGACGACGTTCACCGCGTCGCAGGGCCTGCTCCTGATGATTCCCAACCTGTACAAGATCGCGGGCGAGCTCCTGCCGTTCACGATGCATGTCAGCGCCCGTGCGCTGGCCGCGCAGGGCCTGTCGATCTTCGGTGACCACCAGGACGTCATGGCCTGCCGGGCCACGGGCTGCGCGCTGCTGTGCAGCAACTCCCCGCAGGAGGCGCACGACCTCGCCCTGGTCGCGCATGTCGCGAGCTACCGGGCCCGCGTGCCGTTCATCCATTTCTTCGACGGCTTCCGCACGTCGCACGAGGTCCAGAAGCTTGCCCAGCTCACGGACGCGCAGCTGCGCGCGGTGCTCGACGAGAACGACCTGGCGCAGTTCCGCGCCCGGGCCATGACGCCCGACAAGCCGTCGCTGCGCGGCACCGCCCAGAATCCCGACGTGTACTTCCAGGGCCGCGAGGCCGTGAACCGCTTCTACAGCGGCCTGCCGGCCACGGTGCAGGCGGTGATGGACAAGTTCGCGGCAGTCACGGGCCGCTCCTACAAGCTGTTCGACTACCACGGCCATCCCGCGGCCGAGCGGGTGATCGTCGCGATGGGCAGCGGCGTCGAGACGGCGATCGAGACGGCCGACTGGCTCAATGCCCGCGGCGAGAAGGTCGGCGTGCTGGCGGTGCGGCTGTTCCTGCCGTTTGACGGCAAGGCGTTCCTCGCGGCACTGCCCAAGACCACCAAGGCCATCGCGGTCCTCGATCGCACCAAGGAGCCGGGCTCGCTGGGCGAACCGCTCTATCTCAATGTCCTCGGCGCGCTGGCCGAGGGTCGCTCGCCGCTCGCCGGGTCCGCCCGCGTCGTGGGCGGCCGCTACGGCCTCGGCTCGAAGGAGTTCACCCCGGGCATGGTGGTGGCGGTCTTCGAGCACCTCTCGCAATGGGAGCCGCGGAATCACTTCACGGTCGGCATCCTCGACGACGTCACGGGCACCTCGCTCAAGTACGACGCCGAGTTCGACCTCGAGGCCTCCGACGTCCGCCGCTGCGTGTTCGTCGGCCTTGGCGCGGACGGCACCGTCGGCGCGAACAAGAATTCCATCAAGATCATCGGCGAGCAGACCGACAATTTCGCGCAGGGCTACTTCGTGTATGACTCGAAGAAGTCCGGCTCGATGACGACGTCGCACCTGCGGTTCGGCCCGCGGCCGATCCGGGCGCCGTACCTCATCCGCCGCGCGGATTTCGTGGCGTGCAGCCAGTTCAGCTTCGTCGGCCGGACCGACGTGCTGGGCTACGCCGCCCCCGGGGCCACGGTGCTCCTCAATTCGCCGCATTCCCCCGAGGAGACGTGGCGGAAACTCCCGCGCGACTGGCAGGGCCAGGTCATCGCCAAGAAGCTCAAGCTCTACGTCATCGACGCCACTCAGGTGTCCCAGGCGAGCGGCATGGGCCGCCGCACGAACACCGTGCTGCAGACCTGCTTCTTCGCGCTCTCCGGCGTGCTCCCGCCCGAGGAGGCGATTGCGCAGATCAAGAAGTCGATCGCCAAGACCTACGGCAAGAAGGGCGAGCAGATCGTGAAGATGAACTACGCGGCCGTGGACGCCGCGCTGGCTGGCCTGCACCAGGTCAAGGTACCGGCGCAGGTCGAGGTCGACGCGGTGGTCACGGTGCCGCCGACCTACGCGGGCGCCCCGCAGTTCGTGCAGCAGGTCACGGCCCGGCTGCTGGCCAACGAGGGCGACCTCATGCCGGTCAGCGCCATGCCGCTCGACGGCTGCTGGCCGACGGGCACGGCGCGCTTCGAGAAGCGAAACATCGCCCTCGAGGTGCCGGCGTGGGACCCGAACATCTGCATCCAGTGCAACAAGTGCGTGATGGTCTGCCCGCACGCCGCGATCCGCGCCAAGTTCTGCGAGCCCGCCGCCCTGGCCGGCGCGCCGGCGAGCTTCACCAGCGCCGCCTTCCGCTCGAACGAGTTCCCGGGCCAGCGCTTCGTCCTCAAGGTGGCCCCGGAGGATTGCACGGGCTGCTCGCTCTGCGTCCAGGTCTGCCCGGCGAAGGACAAGACCAACCCGCGCCACAAGGCGATCGACATGGTGGCGCAGCCGCCGCGACTCGAGGCCGACCGCGCGGACTGGGAGTTCTTCACCAAGATCCCGGACCCGGACCGCGCCCGCATCGACGTCAGTGCCGTGAAGGGCACCCAGTTCCTCACGCCGCTGTTCGAGTTCTCCGGCGCGTGCGCCGGCTGCGGCGAGACGCCGTACGTCAAGCTCCTCACCCAGCTCTTCGGCGACCGGCTGCTCATCGCCAACGCGACCGGCTGCTCGTCGATCTACGGCGGCAACCTGCCGACCACCCCGTACTGCAAGGACAGCAACGGCCGCGGTCCGGCCTGGGCCAACTCGCTCTTCGAGGACAACGCCGAGTTCGGTCTCGGCCTGTTCCTTGCCGTCGAGCAGCGCGCCCGGACGGCCAAGGCGCTCGTTGACCGCCTCGCCGCCCGCATCGGGCCCGACGCCGCGACCGCACTCCTGCAGGCCGACCAGAGCACCGAGGCCGGCATCGCCGAGCAGCGGAAGCGCGTGGTCGCCCTGCGCGAGGCGCTCAAGGGTGTCACGGGCGCCGACGCCCAGCGCCTCCTGGCGCTGGCGGACGACCTGGTCAAGAAGACCGTCTGGATCGTCGGCGGCGACGGCTGGGCGTACGACATCGGCTACGGCGGCCTCGACCACGTGCTCGCGTCCGGCGCGAACGTGAAGGTCTTGGTCCTCGACACCGAGGTCTACTCCAACACCGGCGGCCAGTCCTCCAAGTCGACGCCGATGGCGGCGGTCGCGAAGTTCGCGGCCGGCGGCAAGGCGATCGCGAAGAAGGACCTCGGCCTGATGGCCATGCAGTACGGCCACGTCTACGTCGCCCGGGTCGCCCTGGGCGCGAAGGACAGCCAGACGGTGTCGGCGTTCCGGGAGGCCGAGGCCTACAACGGCCCGGCGCTCGTCATCGCCTACTCGCACTGCATCGCGCACGGCTACCCGCTGCACCTCGGCCTCGAGCAGCAGAAGCTCGCGGTCGACTCCGGCTACTGGCCGCTGCTCCGCTACGACCCACGCCTGGTGGAAAAGGGCGAGGTTGGCCTCCGGCTCGATTCCGCGACGCCGAAGGTCGAGCTGTCCAAGTTCATGGCCAACGAGACGCGCTTCGGCATCCTGAAGAACGTCGCGCCGCAGCGGGCCAGCGAGCTCGCGGCCATGGCCCAGACTCAGGTGAGCCAGCACTTCAAGCTCTACCAGCACCTCGCTGCGCCAACCGCCGGGTCGACTCCGGCCCAGCCCGCGGCTCCCGCTGCGGCTCCGGCGGCGCCCGCGGCGGTGCCGGCGAAGTAGCTTTTGGAAAACGCCAATTGCCAAACGCCAAACTGCCAAACGCCAAATCGCCAAAGGCCAAACTGCCAGACGCCAAACTGACAAACCCCTCGAAGGGCTCAGCCGCCAGCCGACGTTAAGCGTTCGACCTGAGCCCTTCGACCACCCCTCCCAAGCCCCATCCCCGTCATGGATCTCACCACCACCTATCTCGGCCTCAAGCTCTCCAACCCGATCGTGATCGGCGCCTCGCCGTTCAGCGACAACACCCACGTGGCCCGGCAGCTCCAGGACTCCGGGGCCGCCGCGGTCGTGATGCGGTCGCTGTTCGAGGAGCAGATCGACGCGGAGCAGCGCGCGCTGCGGCACCACGTCGAGACGCCGGCGGAGAGCAACCCGGAGGCCACGTCGTTCTTTCCGAACTTCGCGGAGTACCAGCTGGTGCCCGACCACTACCTCCGCCAGATCGAGGACCTGAAGCGCGCGCTGACCATCCCGGTCATCGCCTCGCTGAACGGCACGAACCCGGGCGGCTGGACCAACTATGCGAAGCGCTGCGAGAGCGCGGGCGCGGACGCGATCGAGCTCAACCTGTACCAGCTCGCGACCGACCCGTCGAAGGCGGCGGACGACCTCGAGGCGGACATGCTCGAGACCGTGGGGCTGGTGCTGGGCAGCGTGAAGATTCCGGTGGCGGTGAAGCTCTCGCCCTTCCACACGGCGCCGGCGCACTTCGCGCTCGCGCTGGAGCGGATGGGGGCGAAGGGCGTGGTGCTGTTCAACCGGTTCTACCAGCCGGACTTTGACGTCGAGGAGCTCGAGGTGGCTCCGCAGCTGAAGCTCTCGGACTCGTCGGAGCTCCTGCTCCGCCTCCGCTGGCTGGCGGTGCTCTCGCCGCACCTGAAGGGCTCGCTCGCCGCGTCGGGCGGCGTGCACAGCACCCGCGACATGGTGAAGGCGCTGCTCGCCGGCGCGCACGCCGTGCAGGTGGTGTCCGTCCTCCTGAAGAACGGCCCGCGGCTCCTGACGACCCTGCTCGCCGGGCTCCGGACCTGGATGGAGGAGCACGGCTATGAGAACGTGGACGAGTTCCGCGGGGCGATGAACCTGGCCCGCTGCCCGGACCCCGGCGCCTTCGAGCGGGCGAACTACCAGAAAATCCTGCAGAGCTGGCGGGTGTAGGCGGACATTCAGGCGAACCGAACATCGAACGCCGAACGCCCAACGCTCAACATTCAACTCTCAACTTTCAACCTGATGATGCCGACCGAGTCTCCGCACAAACCTGAGCGTTAAGCGTTGAACGTAGAGCGTTAAACGTTTCCTGAACCTGCCACCCCATGCCCTCCACCCCCAATCCCCTGGCCAATCCCAAGTATAATTGGTCCCGGATCGCCCGGATCGGCCCGCCGAAGCGGGGGGCGACGGAGCGCACGTGCGACTTTGAGGAGATCTACGGGAGCTACGACGAGGCGACGGTGCGGGAGCAGGCGAGCCGGTGCATCCAGTGCCCGCATCCGCTGTGCTCGCAGGGCTGCCCGCTGTCGAACCGCATCCCGGAGTGGCTCGCCCAGGCGGCACAGGGCAATTTTCTCGAGGCGGCCGCACTGTCCCGGTCCACGAGCAACCTGCCCGAGATCTGCTCGCGGGTGTGCCCGCAGGAGCGGCTGTGCGAGGGCGCCTGCATCCTCAACGCCAAGGGCGACCCGGTCGCCATCGGCGCGGTGGAGCGGTTCATCAACGACTACGCCCTCGACCGCGGCGCGGTCGACGCCACGCCGGTCATGCCGAACGGCTTCAGCGTCGCGGTGGTCGGCTCCGGCCCCGGCGGCATCGCCTGCGCCGACGAGCTGATCCAGCTCGGCTACGCCGTGACCGTGTTCGAATCCATGCTGATCCCGGGCGGCCTGCTCGTGAACGGCATCCCGGCGTTCAAGCTGGAGAAGCGGCTCGTCGAGCGGCGCATCGAGCTCCTCGTGAAGCGCGGCGTGAAATTCGAGCTCGGTGTGAAGGTCGGCTGGGACATCTCGCTGGCGCACCTGCGCCGGCAGTTTGACGCGGTCTTCCTCGGCGTGGGCGCCCAGCGGCCGAAGGCCCTGGACATCCCCGGCGGCCAGCTCAGCGGCGTCGTCGACGCGCTGCCGTTCCTGATCCAGAAGAACGTGGCTTCGCCGCTCGTGGACCTGCCGAAGGTGCCGGTCGCGGGCAAGCGCGTCGCGGTGCTGGGCGGCGGCGACACGGCGATGGACTGCCTCCGCACCTCGCTGCGCTGCGGCGCGAAGGAGGCGGTGTGCCTGTACCGGCGCGACCTGGCGAACATGCCGGGCAGCCGGAAGGAGTACTACAACGCCACCGAGGAGGGCGCGCGGTTCGAGTTTCTCGTCAATCCGGTGGAGATCGTGCCGAACGCCGACGGCGGCGTTGGTGAAGTGCGCTGCGTGCGCATGGAACTGGGCGCGCCGGACGCGTCGGGCCGCCGCAAGCCGCGTCCCGTGCCGGGTTCGGAGTTTCTCGTGCCGGTGGACCTGGTGCTCGTGGCCTACGGCTTCGACGCCGTGCCGTTCCCGGCGGGCAGCGACTTCGCCAGCCTCGCCGTCGAGGAGTGGGGCACCTTCAAGGTCGACCGCTCCCAGATGACGAGCGAGCCGGGCGTGTTTGCCGGCGGTGACGACGTCCGCGGCCCGAGCCTGGTGGTGCACGCCGTCCGCGACGGCCGCCGCGCCGCGCAGGGCATCCATCGCTACCTCGGCTCACGGAAGGCCTGAGGGAGGCTGGCAGGCCGGGCAGCCGCGGGCTTGCCCCGGCCGATCATGGTAGCCTTGCTCACAGCATGAACGGCTCGCGAATTCGGCGCGGTTTGGTCTTCGCGGCGACCATGGGTTGGGCCGTCGTCGCGGCGGCGGAGCCGCGGTTTAGCCTTGTCGATCTCGGAGCGGGGACAGAGCCCCGGTTCCTTAACCGCGCCGGGGAGGTCACGGGCACCATCACGGCATCGCCACTGTCGACTGGACGTCAGTCGGCGTTTCTTTTTTCCGGCGGCACGATTCGGATTTTCGGAGACCCGGCGGCCGAGATAAACTTCCCGGGGGCGCTGGGCGATGACGGGATCGTACTCGTTCGTGCCCAATACCCGATGGGCCCGAGAGAAGTGGGGGCACCCAAGACCCGTGTGTTTCGATACGCGGGCGGCAAGTTGAACGATTGGACTCCGGTGGGACTGCCTTCGGGGGTTGGGGTCAGCCGCGTGCATGGGCTCAATCGAGAGGGTACGGTTCTGGTTGAGACGAACGAGAGGCCTGCGCGATTCGGGCTGCTGGCCCAGGGCAAGTTTGTGTCCCTGACGTACCCCACTGGCCACATCCCGGCCGACATGCGGGCCTTATTTCACGTCAGACAACTGGCCGATGGTGATCAGGTGATTGGCTACGTTGACGGTTATCGATGGCGCCGGACCGATCCGAACGTAAAAAGCCAAGAAGTCGGGTTTGCTCACGGCGTGCTTTTCAAGCATGGCGTGGCGATCGATCTTGGGAGGTTTATCCCGCACGCCATCAACGAAAGCGGGGTGATGATCGGATACGTGGCCGGCGAGGGACTCGAACGTCCGACCAAGCCGGTGATGTACCTGCGCGACAAAGCTGGGGTGATGCACGAGTTGGGGATTCTGGCCGGGTTCGCGCACAGCGGCCCCACGTGCTTGAATGCCAGCGGGCAGATTGCCGGCATCGCGGTTTCTCAGGCGAACATTGGCTCCCTATCCTATATGGATCGCCGGGCCTTGCTCTTGGTGGAGGGAAAATGGATCGAACTCAGCACGCTCGTTTCCCTTGAGGGGCGGACCTTCACGACCCTCGACGACGTGGTCGCGATCAACGACGCCGGCCAAATCCTCTGTCGCGCCTTGGGCAAGGACGGCATTCATGCCGTGCTGCTGACGCCGATCCAGCACTAGGCCGGAGCCGCGCGGTCACACCCAGCCGAGCAGCACCGACGGGAACAACCCGAACAGGACCAGCAGGGCGGCGGCCACCAGCAGCGTGAGGCTGGCGATGGCCGGGACCCTGACCGGCGTCGCGTCGGCGGCGGGGGCCGCGACGAGGGCCTGCTTCAGGATCATCAGGTAGTAGTAGAGGGCGACCGCGCTGAGCAGGATGGCGAGGATGGCCAGCCAGCCGGCCGGGGTGGCGATGCCGCCCATCTGGAAGGCGGCCACAAAGACCGTGAATTTGCCGACGAATCCGGCGAGCGGGGGAATGCCCGCCAGCGACAGCACGAAGACCAGCAGGCAGGCGGAAAGCAGGGGCGACCGACGGTAGAGGCCGGCGAGATCGGTCAGGTCCTGGCAGCGGCCGGAATTCTCGAGCACGGCCAGCACGCCGAAGGCGCCGGCGGTGGCGATGCCGTAGGTCGCGGCGTAATAGTACAGCGGGCCGGGGCCGGCCTGGCCCGAGGCCATGAGGCCGAGCAGCAGGGCGCCGGCGTGGGCGATGGCCGAATAGGCGAGCAGGCGCCGGACATTGCGCTGGGCGAGCGCGGCGAAATTGCCGAGCAGCAGGGAGGCGGCGGCGATGACGGCGACGATGGACAGCCAGCCGGGGGTGCCGCGGAAGGCGGCGAAGTTGCCCGCGACCGAGCCGAGGCCGCCCCACAGGAGGCGCCAGAACAGGGCCAGGCCGGCGAGCTTGGAGGCTGAGGCGATCAGCGCGGCGGACGGCGTCGGCGCGCCCTGGTAGGCGTCGGGCGCCCAGAGGTGGAACGGCGCCGCAGCGGCCTTGAAACCGAAGGCGACGAGCACCATCACCAGCGCCACCGCCAGGATCGGGCTCATGGGCTGGTAGAGCAGCGCGTGGGCAATGTCCTGGAAGGCGATCGAGCCCGTGATGCCGTAGATCAGGCTGAAGCCGAACAGCAGGAAGGCGGCGGAGATGGCGCCGACGAGGAAGTACTTGAGCGCAGCCTCGGCGGACTCAGGGCGCGTCTTGTCGAAGCCGGCCAGGACGTAGAGCGAGATGCTCGCGAGCTCGACGGCGAGGAAGGCGAGCAGGAGCTGCTGGGCGACCGCCATCTGGAGGAAGCCCACGGCGGCGAACAGCACCAGCGCGACGTATTCGGCCGGCTGGCGGGTGACCGGGGCGGCCGTGACCACGCCGAGCGTCAGGAGGACGAGCACGAGCACACCGGCCCGGGCCGCGACCGCGAACGCGTCAAACATCATGGCCCCGCCGAAGACGGAACCGACCGAACCATTCGAGAGCCCGAGGATCAGGGCGACGACCACGCCGATGGCACCGAGGAAGACGGCGAGCGTCTGGCGGGCCGCCAGGGGACGGCGGCGGCCGACCGCGAGGTCGAAGCCGATGATGAGCAGGGCCGAGACTGTGAGGATGGTCTCGGGCACCAAGGCATGAAACAGGTCGGCGTAGAGCGAGTTCATGGCGTGCCTTTCCCGATCACGGCCTGGAAGTACGGCGACTGCAGCGCCGGGGTCACCCAGTCGAGGATCAGGTCCGGCTTGAGGCCGATCAGGATGGTGGTGGCGAGCAGCAGGAACGCGCCGAGCTTCTCGGGCAGGCTGATCGGGTCGAAATGATGGTCACCGTGGGCGGCGGCCGGCGCGTCGCCGGTCTGGCCGAAGAACGAGACCTGGATGGCCCGGAGCGTGAAGGCGGCGGCGACCAGCACGCCGGCCGCGGCGCCGAGAGCCCACAGGTGGCGGGTCGGCCAGGTGCCCATCAGGATGGTGAGTTCGGCCGGGAAGCCCGAGAAGCCGGGCAGGCCCATCGAGGCGAGGCCAGCGAGGACGAACGTCACGGCGGCAAACGGCAGGAGACGGTGCAAGGGCAGGGCCTGCAGCGCGTCGAGCTGGCGCGTGTGCGTCCGCTCGTAGACCATGCGGCCGACGACGGCGAACAGCAGGCCGGCAATCACGCCGTGCGAGAACATCTGGAGCACGGCGCCCGAGGCGGCGCGGGTCGTGGCGGCGGCGAGGCCGAGCATCACGAAGCCCATGTGGCTCACGCTCGAGTAGCCGATCACGAACTTGAAGTCGTCCTGGACCAGCGCGATCAGGCCGGCGTAGACGATGCCGATCACGGCGAGCCAGCCGATGATGCCGTGCCACCAGAAGAAACCCTCGGGATAGAGCGGCATCGCGACGCGGAGGCAGCCGTAGGCGCCGAGCTTCATGACGACGCCGGCGAGCAGCATCGACGCGGCGGTGGGGGCGGCGACGTGGCCGGTGGGGGCCCAGGTGTGCAGGGGGAAGAGGCCGGCGAGGGTGGCGAAGCCGAAGAACACGAGGCCGAAGATCGCGATCACCTCGCCCCGCGGCAGGGTGGCGGCGGCGTGGGCGAGCTCGGGCAGCGAGAAACCCTGGGCGCCGCCGGCGGCGTACGTCCAGACGAGTCCGGCGAGCACGAGGGCGCTGCCGGCGAACGAGTAGAGGGCGAGCTTCATCGCGCCGTACTCGCGGCGGGTGGAGCCCCAGTTCGCGATCAGGAAGTACTTCGGGACGATCGCGATCTCGTAGAAGACGAAGAAGAGGAACGCGTCGGCGCTGAGGAAGACGCCATAGACGCCGCCGATCAGGGCGAGGTAGAGCGCGAAGAACTCGCCGACGCGCTCCTCGATGTTCCAGGAAAACAGGATGCCGGCGGTCGCGGCGAGGCCGGTGAGCACGACCAGCGTGAGGCTGATGCCGTCGGCGG
>DAOQKI010000074.1:0-18166 GCA_035334485.1 Opitutaceae bacterium
CCCGCTAGGGTCCACCAATTTACACCTCGTCGCAAGACGGGGTGTTTTGCTTTCTAGGCGGCCCTATGGCCCGGCGGACGCCTCCGGATCCGTGGCTTGGCCCAGATCGTCCTTAAGGAGCCATTCGAGGGCGCGCTGCCGGTCGGCAAACTCCCTCAATTGGAAGGCCGAGTTGATGGATGCCGTCACAAAGAAATGAGCCTTTTCGGCCAGCGCCGGTGATTGGGGCAAGATCACCGCTCGTCGGAGGGCGACGTGGGTCCCGGTCGCGGTTCGGCGGCGTCCCACCTCGAAGAAAATCTCGGAGATGGAGGCGTGGTTTTGGGTGATCCCGGTGAGATCCATCACGACGCGCTTGAGCCCCGTGGACGTTGCCAGGCTCGTCACGCGGTCGTAAGCCTGGGCAAAATCGGCAATCGTCACCGTGCCGGAAAAAACGGCGTCGATGTAGGTCCCGTCTGAAGCGGTGATAACACTCCAGGCCATCTTTGACGGGGAGATGATTAAGACCGTGAATCACTCTTCGCAAGCGGCCGATTTCCGCACCGTCAGAATCGCCGCGGACGGGAGATTTGTCCGACGCGAGGCACAAAAAAACCCCGGCCGAGTGGGCCGGGGTTTCGAAGCTGAACTATCGGGAACCGGTCAGCTAAGGCGGCGACGAGCCACCACCAACGCGCTGAGGGCCAAGCCGAGGAGGCCGACCACTGAAGCGCTATCCGGGACGCTGCTGCCCTTGATGCGGACACCGATGTCGAGCCCGTCGTATTGATGCCAACTGCCGTCCCCGACTGAGCCGTAGGCCTCAACTCCCAACGGATTCGGCACCGAGGTGCCCATGGCGGCATTGAGGGTCTGGCTGCCGACAAAAGCGATCCAGTAGGTACCAGCCGACAGGAACAGGTTCACGTTGGTGAAACCCCGCCAGGAGTCAGTGGCGTCGGTGGCGAGGAGCAGGTCGCCGCCCCAAATCTCGGAACCCGGGGTGGTGCCATTCGAGTTATCCGTGACAGAAATGCGCACGTAGTCGGAGTTGAACGTTCTGATCCAGCCCTCAAGCGACGTGACCGTCACGTCCTGGCTTAGCGTGAATTGGGCGGCGAGATTCTGCGAATAGTTGTAAGAGCCCTGACCACCCAGCAGGTACCCGGAGGAAGTACCGGGACCGGTATCAACGAGGACATTGTCGGCGCGGGCATTCAACGCGGCGGCGACCACGAGGATCGCGACGCCGGCGAATTTCAGGAACAACCTGAGGGGGGACTGTGTTCGCATGGATTTCTGGGGGTGAAGTTGTGGGGTGCGCTCGCGATCGGGGCAGACAGTCTCGGCGTCGGCGAGAACGCGCCCCGGTCGCTAGCGCCGGGGCGCAAGAAGCGAAGGTGAAATCAAACTCAGCTCAGGCGGCGCCGAGCCACCACCATCGCGCCGAGGGCCAGGCCCATGAGGCCGAGCACCGAGGCACCGTCCGGGACGGTATTGCCCTTGATTCGGACGCCGAAGTCCAGGTTATCGGATTCGAACCACTGGCCGCTACCAACATACGTGGACGCCTCAACATCGGTCGGATTCGGAACACTCGAAGGCATCGAGGCGTTGAGCGACGGGCTGCCGATAAACGCGACCCAATAGGTGCCAGCCGACAGGAAGAGGTTCAGGTTCGTAAAGCCCTGCCACGCGGTGACGCTGTCACCGTTGAGAAGCACATTGTCCGCCCAGACCTGAGCGCCCGGAATCGTGCCATTCGAATTGTCGGTAATGGCAATGCGCAGGTAGTCGGAATTAAACGACGCGATGTAGCCCTCGATCGACGTGACCGTCACGTCCTGGCTGAGAGTG
Source organism: Opitutaceae bacterium (assembly GCA_035334485.1). Lineage (GTDB taxonomy): Bacteria > Verrucomicrobiota > Verrucomicrobiia > Opitutales > Opitutaceae > Opi-474. Next base: position 1,840 of record DAOQKI010000074.1, read on the forward strand.
AATCGGGCAGCGAGATTCTGCGAATAGCTGTAGGAGCCGCCACCACCAAGCAGCCAACCATAATCGTAGGGGGACGGACCGGTATCAACCAAGGTATTGTCTGCGCGGGCAGACAACGACGCTGCGACCACAAGGATCGCCAAACCTGCGGACTTCAGAAACGAGATCGGGGGGAGTTGTGTTCTCATTTTCAAGATAGGGACGTTGTCGAAGTGACGCAGACAAGTTAGCACTTTCAATGCCACACAGAGTGAAGAGCTACAGAAGATACTACTGACAAATTGGTTATAAATTCTTTGGGTCATTATTGCAGCACCCAGACCGGTTCGACAATCGTCAACCTTTCCGACAAAACCGGTCTCGGTTTACATATTTATCGTCGATACAGCGGTTCGAGAAACTCGCACTTTGATACCTGCGCTACCTGTTTGGGGACGATCTTGAGCCTCTGGACACAAAAAAGCCCCGGCATGTTGGGCCGAGGCTTGAAAGAGATAGAGACGCCTCTCGATTAATTCAGGCGGCGGCGAACCATCAACATCGCACCGAAGGCCAAGCCGAGGAGGCCGACTACGGAGGCGCCGTCCGGGACGCTGTTACCTTTGATCCGGACGCCGATGTCCAGGCCCCAATATGGGTACCAATTGCCATCACTGATCGCGGCAAAGGCCTCGTTTCCGAGAGGATTCGGCACGCCAGTGTCCATGATGGCTGTGAGACTCGGGCTTCCAACAAAGGCGATCCAGTAAGTCCCGGCGGACAGGAAGAGATTCATGTTGGTGAAGCCCTGCCAAGCGTTGACGGCGCTGCCATCGAGCAGCAGGTCATCTCCCCAAATTTCGGTACCCGGAATAATGCCATTTGAATTATCCGTGATGGCGATGTGCAGATAATCGGCATTGTACGACCTAATCCAGCCCTCGAGCGACGTGACAGTCACACTCTGGCTGAGCGTGAACTGAGAGGCGAGATTCTGCGAGATGCTGTAGTAGCCCTCTCCACCAACGAGGTATCCAGAGCTCGTGCCAGCGCCTGTGTCGACGAGGACATTGTCAGCGCGGGCTGACAGCGCCGTGGCGAGCACAAGGATCGCAACACTAGCGGATTTCAGAAACAGATTCGGGGGGAGGCTTGTTCTCATTGGAGTAGGTATGCTGCTAGAATAGCGCCGTAGAATTAGCATACCTGATGCCATTTTCAGGACTCCGAGCTTCAACATATTGGCACGAAAGAGCTTCCGCGCGAATTCGGAGCTCTCCTCTGCGCCAGACCGGTTAAGAAAACGTCAGCTATTCCGACGAAACAGGCCTCAGTTTACAGAATCGTAAGAATTCGCAGCGGCTCAACCCTCTCTCGAGGTGGATGCGATCTATCCGTGGCTCGCCGGCAGAAGCGGCGATAAGTCCAAAGACAAAAAAGCCCCGGCGTTTTGCGCCGAGGCTTGAAAGTGGGAGAGGGGAACCGACTCAGCGGAGGCGGCGGCGAACCATCACCATCGCACCGAGAGCCAGGCCGAGGAGGCCGACCACCGAGGCGCTGTCCGGGACGCTGTTGCCCTTGATGCGGACACCGAGATCCAGAGTATCCTGCTCATACCACATGCCATTGTAGGAGCTGGCAAAGGCCTCCACGCCGAGAGGATTCGGCACGCCGGAGGGCATGCCGGCACTGAGGTCGGAATTGCCGATGAACGCCACCCAGTAGGTACCGGCCGACAGAAAGAGATTCAGGTTGGTGAAGCCCTGCCACGTGGTGCCGGTGTTGGCGTAAACCGCGAGGTTGTCGGCCCAGATCTGCGCTCCGGGAATCGTGCCATTGGAATTGTCGGTGATGGCGATGCGCACGGTCCCGTCATTGTATGAACCGATCCAGCCTTCGATCGACGTCACCGTAATGTCCTGCGTCACGGTGAACTGGGCGGCCAGGCTTTGAGGATAATTCGATCCGGTTCCGCCGAGCACCCAACTCCATTCGGTCGTGCCGGCACCCGTGTCTACGATGGTATTATCGGCGCGACTGATCGACGCCGTGCCGAGCACGAGCAGTGCGACGCTGACGGATTTGAACAAGGAGCGGAGGGGCAGTTGTGTGCGCATGGAGATGAGGGTTTGGAGTATAAAGACGGCAAATACGTAGCATCAGAAATGCCAATCGAACCGGTTGTCTGGACAGGCCGCTTGTGGTCAGAGACTTGCGTACTTCAGGATGCGCACCGGGCCGGATCGTGATCGGAATTTCGTCAGAACTTCCGACGATTTCGCCAGGCACTTTACAGGTTTCGGGTTTTGGCCCTCCGGAGAGCTGGGCTCGATTTCCCGCCGTCGATTCCAACTGGAACGCTTGCTTGGCCCGTCCAGATTGGTCCTTGTGCGCCAAGCGACTCGTCATGATGAACGCCACGCCATCTGATCAGGAACGTTGGTTCGCCGAGGAAATCCAGCCGCATGAGCCGGCGCTCCGCGCCTACCTTCGCAGCCGGTTTCCCGAGGTGCGAGACGTCGATGACCTGGTTCAGGAGAGTTTCACCCGCGTGCTCCAGTCCCGCAGCACGGTGAAGATCGAGAGCGCGAAGGCCTACCTTTTCGCCACCGCCCGGAACGTTGCGCTCAGTCTGTTGCGCCGCCCCCGGATTTTCAGCTCCGAGCCTGTAACTGATTTTGCCGTCCAAAGCGTCGTGGAAGAGAGCATCAATGTCGCCGAGACAGTCAGTGTCCGCCAGGAGGTCGCCATCCTGCTTGACGCCATTGACCGGCTCCCGACCGCTTGTCGTGAAATCTTCATTCTCCGCAAACTCCAGGGCGTGCCCCAAAAGGAAATCGCCGCGCGTCTCGGGCTCTCCGAGCAGACGGTGCAGGTCCAGATTGTCCGGGCGATCCGGAAGTGCGCCGTCTACCTGCGGAAACACGGCGTGAAGGAGATTCACTGAGCCATGCGACCTTTCTTCCGTCATCTTTCGCAGCAGGAATTGATCGAGGAGGCTGCCGCCCGCTGGCTCGCGCGCCGTGATGCCGGCTGGTCGGTCGCCGAGCGCGAGGTGTTCGAGTCGTGGTACTCGGCCGACCCGCGACATGCCGCGGCGTGGGACGAACTCACCGTGACGTGGAGCGCGTTCGACCGGCCGCTGCGCGACGGAAAGGCCGCCGACATGCTCAGTGAACTCGGTCGTCGGCAGCACCGCCGCACCTGGCGCCGCTCCATCGCCACCGCCGCTGGTGCCGCCGGGTTGGCCGCCGCGGTCGCCCTGATGCTCTGGTTTCAGCCCAACGGCACGAAGGGTAGCCTCATGGAGGTGGCGACGCGCCGGCTGCCTGATGGCACCGTGGTGGAAGCCGCACCGGGGTCCGAGTACCGCGTCGACTTTCAAGCCGGCAAGCGCCTCGTCCACCTCGACAAGGGCATGGCTCATTTCCAGGTGGCTCATGATTCGGCCCGGCCGTTCGTGGTGAACACCCACCAGGTCAGCGTCCAGGCGGTGGGCACCGCATTCGCGGTCGAGGCCGGCGTTTCCCAGGTTGATGTCGTGGTTACCGAGGGGCGGGTCGCGGTCGAGCGCGACCGGCCGGCCGGCACCTACGCGCCTTCTCCGGTGGTTCTGGCCGATGCCGGGCAGCGGGTGGCCGTGCCGATCGCCGACACCGCCTCGTCCGTCCTTCATGCCGAATCGCTTCCGGCCGCGGAAATGACCCGTCGACTCGCTTGGCGCGAGCCGCGCGTTGAACTCGACAACACGCGGCTGGCCGACGCGACGGCGCTCTTCAATCGCGTCAATCGGCTCCAGCTCACCGTCCCGGATGGGCAGCTGGCCGATCTCCGTCTCAGCGGCACGTTTCGCGCCGGCGATCCCGAGGGTTTCGTCCGCCTGCTCGAGGCCAACTACCACGTGGTCGGCGAACACGGCTCCGATGCCGTCGCGCTCCGGCGCAAATGACCTTTCCCCCACGCCTCATGAAATCCACGCCTCTGCTCCTCAGCGCAGCCCTGGTGCTGGCGCTTGCCGCGGGTTGCTCGTCCCCATCCACCAGCGCGCAGCGTCGCGAGGAAAAGGCGGCCAAGCTCGCGTCCCTGTCGGCGGAGCAGCAGCAGAAGCTCGAATCCGGCATGGTCGAGATCGGCTTCACGGCCGACATGGTCTACGTGGCCCTGGGCCGGCCGGACCGCGTGGCGGTGACCGCGGACGGCCACACGGGCATCTGGACCTACGAACGCTATCTCCCGTCGGAGGCGGTCTCGTCCCGGCCGTTTTATGCCGCCATTCCCGGCATGAGTTACCGCGGTCGCCCCGTGTTTCGGACCGGAGCCTCGGCGGCCGGTGCGCATGACGGCGGAGCCATGGGACGATATAGCTCCAATTACGGCTACTTGGCGGGCGGGCCTGCCGGCACGTCCTGGGCGTATCCCGACGTGATTCCAGTGACCCTGCACGTCATGTTCCGTCAGGGGCACGTCTTCCGGTTCGCGGTCAACGATGGCGACACCTGAGTCAACTCGTGCCCGGTTTCGCGTCGCGTCGCTCGGGGCGATGGCGGCGCTGGCGTTGGCGGGGTGCGCGTCGTCGACCATTGAGGCGCGCATCGGCGAGCGCTCGGCGATATTCAACACGCTCCCGCCGGAGATCCAGCGAGCGGTGCGCGAAGGGGCCATCGCGGTTGGGTTCACCGCGGACATGGTCTACATGGCCCTCGGCGCTCCCTCCGAACGCGGCCCCGGACCGGGTGGGGGCGAACTCTGGACCTACCGGAGTTTCTTTTACTCCGACCAGCTCGCCGATGCCCAGCGGGCGACGCGGGCGGCCCCCCGGCCGCAGGCCGCGCTCGGACACAGCCGGCAGTTGTCGGCGTGGTCCGACTCGACGCTGCCCTCGGGCGGCTCGGGTCAGGGTGACATGGTCAGCACGCCGCGCTCGTCGGGCGGCACCGGCGGCGGTGCCGTCGATGTCCCGCCACCCGTCACGCTGCGCGTGGCGTTTCTCGACGGCAGGGTGACCGGCTACGCGCTCGAGCGCTAGCATCATGGGTTGCCCGCCTCATCACGCCTGGAGGTCGTGTCTCCGCTTCGCGCTCGGCGGGCTGGCGGCGGCCTTTCTCTTCGGCGGTGCCATCACGCGCGCGGCCGACGAACCAGCGACCGGTGACTTTCATCTCGCAGCCGGTGAGGCCAGCGTGCGTCTGCGCGAGTTTGCCGAGCAATCGGGACGGCAGGTCATTTTTCCGACGGAGCTGGTGCTGGGCATCAAGACTCCGGCCCTCGATGGCCACCTGAAGCCGCGCGAGGCACTGGAGCAGCTGCTCGCCGGCAGCGAGCTCACGGTCTGGGAGGATCCGCAGACCGGCGCGCTGGCCATCGGCCGGGCCGTGGTGGCGGACAAGGGGCGGACCAAGGCTGAGGCGCCCATCCTGCTCCCGCCGTTCATGGTCGAGGATATCTCCACCGGACACTGGCGGTACACCAAGGCGGACGACCTCGAGGTCCTCTCTCGCGCCTCGGACAGCGTCACCGCCGGACTCATCGCGCAGATCCGCATGATGCGGGTGCTGCTGGAACTGATGCTGCCGGCGACGCTGCAGGGCCGCTCCGACCTCCCGACCTCCTGCCTGATCTTCGCCGGCGGCGGGACTCGAGGCGTGCCGCCCGAACTGCTGGCGCAGCTCGCGGAACGCACGCGCGTCGCCGCCGCCGCGCGAAAGGCCGAGGGCGACATCCGGGCCGTGGCCGACTTGGTCGGGGTGCTGCCGAACTACCGGTTCTGGGACCACGACAGTCACGCGATCTTTTTCCTGTGGGACGATCTCGACGAGGCCCGCCTCATGCCGGCGCCGGATTATGTGCGCTATCTCCTCGAGAGTCGCACGCCGACGCTGCCGCGCTGGTACATCGAAGGCATGGTCGAGCTGTACCGGTCGACGATCATGTACACGCGCTCGATGAAGGAGCGGGTATTCTCCGGCCAGAGCGCACTCGCCGGCACCGGGGGTGGCGCCTTTGAACCCGACACGGTCCACCTCAAGCGGCTGGTCTGGATGTCGGATGCGATCACGCAACGCCTCCAGCAGGCGAGGACTCGAGGGGGCGGGGGAGCGCTCGCCACCGAGCTCCATCTCACCGGCACGCAACCGCTGCCGCTGGCCGAGCTCTTTGCAGCCCCGTCCGATGGCCACGAGGCTGCCAACCTGGCGCGACGACGGGCGCAGACGGCGGCGTTGCTGATCCGCCGCATGCTCGACCCCAATTCGGACCACCCGCCGCTGTCCACGGAGGCGGGCCCGACCTGGCGCTACCTCGGCGGTTCGGCGATCGCAGCGTTGACGCAACTGGTCGAGCGCGCCGCGGCGCGACCCGTGACGGAGCGGGATTTCCACGAGTGCTTTGGCGTGTCGCTCGAAGATGCCGACGCGGACCTGATGGCCTACTTCTCCCGTGCCCTCGACAACGGCGTCACCCTACGGCCGGGAGCGAGGCCCTTGGAAGACCCGGTAGAGCTGAGCGACGCGCAGCCCGACGACATCGCCCGCATCCGCGGCGGCTTTGGGCGTCTCGAGGTGCGCTACGTGGCAAGCCTCTATCCGGAACTCGCGGCGCGTTATCTGACACAGGCCCGGCACACCCTGCAGGCGGCGTATGCCGCGGGAGACCGCGACCCGCGCCTGCTGGCCGAACTGGGCCTCTGCGAAGTTGACGCGAACAACGACGCCGGCGCCGCGCCTTACCTCGATGCCGCCGTGACGGCCCGGGTGGTGCGACCGCGCGCCTACCTGGAGCTGGCGCGGATTCGGCTCGGCTCGCTGCGGGCCGGAGGCTCGGGGGCGAAGCTCACCGCGCGTGAAACCCAGGCCGTCCTGGAACCGCTCTGGCTCGCCCGCCGCCAGCGCCCTGCGCTGGCCGAGTCCTACGAGTTGATGGGCGAGACCTGGCTGCGCAGCTCGGCCTCACCTGACAGCGCCCAGCTCGAGGCCCTGGCCGAGGGCGCGCGGCTCTTTCCGCAGCGGACCCGATTGAGCGTGCTGACCGCCCTGGTGTACGCGAGCCAGCGCCAGTGGACCGAGGCCCAGCATCACGTCACGCGCGGCCTCCAATTCGCGACCGACCCCCACGACCGCGAGCACCTGCTCAAGCTGGAGGCGGCAATCAAGCAGGACCAGTCGGCGACCCCTTAGCTGGAGGATGCACAGAAGGTAACTGAGGAAACGGAGCACGCTGAGGCCGAAGCGTAGAGCTGCGCCAAGGCACTCCGCCAACCTCCGTTCCCTCCTGTGAAACTTCCGTCTACTGCGCCCCGGGCGCACGCCTGACGGCGGCCATCAGGAGCAGCACGGCCGAGAGTACCCAGGCTGCAAACAGGGACTGACGCACGCGGAAGGTCTGCACACCGTCCGTCGGCAGCAGCGAGTATGCGAGCGCCGGATCCCACAAGTAGCGCTTCACGTTGGTCCACGCGTAGGTCCGGTCCTTGAACATCATCGAATAAACCTCGCGCTGATCTTCCACGTTCGGCGGGTGACGATACTTGATGATCGCCTGGTGCGTGTACTCTTGCTTCGCGATCTTGTTCACAAGGTCGAAGGGCACGGTCACCGGCGTCAGGGGCTGCGCCTCGACGGGCAGGTTCTTCCAGTGCCAGTCCTTGAAGATCCGGGCCGTGACACCCTCGAAGGCGTCATGCTGGGTCAAGTTCACCAGATCGGCGGTATTCAGCAGCTGGCCGTGTCGGTCGGCGACGCCGAAGAGCGACTGGGTCATGTCGACGTACGTCCAGCGGTTCTGCTCCTTGACCCACGACTCGGCCCACGAGTGGCCGTTGTAGATGATCTGGTCGTCCTGGGTGTTGGCACCGAAGACAAAGCGGGTAGGGACCCCGGCGCGGTTCGCGAAGAAGACATAGATCTGGGCGTTCTGCGTGCACCAGCCCTTGCCCGTGCCGGCGATCATCTCCTGGCACATGCTCCACGGGTCCATCCAACGGAAGTCGTCCTTCGGCACGCCGCCCGAGTTGGCGAGCTGGGTCCGGAGGTAGCGCATGACCTTCTCGATGCGGGTCAGCGTGTCGTCCGTGTCCTTCACGCCGATCACCTCGCGCACCACCCGGTCCGCCGCGGCCAGCCGCTCGGCTCCGATGTAGTGGTAATCGTCCGCCCAGTGGCTCAGCGGGTAGCGCGGGTAATTGCCGACCGGGCCGGTCGGATGAACGATGTAGATGTCCTTCGCCCGCTGCATTCCGTTCCGCCGGTAGAAACCCGCGTCGAGCGGTGTGATGGCAAAGGTGAGGCTCGGCCCGAGCGCGGCCGGGACCGGTTCCATCGCGTAGGTGTGCTCGAAGCTCTCGAGCGGTTCCTTGGTGGTGCCGTCGAAAATCGGCCGCTGCAGCGTGATCTTCGGGTCCACCGCCGGCAGGTCCTGCACGAACTTCCCGTCGACCAGCAGCCGCCACTTCTCGGGCGTGCGATTCCACGCCAGCACCGGCACCAGCACGTGCCCGGACTCGATGCGCCACTCGCGCAGCGTGGGCACGTCGAGGGGCACGTTCAGGGTCGTGTAGCTTGCGGGGAGGAACGACGACTCCCAGTCGCGCATGAAGAACACATAGAGGTTGGCGCCGAGCAGGAGGGCACAAAGAAGGCCCAAGACGCCGAGATGCCTGCGGTGGGGAAGAGTCATGGTCGGAGCGGTGGCATCCAACCGCGCCCCGGCCGCGATGACGAGGTCAAAAGTCCCGAAGTAACCGAACGGTTTTCAAGGTGCCAGGCATCGCACAGGAGGCAACGGAGGGAACAGAGCCCGGAATGAGGCTGGCTGGGACCGCCACCGTGGTCCTCCGTTTCCTCCGTTACCTCCTGTGAGAAACCCGCCTAGGTGGTCTCCGTCGTTGGACGGGATACCGCCAATTCGGTGAGCATGGCGCGCCAGGCGGCGTCCTCGGCCTCGCGGCGGCGCACCGCCTGGTACTCGGCCTCGCCGGCCAGCAGGATGAAGCCGAACAGCGCCGCGGTCAGGTAGCTGTCGTAGTGCCAGATCGCGACCAGCGCGCCCGTCAGCGCGAGCACCTTGCCGACCGTCGCCGCCCAGTAGGTCGCCCGCAGGTACGGCCAGCGCGTCGCGAGGAGGGCCCGGAAGATCCGGCCGCCGTCCATCGGGAACACCGGCAGGAGATTGAAGGAGCCCATCACCAGGTTGGCCTGCAGCAGCAGTTGGCCGAAGCCGGTGAGGGTCGCGGGGTATTCGCCGCTGCCGAGTCCGACCAGCGGCCAGAGCAGGGCGGCGATCGCGAAGTTCACGGCGGGACCGGCCAGGGTTATCAGCAGCTCGCGGCTCGGCTGCCGCGGGATCCGGTCGAATTCCGCCATGCCCCCGATCGGCATGAGCAGGATCCGTCGCACGCCCACGCCAAAGCGCATGGCCGTGAGCGAGTGCCCGAGTTCATGCAGCACGACGCAGGCGAAGAACGCGATGAGGGTGGCCACGCTCCACGCGACCTGCTCCCAGCCGCCGTCGAGCCAGCCGTCCACCGCCACGTAGGCCAGCAGGAGCAGGAAACTCCCGTGGACGGCGAGCAAGATACCGCGGATGCGGAACAAGTTGATTGACCAGCGGAGCATCTGAAATAATCAAAACCAGCTTTGCGAAAGCGCCAGAGCCGTTTTTGGCGACTCGCGGGGCGAACCCAAGTTCCATGTCCGACACCGCCGCCAAGGCTCCCACGATCCTCATCGTCGACGATGATGCCGAGATCCGGTATTCCCTGACCCGCGTCTTCTCGTCGCGCGGCTACCAGGTGGCCGAGGCGGCCAACGGCGAGCAGGGCCTGGCCGTCGTCAAGAAGGGCCCGGCGCCCGACCTCGTTTTCCTCGACGTCCGCATGGGCAGCGGCATGGGCGGCATCGAGACCCTCCGCCTGATCCGCTCGGCCAACCCGCGCCAGCTGGTCGTGCTCATGACCGCCTTCGGCACCGCGCAGACTGCGATCGAGGCGATGAAGTACGGGGCGTTCGACTACGTGATGAAGCCCTTCGATCCGCCGAAGGTGCTCGCGATCGCCGAGACCGCGCTGAAGGCCCACGCCGACCTGCGTGCTGCCGGCGACTACAAGCCCGCCCTCAACACCGAGGACTACAAGGAAGGCATCGTCGGCAACTCGGCGGTGATGCAAGAGGTCTTTAAGATCATCGGCCAGGTCACCGCCAGCGATGTCACCGTGATGATCACGGGCGAGAGCGGCACCGGCAAGGAGCTCGTCGCGCGCTCGATCTGGAAACACAGCCACCGCGCGAGCAAGCCGTTCATCGCGGTCAACTGCGCGGCCATCCCCGATAACCTGATCGAGAGCGAACTGTTCGGCCACGAGCGCGGCTCGTTCACGGGCGCGACCGGACAGCGCATCGGCAAGTTCGAGCTGTGCGACGGCGGGACGATCTTCCTCGACGAGATCGGCGACATGGCGCCGGCAACGCAGACCAAGATCCTGCGCGTCCTGCAGGCCGGCGAGATCCAGCGGGTGGGCGGCACCGAGACCCTGAAGGTCGACGTGCGGGTCATCGCCGCCACGAACAAGGACCTCGAGGCAATGGTGAAAGCGAAGAGCTTCCGCGAGGACCTCTACTACCGGCTGAATGTCGTCCGCATCAAGATGCCGGCGCTGCGCGAACGCGCGGAGGACATTCCGCTGATCACCGACTTTTGCCTCCAGAACCTCGTGAAGCAGCGCAAGGCGCACGTCGGCCGGGTGTCCGCCGAGGCGCTCGCCGTGCTCACGCGCTACCCGTGGCCCGGCAACGTGCGCGAACTGGAGAACGTGATCTACCGCAGCGCGGTCATCGCCCAGGGCGACGCGATCCTGGTGAAGGACCTGCCCGCGGAAATCCGCAGCGCCACCAGCACCGAGGCGGTGGTGACCGAGAATCCCGAGGTGAGCGCCTCGCCGTTCGAAGGCGTGCGCCTGGCCAACGCCGAGCAGGTGGCCCTGGCCACAGCCCGTGTCGTCGCCGAGAGCGTCGCCGCCGGCGAGCCTGCCCTGACCGAGACCCGCGCCCTGGACTACCTCTACACCGAACTGCGTCAGAAGGAGGAGCCGATCCTGGAACGCCTCACGCAGGAAATGGTGCAACGCGCCCTCGCGTCATCCAACGGCGACCTCAAGACCGCCGCCGCCGAACTCGGTCTGACGCTGCCCGCGCTGAAGAAGCGCTTGGGAAAATAGGTGCGCGACCGCGCGGCTAGGTCCGATAGCCCCGCGGGTGGGCGGCGTGCCATTTCCAGGCGGTCGCCACGATGCTGTCGATGTCGGGGAACTTCACTTTCCAGCCGAGCTCGCGCTGCGCTTTCGTGGAGTCGGCGTAGAGCGCCGGCGGGTCGCCGGGACGACGGGGTTTCTCGATCACCTTGATCGGGCGGCCCGTGACTTTCTCCACGGCGCGGATGACCGCGCGGTTCGAGGTGGGCTGGCCGGTGCCGAGATTGTAGAAGAGCGCGGCGCCGGGCTGGGCGAGCTTCGGAAAGACCGCGATGTGCGCGCGACTGAGATCGTCGACGTGCACGTAATCGCGCAGGCAGGTGCCGTCCGGGGTCGGGTAGTCCGTGCCGTACAGTTCGAGGTGGGACCGACGGCCGGTCGCGGCGTCGAAGGCGAGGGGAATCAGGTGCGTCTCGGGTGTGTGGTCCTCGCCGATGACGCCATCCTCGGACGCGCCGGCGGCATTGAAGTACCGGAACGCCGCGAAACTCAGGCCCTTCGCGTGGGCGAGCGCCTTGAGCGCGTTCTCCACGTCGAGCTTCGTCTGGCCGTAGGGGTTGATCGGGGCCTGGGGCAGGTCCTCCGTGATCGGAAGCTGGGCGGGTGCGCCAAAGGTGGCGCAGGTGGAGGAGAAGACGAACTTCGTCACACCCGCGGAAAGCATGGCGTTCAGCAGGTGCAGGGTCGCGACGACGTTGTTGAAGTAGTACTTGAGCGGCTCGTTGACCGACTCGCCCACGTAGCAGTAGGCGGCGAAGTGCATGACCAGCTCGATCTTCTCGTCGCGGAGCACCCGCGCGACGCCGGCCTCGTCGCCGAGGTCGACCTGGTGGAACGGCACCGCGGGATCAACGGCTTGCCGATGGCCGTAGACCAGGTTGTCGAGCACCACGGGCCGATGGCCGGCGGCGGTGAGTTGGCGGACACAATGGCTGCCGATGTAGCCGGCACCCCCTGCGACGAGCACGTTCATGCGGCGAGGCTTGTATTGCTTTCGGCCCCGGGTTGGCTAGCGATTTCCATTTCCCAACGAATGAAGTCCTCCCGCATCGTCATCACCGGAGTCGGTCTGACCGCCCCCAACGGCAATTCCCTCGCCGAATTTCGGCAGAATCTGCTGGCCGGCGTCGCGGGTATCGAGCGCATCGACCTGCGCTACATGGGCTCCCAGCTGGCCGGCGTGTGTCACTACGATGCCCTGCGGTACCAGACCAAGAAGGAGGTCCGCGTCGGCACCCGGGCCGGCAGCATCAGCATCTACTGCGCCCGTGAGGCGCTGAAGGACAGCGGCGTGAAATGGGACGGCGTCGCGAAGGATCGCGTCGGCATCTACATCGGCTGCACGGAGCACGGCAACGTCGAGACCGAGAACGAAATCTACAACATCTCGAAGTTTAACTACGACACGAAGTTCTGGTCGCACTACCACAACCCCCGGACCGTCGCGAACAACCCGGCAGGCGAGGCGTCCCTCAATCTCGGCGTCACGGGTCCCGCCTACACGATCGGCGCCGCGTGCGCCGCGGGCAACCTGGGCCTGATCCACGCCACGCAGATGCTGCGGCTCGGCGAGGTGGACTTCGCGATCGGCGGCGGCGTGAGCGAGAGCATCCACACGTTCGGGATCTTCGCCGGCTTCAAGAGCCAGAACGCGCTCGCCACCCATGAGGACCCGAAGAAGGCCAGCCGGCCCTTCGACCAGGCCCGCAATGGCATCGTCGTGTCCGAGGGCGGTTGCCTCTACACGCTCGAGCGGCTCGAGGACGCGCAGGCGCGCGGGGCGAAGATTTACGCCGAGATCGGCGGCTACCACGTCAACTCCGACGCCAGCGACTATGTGCTGCCGAACCCGACCCGCCAGGCGGAGTGCGTCCGGGCGGCGTTGAAGCACGCCGGCATGGCGGCCCGCGACATTCACATCGTGAACACGCATGCGACGGCGACGCCGCTGGGCGACATCCAGGAGTGCGAGGCCATCCGCGCGGTTTTCGGGGAAGGGTGTCCCGAGACGCACGTGAACAATACCAAGAGCTACATCGGCCACTGCATGGGTGCGGCGGGCGCGCTGGAGCTCGCGGGCAACCTGCCGTCCTTCGACGACCTGACTGTCCATCCCACGATCAACGTCGACAATCTCGACCCGGCGTGTGCGCTCCCAGGTTTGGTTCTGAATCAGCCCCGGAAGGTTGCGAAAGTGGATACCATCCTGAACAACTCGTTCGGCATGCTGGGCATAAATTCCACGTTGATTGTTAAGCGCTTTCTGCCCTAAGTGCTTCGTTCGAGCATATATGACCAAAGACGAATGCAAGAAAGTGGTGGTCGACATCATCGCGGACATCGCGCCCGATGAGGACCTTTCGAATCTGAAGCCTGACGTGCGCCTGCGCGATCAGCTCCAGCTCGATTCGATGGACTTTCTCGATATCGTGATGGAGCTCCGCAAGCGCCACGGCATCGAGGTGCCGGAGGCCGACTACATCCAGCTCGCTTCGCTGGACAGCTGCGCCGAGTACCTGACGCCGAAGTTCAACGCGCTCGCGGCCAAGCGCTGAGCGCTGCGCGCTCAGCGCGGTTGAAGGTTGATGGTTGAAAGTTGACCGCTGGCGGATCCGTTTCCGCCGCGATGTCCAATGCCGCACCTTGTGCGGGTGAGGGCTTCGCGCCCACCTGATCGCAGCGCGTTTTCCCACCTGCCGCAGCGCCAGTCGAACTCAGTGGCTCGCCGGTTTTGCTTTCAACTTTCAACGCTCAACTTTCAACTGGCAGCAAAGCTGCCCCATGAACACCCGGTCCCATTACGATGTCGCCATCATCGGCGCCGGCATGTCCGGGCTGGCGGCGGGTATCCGGCTGGCGCACTTCGGGAAGAAGGTCTGCATCTTTGAGCGCCACAACGCGGCGGGCGGGCTGAACAGTTTCTACAGCATCGCAGGACGGAAGTTCGACGTCGGACTTCACGCGATGACGAACTACGTGAAGCCCGGGGTGAAGGGTACGCCGCTCGGCAAGCTCCTCCGGCAGCTGCGGATCGACCGCGACGAGTTCGCCCTCTGCGAGCAGAAGCAGTCGCGCATCGCGTTTGGCCGTCGTGGCGAGACTTCGCTGCGGTTCACGAACGATTTTGCCGTGCTCGAGTCCGAGGTCGCGGATCGCTTTCCCCGGCAGATCGACGGATTCCGGCAGCTCACCGCCGCCGTCCGCGAGTATCCGGATGTCGCGCTCGACACGGCGTACGTGTCCGCCCGCGAGGTCGTGCGCCGCCACCTCACAGATCCGCTGCTGGAGGACATGCTGTTCTGTCCCGTGATGTACTACGGCAGCGCGACCGAGCACGACATGGACTTCGGGCAGTTCGTGATCATGTTCAAGGCCCTCTTCCTCGAGGGCTTCGCCCGGCCGTTCGAGGGCGTGCGCGTAATCCTGCGCGTGCTGCTCGAAAAATACCGGGCTGCCGGCGGCGAACGCCGGATGAAGACCGGGGTGAAGCACATCGTCGCCCGCGAGGGCCGGGCCACGGAGCTTGTCCTCGATTCCGGCGAGCACGTCACGGCCGACCACGTCCTGTCCTCGATCGGCGCACCCGAGACCGCCCGCCTGGTCCAATCGGGACATCACGCCGCCCCGACCGCAACGCCCGGGCGCCTTTCGTTCGTCGAGACGATAACCATCCTCGACCGCCAGCCGGCGGCGCTCGGGTGGGGGAGCGACACGATCATTTTCTTCAACGACTCCCCGCGTTTCGACTACGCCCGGCCGTCCGACCAGGTGGATCCGCGCAGCGGCGTGATCTGCATCCCGAACAACTTCGACTTCGGCCCGGAACGCGCGCTGTCCGAGGGTATCTTCCGCTGCACCTGCCTCGCGAACTACGACCGCTGGGCACATCTCCCAGAGGACGTCTACCGCGCCGACAAGCAGCGCTGGTACGCGGCGGTCCAGGCCAGCGCGCGGCGGTTCCTGCCGCCGTTGCCGGAGGCCGACCTATTCAGCCGGGCAACCGTCACGACCGACATGTTCACCCCGCGGACGATCACCAAGTTCACCGGTCACCTCGCCGGCGCGATCTACGGTGCGGCGGAAAAGAACCGGCAGGGCCGGACTGAGCTGTCCAACCTCTACCTGTGCGGCACGGACCAGGGATTTCTGGGTATCGTGGGGGCGATGCTGAGCGGCATCTCCATGGCCAATCTCCACATCCTCCAGAAAGGCTAAGTTTTATGGCACGCGGGTTTCGGGCGCATGTCTGAGGACAAAACCCCGCCCCTCATGAACTCCGGCCTCATCCACCGTCGACTGCTGCTTCTCCTGCCGGGCCTCTGGCTCGTCGCGTCCGGTCCGCTCGCCGCGGAGGACACGAAAATCTACACCAATGCCTCGGCCGCCGCCGAGGCGCCGCTGAGCGCCCAGCAGCTGGACCAGCTCCTCGGGCCGATCGCGCTGTACCCGGACGCGCTGGTGGCGGTTCTCCTCCCGGCCTCGACTTTTCCAGCCGACGTCGTGCTCGCGGCCCGGTACCTCGATGCCAAGGGCGACCCGACGAAGGTCGACGACCAGCCGTGGGATGACAGCGTCAAGTCGCTGGCGCGCTTTCCCGAGGTCGTGCAGTGGATGGATGAGAATCTCCACTGGACGAAGCAGGTCGGGGAGGCGTTCATCCGCCAGCCGGCCGACGTCATGACCGCGATCCAGCGCCTCCGCGCCGTTGCGCGCGCCACCGGCTCCCTCGTCACGACCCCGGAGCAGCAGGTGGTGGTCGATGGCGACACGATCGAGATCCTGCCGGTGCAGCCCGACGTGATCTACGTGCCGCGCTACGACCCGACGATCGTCTACGTGTCGCATCCGCCGGGGTACATTTATCCCTACGGGCCGTATATCACCTTCGGGGCCGGGTTCTCGATGGGCTTCTGGCTCGCCTACGACTTCGACTGGTACAACCGCGTGATCTGGGTCGGCGGCCGCAGCCACGACTGGCGCGAGCACCGCGACTGGCGGCGCAGCCTGCCGTCGCACCCGGTGGCAAGGCCGCCGGACCCGAACTGGCGCGCTTGGAAGCCGCCGGCAAACCGCCCCCCGCCGCCCGATGGCTGGCGCGGTGGTCCGCGG
>DAOQKI010000075.1:0-17990 GCA_035334485.1 Opitutaceae bacterium
TCGCGCGAGGGGCCGTCCTGGCCGTATTCGGTGATCGCCGCGCGCGCGCCCGGCAACGTGCAGCTCGACTGGGCCGCGGCCCGGGGCCTGCCCGACCCGAACTACGGCCAGAACTTTCACGCCTACGACGGCCTCGAGGATTCGTACTGGCTCTACCGCACCGAGGTGCCGTCGCTGCCGGCGACCCCGGGCACCCGGGTGTTCCTGCGCGGCGAGTCCGTCGACTTCCGCTGCGAGGTGCGCGTCGGGCAGCGCGAACCGCAGGTCTTCCAGGGCCTGGAATCGGGCCTCGAGGTCGAGGTCACGGGCGTGCCGGCCGGCACCCCGGTCGAGATCCTGCTCTGGCCCGCGCCGAAGCGTCACGCCGAGCCGGCCAACCAGACCCAGGCCAGCCATGTCACGAAGCCGGCGGTCAGCTACGGCTGGGACTGGCACCCGCGGCTCATTCCGCTCGGGCTCTGCGGTGACACGTACTTCGAGGTGCGCCCCGCGGTGCACCTGCGCGCGGTCGATTTCAGCTACCGGCTCGCGGAGGATTTCTCGACGGCGGACCTCCGGGTCACCGTCGACAGCAATCCGGCTGGCGCCGGCTACCGCTGGCGCCTGAAGCGCCCGTCCGGCCAGGTCGTGCTCGAGTCGCGGCAGGCGGCCGCGCGGTTGGACCGGCCCGAGCTGTGGTGGACGCACGACCACGGCGCCCCGCGGCTCTACACGCTGGAGGTGGAACTCGACGGCGGCGATCGGCTCGTGCGCCGCGTCGGGATCCGGCGCGTACGGCTCGTGATGCCGGCCGGCGGATGGGAGGACGATCTCTCGTTCCCGAAGTCGCGCAACAATCCGCCTACCACGCTGGAGCTGAACGGCCGCCCGATCTTCGCGAAGGGCAGCAACTGGGTGCCGCCCGACATCTTTACGGGCCGCATCGACGCGGAAACCTACCGGCCGCTGCTGCGGCTGGCGCGCGACGCACACTTCAACTTGCTGCGCTGCTGGGGCGGGGCGGGCGCGCCGAAGGAGGCATTCTTCACGCAGTGCGACGAGCTGGGCCTGCTCGTGTGGCAGGAGTTTCCGCTGGCCTGCAATCTTTACCCGGACAATCCGGAATACCTGGCCGACCTCGACCGGGAATCGCGGGCCCTCATCCGCCGCGTCCGCCAGCACCCGAGCCTCGCGTTCTGGGTCGGCGGCAACGAGCTGTTCAACTCCTGGTCGCGCATGACCGACCAGAGCCTCCCGCTGCGGCTGCTCAACCGGAACTGCTACGACCTCGACCCGACGTCGTCCTTCATGCCGACCGCCCCGCTCGACGGCATGGGTCACGGCGACTACCGGTTCCGCGCCGGCGAGCGGGAGATCTTCCAGACCTTCCAGCAGGCGCGATGCACGGCCTACTCCGAGTTCGGCTGTCCCGGCGCGTCGCCGGCCGACTACCTGCGCACGTTCCTGCCACCCGGCGAGCTCTGGCCGCCGCGTCCGGGTACGAGTTGGGAGGCGCACCACGCGTTTGGCGCGTGGCCGGCGCAGATGGACTCGTGGCTCTGTCCCTCGACCCTGGAGCACTACTTCGGCCCGAGTGCGTCGCTCGAGGAGCTCACCGCGCGCAGCGCGTGGCTGCAGGGCGAGGGGTACAAGTCCGTGTTCGAGGAGGCCCGCCGCCAGCGCCCGCGCTGCGCGATGGCGCTCAACTGGTGCTTCAACGAGCCGTGGCCCACGGCGGCCAACAACAGTATCGTCAACTGGCCCGCGCAGCCGAAGCCCGCGTACGACGCCGTCCGCGCCGCCTGCCGGCCCACGCTCGCCTCGGCGCGCATCCCCCGGTTCCAGTGGCGGCCCGGCGAGCGCTTCCGGGCCGAACTGTGGTTCCTGAACGACACCTCGGCGGGCATCACCGTCGGGACCGTCACGGCCACCCTTGCGATCGGCGCCCGGGTCCTTCCGCTCGGCGAGTGGCGCGCGGGTGAAGTCGCCGCCCTCAGCAGCCTCGCCGGCCCCGCCTTCGCGGTCGACCTGCCCGCCGGGACCGAGACCGAGTTCGTGCTCCGCCTCGCGGTCGAGCCGCATCCCGAGTGGTCCAGCGACTACCGCCTCAGCCTGCGCCCGGCCTAGAGCAGGCGGACCCGGAATTCACCACCAAGAACACGAAGCCCAAGGCCTGGCCTTCGCGGCCTTGGCGGGCTTAGCGGTCAAACGGATCGGCATCCAATCCGGCTTCACCGCCAAGATCGCCAGGCCCGCGAAGGCCAGGCCTTGGGCTTCGTGTCCTTCGTGCGCTTCGTGGCCAACCCGGCCCCGGAGCACTGAGGCTCAGCTGCCGCGCGAGCCGGTGACGTTGAGCAGCTTGGCGACCGCCTGGGCGCGCGAGCGCACGTGGAGCTTCTCGTAGATTCGGCGGACGTAGGTGCTCACGGTGTTGACGCCGATCTGGAGGCGCTCGGCGATCTCCTTGTAGAGGAAGCCGGACGCGAGCAGGTCGAGGACGGCGCGCTCGCGCTCCGACAGCTCGGCCAGCTCGTCCTGCGCGGGTCCCGGGCGGCGGAACGACTGCACGACCATGCGCGCGACGTCCCCGCTCATCGGCGAGCCGCCCTCGTGCACGCTGCGGATCGCGGCCAGCAGCTCGTCGCGCAGCGTCGACTTCAGCAGGTAGCCGGTCGCGCCGGCGCTCAGCGCGGCGAAGATGTGCTCCACGTCGCGGTAGACGGTGAGCATCACGAACTGCGTCGCGGGCATGAGCGGCTTGGCGGCGCGCACGAACTCGACGCCGCTCATGACGGGGAGGTTGATGTCGACCAGGACGACGTCCGGCGAAAGGCGCGGCAGCTCCTTGAGCGCCGCGTCGGGCCGGGGAAAAGCGCGCAGGTGCTTGAAGCCGGCGGCGGACTCGAGCCAGCCGGAGATGATCGCGCAGGTGGCGGCGTCGTCCTCGATGATGGCGGTGCGGATGTTCATGGGAAGGCGGGTGGTCAGTGGGGCAGGGGTACGGTCAGGCGCAGCACGGTGCCCTCGCCGGGGGTGGAGGTGAGCGTGAGGGTGCCGTGGAGCTGGGTGGCGCGGGCGCGGAGGTTCGGGATGCCGTGCCCGCCGATCCGGCGCGGCGGGTCCTCGGCCGCGACCGGCAGCGGCGGGGCGAAGCCGTGGCCGTTGTCGGCGACCTCGAGGATGAGCTGGCCGGCCTCGGCCCGGAGCGTGAGCCGGACCTCGGTCGCCTCGGCGTGGCGCACCACGTTCGTGAGGGCCTCCTTGAGCACGAGCAGCAGGTGGTGGCGCACGCCGGCCTGCAGCCGGACGTCGGGCAGCTGCGCGTCGATGTGCAGGCGCGCGCGCAGCCCGGAGGCCGCCGCGATCTCCTGCGTGACGCGGGCGCCGTAGGCCGCGAAGCTCTCGAGCGTGTCGTGCGACGGGTTGATGGCCCAGACGAGCTCGTCCATCGACTTCGTGATGTCCAGGGCCACCGAGTGCACCTTGGACAGCAGGCTCGGGCCGCCCGCGATCGGCGGGGTGGAGCCGGTCGACTGGCTCAGCAGCATGATCTGCGTGAGCGAGGCCCCGAGCTGGTCGTGGATGTCGCCCGCGATGCGGCGCCGCTCGGACTCGATTGCCTGCTGGCGCTCGAGTTGCTCGAGGCGCCGGCGCGCGCGCCGGTGCACGATCACCCACACGGTGCCCGCCACGGTCGCGACCAGGAGGGCCACCGCGAGGAAGGCGAACCACGAGGTCTCCCAGAAATACGGTGCCACGCTGAAATCGAGGACGGCCGGAGTTGGACTCCAGATTCCGTCGGCGTTCGAGGCGGTCACGCGCAGCGAGTAGTTCCCCGGCGGCAGGTGGCTGAACAGCACGCTGCGGCGCGGGCCGAGGTCCACCCAGTGGGAATAGAGGCCGATCAGCTGATAGCGGAAGTGCACGCGCTCGGGGTTGGTGAACGACGGCGCGGTGAACTCCACCGCCATGCGGCGGGTGCCGGGCGGGGCGCTCACGCGGTCGTTGCCGCGCAGCGTCAGGTCGGTGTCGTCGACGCTCACGCCGGTGAAGCGGACCGTGACGCGGTGCGCCTCCGACCGGATGAACCGCGTGGGCACGATTGCCACGCCGCGGGTCGTAGGCACGATGAACCGTCCGTCCTCGGTCATGCACGCCGCCGACTGCGTGCCGCTCGAGCAGTAGTTCGACGGCAGGCCGTCGTCGCGGTCGAGGATCAGCGGGTGCAGGCCCGTCGCCTGGCCGTCCGCGCACGCGTCCAGCTCCCGCTCCTCGACCGCAAAGACGCCGATGTTCGAGGTGAACCAGAGGTGACCCTGCCGGTCGTTCGCAATGTGGTAGATGTCCTCGGCCGGGAGCCCGTGGCGCCGGTCGATCTGCGTCCAGGTGCCGTCCTTCAGGCGGTATAGACCGAGCCCAAGGGTCGCGGCCCACAGCGTCCCGTCGGCGGTCTCGTGCAGGCTCGAGACGAACCGCGCGGGGAGTCCGTCGGCCGCGCTGAGGAACCGGACGTGGTCCGCCTCGAACCACCCGAGGCCGTGGCCGTGGGTGGCGAGCCACATGCGCCCGCGGCGGTCCTCGAGCAGGTACCGGACCAGCAGCACGGGCTTGCCGCGGTCGTCCAGCACGGGCGACCAGGCCTGGTCCTGCTGGCGCCACAGGCCGGTGTTCGTGGCCGCCCAGATCCGGCCCGCGTGGTCGCGCTTCAGCGCCGAGATCGTCCAGCCGCGGGCGTCGCTCCAGCCCGGCGCCGGCGTGAACCGGCCGTCGCGGCCCGTGTAGAGGCCGGCGCCCCAGGTGCCCACCAGCAGCCCGCCGTCGGGCTCGCTGAGCAGGCTCCAGATGAAGAGTTTGTTCAGCCCGCCGGTGTGCGCGAGGCTCTCGACGCCGCTCGCGTCGACCCGGTAGAGCCCGGAGCCCTCGGTCCCGACCCAGATCGTGCCTCCGGCCTGCTCCGTGGCGGCCACCGGGCGCGTGCTGTTCCAGTTGTCCGGCGAGTTGACCGTCTGGACCCGGCTCGGGCGGATGCGGTGCAGGCGGCTGTCGCCGCAGACCAGGATGTTGCCCTCGGTGTCCTCGGTCAGGTCGACGATGCGCTCGGGCACCGCCGCGCCCGTGCCGCTCAGCGACTC
The DNA here is from genome assembly GCA_035334485.1 of Opitutaceae bacterium. Lineage (GTDB taxonomy): Bacteria > Verrucomicrobiota > Verrucomicrobiia > Opitutales > Opitutaceae > Opi-474. The sequence continues at coordinate 5,112 of DAOQKI010000075.1, forward strand.
CACCGTCCCGTCGCGCTTCAGGATGAGCACGCCCTGATTCGAGGTGCCGGCGAAGAGGTCGCCCGACGCCGCCTCGATCATGCGGGTCATGTACGTGCCCGGCGGCAGGCGGCAGCGGGTCTCGGCCCAGGCTTGCGCCTCGGTCCAGCGGCGGACCAGGTCGTCGCCGAAGATCCAGAGCCCGCCCTTGCGCGACGGCGCGATCCGGAGGATGCGGGTCGCGGAGAAGTTGCCCTGCATCCAGTCGGGATGGTCGCGGGTGCCGCCCTGCAACCGGATCATCGCGCCCTCCTGCTGGTAGAGCCGGCCGTCGAAGGTGAGCAGCAGCGGCTGGACGGTGCCCTCGGTCGACGCGAGCGGCGGGGCGGGCAGCCGCCAGCCGTCGCGCACGCGCACGATGTCGTGGGTGGCGAGCGCCAGCCACACGTCGCCGTGGCCGTCCCCGGCGATCGAGCGCACGGCCTGCGTCTCCCAGGTCTGCGGCACCGCCGCCAGCACCCCGCGCGGGCGGTCCCAGGTGTAGAGGTCGCCGGACTCGCAGCCGAGCCACAGCACCCCGTTGGCCGCCTGCCAGATCGCGGTGATGTTGTGCCCCTGGAGCAGGGTCGAGTCCGGGAACGTCTGGCGCTGGAACACCAGGCCGTCGAACCGCACCAGCCCGTCCTTCGCCCCCAGCCAGAGGAATCCCTCGCGGTCGAAGCAGATGCAGTTGAGCCCGCGCACCGGGGGCCCGGGCTCGAAGTCCCACGACCGGATCACGTAGTCCGCGCTCGCCCCGCGCGCGCCCGTGAGGAAGCAGGCGAGGACCAGAAGGGCGAGGCGGGGGATCATGGACCGGGGCGGGGAGCCCGGCCGGCGGGTCGGCCGGGGGGTGGAGTGAAGCGCCCTACGATTCGGCCGGCGCGGGGCGAGAGGAAAGCAGAATCTGCGGGGCCCCGGCGACGGTGATTGTAATCAATACTGATGACAGGCGGCCGGGAGAATCGGGTTGCCCGTGACAAGCCCCCGGGAGTGGCATGGACTTCCCCCGAAACCCCGCCCGGTGTCGTCGATCTCCCACTGTCTCCCCGCCCTGACCCAGCGCATCGCCCTGCTGGGCCTGGGATTGTGTTTGTCCGCGCTGTCTGTCCGCGCCGAGCCCGGGGTTTTTCCCATCACCGATTTTGGCGCCGTGGCCGACGGCGCGACCGTGAACTCCCCGGCCATCAACCGCGCCGTGCAGGCCGCCGCCCGCGCCGGCGGGGTGGTGGTGGTGCCGGCGGGCCGCTTCGTCACGGGCACCATCTACCTGCGCTCCGGCGTCACGCTGCGGCTGGAGGCCGGCGCCGAGCTGATCGGCAGCACGAATCTCGCGGACTACCCCGAGAATCCCCTCCCGCGGCCCAAGCACTGGGCGGCCGATGAACTCGCGCAGGTCCGCTACGACAACCTCGAGTACGGTCGGCACAGCCTCATCTACGCCGCCGAGCAGTCCCATGTCGCCGTCGTCGGTCCCGGCCGGATCATCGGCCGCGGCGACCATCCGAACCTCAACAAGCGCGCCCTGCGCGCCCGCGGCGTGCCCGACCGCGAGGCCTACCTCCGCCGGCCCTACGGGCTGTGCTTCGTCGGCTGCTCCGACGTCGCCGTCCGCGGGATCACCCTCGAGACGATGGCTTTCTGGTGCCAGGACTACCTCGACTGCGACGGCGTCACCGTCGAGGGCGTCACGGTCCGCAGCCAGCAGAACGACGCGAACAACGACGGCATCGACCTCGACGGCTCGCGCCATGTCCGGGTCACCGGCTGCACCCTCCTCTCCGGCGACGACTCGATCTGCTTCAAGTCGAGCTATGCCGACTGCGACGACATCGAGGTGACGAACTGCCGCCTGAGCTCGTTCGCCAACGGCATCAAGTTCGGCACCGCGTCGAGCGGCGCGTTCCGCAACATCCGCATCGCGAACATCACGATGCAGGGCGTGGGCGCGGCCGGCCTCGCGCTCGAGGTGGTCGACGGCGGCACGCTGGACGGCGTGCGGATTTCCGGGATCACGATGGAGCACGTCGGCGCGGCGATCTTCGTGCGACTCGGCGACCGCGCCAGCCGCTGGATCGAGCGGCACGGCGGGGACCGGCCCCGGATCGGGCAGCTGCGCAACGTGACGATCAGCGACGTGACGGCCTCGCTGAAGAACGAGGACGACCGGCCGCTGTCCGGCTCGATCACCGGCCTGCCCGGCCACCCGGTCGAGAACATCACCTTGGAGAACATCCGCACCGTGAGCCTGCACCATGTCGATCCGGCGGAGGCGCGCCGCGCGTCCGACCGCCCGGTCGGTGAGCACGCGGGCGAGTATCCCGAGTACTCGATGTTCGGCTCGCTGCCGAGCTACGGCCTTTACGTGCGCCACGCCCGGGGCATCACGCTCCGCGACTGCGCGATGAGCTTCGCCCGCGAGGACCCGCGGGCGGCGCTGGTCTGCGAGGATGTCGAGAATCTCACTGTCGAGCGCCTCGCCGCCGCGGTGGTCGCGGGTGGCGGACCGATCATCCGGCTCCGCGATGTCAACGGCGCGCGGGTGGCCGCCAGCGTGGCACCCACCGGCACCGGCGTCTACCTGGGCCTCGAGGGCAGCACGCGCGGCGTCGTCGTGCAGGGCTGCAACCTGAGCCAGGCCGACTCGCCCGTGAGCGCCGGCGCGGGCCGGGCCGGGACCGATGTCATCCTGTTCGAACCCTGACCGCCGCGCCCCGCGCGCCTGCCACCCATGAAACTCCGCGTTGCTGGTTTCCAGATGCCGGTCGGCCGCGATGTCCGCGCGAATTCCGCCCTGATCCTCGACGCGATCGAGCAGGCGGCCGCGGCCGGCGCCGAGCTGCTGCTCACCCCGGAGGGCTCGCTGAGCGGCTACCGGCCGGATTTCCCGGTTGAGGTCTGGAAGGAGGAACTGGCGCGGGTCACGGCCCGGGCGCGCGAGCGCCGGCTCGGGCTCGCCCTCGGCACCTGCGCGATCGAGGAGGGCGGGCGCTGCTACAACCAAATCCGCCTCTACCGTCCTGACGGCGCCTACCTGGGGTTTCATGCGAAGACGCTGCTGTGCGGCACGCTCGGCCCGAAACCCGAGGGCGAGATCCGCCATTACCTACCGGCGCCGCTGCAGTGCTTCGACTGGGCGCCCGGGTGCCGGCTCGGCGCGCTCATCTGCAACGACGTCTGGGCCAACCCCAGCTGCACGCCGATGGCCGACCCGCACCTCACGCAGCGCCTCGCCGAGCTCGGCGCGAGGGTGATCCTCCACGCGGTCAACGGCGGACGCGACGCCAGCGAGCTGTCCCAGGTGCACTGGCAGTTCCACGAGTCGAATCTCCGGCTGCGCGCCCAGGCCGGTGGCGTGTGGATCGTGACGGTCGACAACAGCGACCCCGCGACCCTGCCCACCTCGTCGCCCTCCGGCGTGGTCCGGCCCGACGGCACCTGGGCATGCCGCGCGCCGGCCGCGGGCGCCCACCTGTTTGTCCACGAGATTGACCTCGGGGATGCGCGGCCGTCGCCGCGATGAACCCGTGGCAGGAGATTGAGCCGGGCGTCCTGCGGCGGCGCGACAGCTGCAATCTCTACGCCGTGGCCGGCCGCGATGGCGCCTGGCTGCTGGTGAACGCGGGATCGGGCCACCTCCCGCTCGTGCTCGAGGGCGCCGGGCCGGGCCGCCTCACCGTCCTGCTGACCCACCACTTCCGCGACCACACGGCGGGCGCTGCCCGGCTCGCGGCCGAGCACGGCGCGCTGATTGCGGCGCCGTGGCACGAGCGCGACCACCTCGCGGGCGAGCAGCGGGCGTTCCGCCAGAAGCCGACGCAGCTGCTCTACGACCTGACGTGGGACCACTTCGCGCCGATCGCGCCGCTGCCGGTGGGGCGCTGGATGATGGACTACGAGCGGACGACACTCGCGGGCCTGACTGTGGAGGTCGTGCCGACGCCCGGCGTCACGATGGGCGCTGCCACCTATGTCGTCACGCTTCCCTCCGGCCGCCGGCTCGCGTTCATCGGCGAGCTGATGTGCGCGCCGGGCCGCCTCGCGCGGCTGTCCCCGCTCCAGTACAACTACAACGACCTGTCCGGCATGGACAATGTGCTGGGCTCGTGGGAGCGGGTGCTGGCCGCGCGGCCCGACCTGGCGCTGCCCAGCCTGGGCGAGCCGTTCGCCGACTGCGTCGCGGCGGTTGGTCGGCTGCGGCGAACGTTCGCGGGCTTCGAGGCGCTGCAGCCGGGCCTGACGGCGCGCCTCTCGTCGCCGCCGCCGTCCGGCGTCGTGGAGGTCGTGCCGCGTCTGTACCGCGCGCTCGGCGTTTCGGCCGAGGTGCATTTCCTCGTCGGCCGCGCGGGCCGCGCGCTCGCGATCGACTACGGCTACGACACCGCGACGGTGCGCTTCCCGAACCGGCTCGACCCGTGGAACCGCCGCCCGCTCCTGCACAGCGTCGATGCGCTCCGCGCGGCGGCGGGCGTGGAGCGCGTGGCCACCGTGCTCCCGACGCATTACCACGACGACCACGTCGCGGGCGTGCCGCTGCTGCAGCGCCTCCACGGCGCCGAGGTCTGGGCGGGCGAGAATTTCGCCGACCTGCTCGAGCGGCCGCAGGACTTCGACCGGCCGTGTCTCTGGCCGGAGCCGATCCCCGTCGCGCGGCGGCTGCCGCTGGACACGCCGTTCACGTGGGAGGACGTCACGATCACGCTGCATCCGATGACCGGGCACACGGAGTTCTCGACGCTGGTCCTGCTCGAGTTCGACGGCCGCCGGGTCGCCCACACCGGCGACCAGCTGTTCTTCCTCGATCCGGCGGCGGGCCGGCTCTGCGGGCCCGGGCAGGGCGGGGTGCTCACGAATCACGTGTACCGCAACGGCCTCGCGCTCGGCGGCTACGTCGACTTCATCCGGCGCCTGCGAGCGTTCGGCCCCGAGCTGATCCTGAGCGGGCATTTCGAGCCCTACCGGCCGGACGACGCCCTGTGGGCCCGGCTCGAGACGGTGGCGCCGGAGTTCGACCGGCTGCACCGGGAAATCATGCCGCTGGGCGAGAACGAGATCCACTTCGGTCCCGAGGGCCAGGCAGCCAAGCTCGTGCCACACCTCCTGCGCCTGGCCACCGGCCGCGCGACGACGCTGCGAGGCTGGGTGCTGAACCCGTTCGGACGGAACGCGCGGGCGGAGGTCCGGCTCGCGACGCGGCGGCCGGAGTGGGCGGGGGTGGGGCGGACGCTCGACTTGGGGCCGCGCGAGAAGCGCTGGTTCGAACTGGCGCTGCCGCCCGTCGCCGAACCGCCGGCGGGCCGCGAGCCGCTGGCCCTCGAGCTCGCGGTGGAGGGCCGGCCCTTCGGCCAGGTGGCGGAGGCGTGGCTCACCGCAGCCGGGGACAACTGTCATTAGTTTTGGTGACGTGACGCTGCGCCCCTCAGTCGATAGCATGGAGACGCTACCTGCCCCAGCGGACCATGTTCGCTTTTCCCCCCGTGTCCTGACGACTGCCCCCTTCCTCAAGCCGTGTCATTTCGGTGACGCGACTGGAGATTTCCCACAGACCCAACCCCAACCCGTATGAGTCGCTACTACCTGATTCGTGCCGGCGCTTGCCTGCTCGCGCTGCTCCTTGGCCTGCCCGCAGGCCGAGCCCAGACTGCCACCACGCAGCCTGCCAACAAACTTCCTCCCGTGGAGGAAACCAAGGAAGGTGAGACCTCGGATGAGATCCAGCGGCTCTCGCCCTTCGTGGTCGAGGACACCGATGGCGCGAACACCTACATTGCCACCAGCACGCTGGCCGGCACGCGGGTGCGCACCGACCTGAAGGACACCGCGTCCGCGATCACCGTCATCACGTCCCAGTTCCTCAAGGACACCGGCGTGAAGAGCAATCAGGACCTCCTGATCTACACCCCGAGCACGGAAGTGGCGGGCATGGGCGGCAACTTCTCCGGCGCCGCCGGCAGCAAGAGCTTCAACGAGGCCTCGAACATCATCAACCCGAGCAACAACAACCGCGTCCGCGGCCTCGACCGGGCGGACAACACGCGCGACTACTTCCTGACGGACATCCCGTGGGACAGCTTCAACGTCGGCCGCATCGACCTGCAGCGCGGCCCGAACTCGATCCTGTTCGGCGTCGGCAGCCCGGCGGGCATCGTGAACGCCAGCGTCAACGACGCCTCGTTCAAGAACGCGTACAAGCTGGAGAACGTCATCGACGGCTACGGCTCGGTCCGCACTTCGCTCGACGTCAACCAGGTCCTGCTCAAGAAGCAGCTCTCCCTCCGGCTCTCGGCCCTGCAGGACAACCGGAAGTATCAACAGGAGCCGGCGTTCAACAACCAGAAGCGCATCTACGGCGCCCTCCGCTACTCCCCGAACTTCTTCGGCGAGGACAACCACACGTCCCTCCGCGTGAAGTTTGAGAACGGCGACGTCGCCTCGAACAACCCGCGCATCCTGCCCCCGACGGACCGCATCACCCCGTGGTTCACCTCGGCCTTCAACAAGGCCACGATCAATACGCTGTCGGCCGGCAACGGCTCGCTCTCGACCACCAACCCGATCATCAAGCTCTACTCCCCCGGCGGCAACATCAGCTTCCAGGGCGCTGCGAGCACGGTGGACGTCCGCTCGTTCTACGAGGCGAACAGCAGCAACCCGACCAACATCATCGTCGGCATGATCAACAACGGCATGCCCGGCCTGAACAACGGCGCCTACCGCGCCCTCGCGGTCCCGGTCTACACCGAGTACGCCAAGGCCAACCTGGCCGGCGGTTCCTTCTACGTGGACAAGGTCCTCACCGACAGCAGCGTCTTCAACTACTACGACAACCTGCTCGACGGCCCGAACAAGCATGAGTGGCAGAGCTGGCAGGCCGGCAACATCGACCTCCAGCAGACGTTCTTCAAGGACATGCTCGCGATCGACCTCACGTACGACAAGCAGTCCTACAACAACGGCCAGGTCTCCTGGCTGACGGGCAAGGACTATTCGATCGGCGTCGACGTGAACCAGACCATCGCCGACGGCTCGACCAACAAGAACCTCGGCCGGCCCTACGTCGCTGCGTCCGACGCCGGCGGCAACTTCTCCACGAAGATCGACCGCCAGAGCAAGCGCGCGATCGTGACCCTCGACCTCAAGTCCGAGGACATCTTCGGCAAGGGCTGGGTCAGCTACGTCCTGGGCCGCAGCGTCCTCACCGGCCTCATGGCCGAGGACGAGAAGCGCCAGCGCAGCGTCGTCTGGGCCGAGCATTCCACCACGCCCGCCCTGATCGACCTCCTCGGCCTCCAGCCGACCAGCCTCAACTCGATCGCCGGCACGCGCGCCTTCGACTGGGTCGCCTACCTCGGGCCCACCCTCAACGGCGCCAGCTCCGCCTCCGGCGCGAACGTCTCGCGGCTCCTGACCAATATCAATCCGGGCGCCACCAGCGTCGTGCGGTACTTCAACGGCACGTGGAACGCGGCCGCCTCGGTCAACAAGACCGACCCGTACACCTACGTCGATTTCAACACGAACACGACGAAGACCGGCACGCAGGCCGACAATCCCGCCAACTACGTGGGCTGGACCGGCGGCGGCGTGAACTGGCTCTCCGCCAGCAACCCGAAGGACTTCCCGAGCCTCGTCATCGGCGGCAACCGCCAGAAGTTCACCGACAAGTCCAAGGGTTTCACCTGGCAGGGCTACCTCCTCGGCGGCGACCTCGTCCCGACCTTCGGCTGGCGCAAGGACACCGTCGTCAACTACGACCTGAACGCCCCGACGAACTCGACCACCGGCATCGCCGCGCTCGACTACGAGTTCGACCCGAACAACTACCGCCTCGCCGAGGGCCAGAGCCGGAACTGGAGCGGCGTCTACCACTTCCCGAAGAAACTCGTCGAGAAGGTCATGAGCGGCGTCTCCATCACCGCCCTCTACAACGAGTCGTCCAACTTCAAGGCCGACGCCCCGCGCCGGAACCTCATGGGTGAGATCATCGCGAACCCGCAGGGCAAGACTCGGGAGAAGGGCGTCGTCATCGGCGTCCTCAACGACCGCGTCACGTTCCGCGCCAACTGGTTCAAGACCCAGATGAGCAACGCCACGCTGCAGTCCGGCGCCAGCGCCATCTTCGGCGGCGGCAGCTACCTCATGTACCAGCTCACCGCCCTCGGCTACACGATGGCGGCGATGGTGCAGGACGCGCAGGCCGGCATCTCCGACGGCGCGGGCCTCGACAAGTACTTCGCCGACGGCGGCTGGACCAACTACGCCTACACCGACCAGGTCGCGGGCGTGACGTGGAGCGACAACTTCACGAACACCTCGGCCTCCTCGCCCTGGCAGACCGCCTCGCAGACGGTGAAGTCCACCAAGATGGTGCAGGCCTGGCTGAACGCCCCGGCGTTCATGAACAAGTCGTTCTTCACCTTCTGGAACGTCCCCGGCGCCGGCCTCGACCCGGCCGCCGCCAAGACCACCGGCAAGCTGCACTCGGCCCTCGGGCCGGGTGGCACCACCTCGCCGTTCGGCAGCTTCAACTACCTCGTCGCGATCATCAGCCCGTCCGCCAGCACGCTGCCCGTCACCACGGTCGACACGTTGGCCAAGGGCCAGGAGTTCGAGATCGCGGCCAACCCGATCAAGAACTGGAACGTCTCGCTCAACTACGTGCGCACCTTCGCCACGCGCACCAACCTCGACTACACCACCAAGGTGTACATGGAGCAGATGAACACGTTCTTCTCGGGTGACGCCGGCTATCTCCGCCTGTGGGGCATCCCGTCCTACCAGGCCTCGACCCTCTGGCGCGACAACCTGTGGCTGCCCTACCAGGTCGCCCTCTCGTCGCAGGGCCAGTCGGCCCCTGAGGTCGCGCGCTGGCGCCTCAACACCGCCTCGAACTACCTCTTCTCCGAGGGCAAGCTCCGCGGCGTGAACATCGGCGGCGCGGCCCGCCTCGAGGCTCCCCGCATCTCGGGCTACCGCTACAGCGCGACGCTCGGTTACCTCGACGTCGGGCAGCCCCTCATGGGGCCGCGTGACTCGCACTTCGACCTGTGGTTCGGCTACACCAAGAAGCTCAACTACGGGAAGCTCGTGTGGCACGGCCAGGTGAACTTCCGCAACTTCGGTGAGCGGACCCGCCTGGTGCCGGCCTACTACGAGCCGGATGGCTCGCTCGCCCTCGCCCGCATTCAGGAGGGCATGAGCTGGACCCTCACGAATTCCGTCGAGTTCTGAGTGTTGGGGTTTGTGCGGGGCCGCCCCTTTCCCGGGTGCGGCCCCGTTTTCGTTTTCAGCTCCCTCCCGCCATGCATCGTCTCCGCTTCCTCCTCGCCGCGCTGTTAGCCGGCCTTGCGCCGGCGCTTGTGTCCGGCGCGGGCGCGGCGCCCGAGTACGCCGTCGTCTTCGAAAGCAATGTCCAGATGAAGGCCCGCGACGGCACCGTCCTGACGGCCGACATCTACCGCCCGAAGGCTGACGGCAAGTTCCCCGTCCTCCTCGAGCGCACGCCCTACGACAAGTACACCAACCTCGACTCCGGCCTGAAGGGCGCCGCCCGCGGCTACGTGGTGATCATCCAGGACTGCCGCGGCCGCCATCTGTCCGGCGGCGACTGGTACCCGTTCAAGTATGAGATCACTGACGGCTACGACGCGGTGGAGTGGGCCGCCGCGCTGCCGTACTCCAACGGCCAGGTCGCCATGCTCGGCGGCTCGTACGTGGGCGCGACCGAGATGCTCGCGGCCATCGCGGCGCCGCCGCACCTCGTGGCGATCAACCCGATGATCACCGGGTCCGACTACTACCAGCACTGGGCCTACCAGGGCGGAGCGTTCATGCAGATGCTCGCCCAAGCCTGGAGCTCCGCCCTCGCGATGGACGTGCTCGAGCGCCGCTCCGGCGGCTCGGCCGTGCCGTCGCATTGGGACTATCTCCAGCCCCCCAGCCGCTACCCGCTGATCGACCCGGGCCCGGTCCAGGGGCTCGCGACCTACTACTTCGACTGGCTCGCGCACCCGACCTACGACGACTACTGGAAGCAGTGGTCCATCGAGCGCCAGGTCGGGAAGATCACCGTGCCGGCCATGCACGTCGCGGCGTGGTACGACCTGTTCCAGGACGGCTCCATCCGCAACTACCTCGGCATGCGCGACCACGCCGCGACCCCCGCGGCCCGCGCCGGCCAGCGCCTCATCATCATCCCCGGCGGCCACGCCGGCTTCGACGCCAAGATCGGCGAGCTCGATTTCGGCAAGGACGCCAAGTTCGACATCTGGGGTTACGGGATGAAGTGGTACGACCACCTGCTCAAGGGCGTCGACAACGGCATCGACCGCGACAAGCCCGTGAAGATCTTCGTCATGGGCCGCAATGTCTGGCGCGACGAGGACGAGTGGCCGCTCGCCCGCGCCAAGGCGACGCGCTTCTACCTGCATTCCGCCGGCCGCGCGAATTCCTCCGGCGGCGATGGCGTCCTCTCGACCGCGGCGCCCGGCGCGCTTCCGCCCGACCGGTATCTGTCCGATCCCCTCCGGCCGGTGCCCACGCACGGCGGCCCGATCCTGGGCGACTTCGGCAACTATCCGGCCGGCCCGCTCGACCAGCAGGGAGTTGAGCTGCGCGACGACGTGCTGGTCTACACCACGCCGCCGTTCGAGCAGGACTACGAGGTGACGGGCCCGGTGAAGCTCGAGCTCTACGTGAGCTCGTCGGCCGTCGACTCCGACTTCACCGGCAAGCTCGTGGACGTGTGGCCGGATGGCCGCGCCTACAACCTGTGCGACGGCATCCTGCGCGCGCGGTTCCGCGAGTCGTATGAGCAGCCGTCGCTCCTGCAGCCGGGCAAGGTCTACAAGCTCACGATCGACCTGTGGTCGACGAGCAACGTCTTCCTGAAGGGCCACCGGCTCCGGCTCGAGGTGGCGAGCAGCAACTTCCCGCGCTTCGCGCGCAATCCCCAGACGGGCGGCAACGAGGTCGGCACGGGCGCCGCCCCGGTGACCGCGGCGAACGTGGTCTACCACGACGCCGACCATCCCTCGGCCCTCATCCTGCCAGTGGTGCCCTGACCTGCGACGGAGGTGACCGAACCATGACGATGCTCCCCAGTTATGTCCACGGCACCTCCAGCCAGGAGCTGTCGGGCGACACCATCAGCCGCTGCCTGCGGCGGACGATCGAGCGCTTCGGCGCGCATGACGCCCTCGTCGTGCGCCAGCAGGGCGTGCACTGGACCTACGCCGAGCTCGGCCGCCGGATCGAGCAGCTCGCGTGCAGCCTCCGCCGTCTCGGGCTGAAGCCCGGCGAACGTCTCGGCGTCTGGGCGCCCAACTGCTCCGAGTGGACGCTCACCCAGTTCGCCGCCGCCCGTGCGGGAATCATCCTCGTCACCATCAACCCGGCCTACCTCATCCGCGAGCTTGAGTTCGTGCTCAACCACGTCGGTTGCCGCGCGCTCGTGCTCGCCCCCGAGTTCCGCAGCAGCAACTACCTCGAGATCCTCGCGTCGCTCGCCCCCGAGCTTGCGCAGTGCGCCCCCGGCCACCTGCGCAGCGCCACGCTGCCCGCGCTCGAGTTCGTCATCCGCACCGGCGCCGAGCGGACCGCCGGCATGCTCAACTTCGACGATCTCCTCACCACGCCGACCGCCGAGGAGCTGGCCGCCCTGCGCGAGGTCGAGGACGCGCTCCAGGCCGATGACGCCATCAACATCCAGTTCACCTCCGGCACCACCGGCAGCCCCAAGGGCGCCACGCTGAGCCACCACAATCTGCTCAACAACGCCCACTTTGTCGTCGAGGCCCTGCGCCTGTCCGAGGCCGACCGCCTCTGTCTCCCGGTCCCGCTCTACCACTGCTTCGGCATGGTCATGGGCAACCTCGGCGCCGTCAGCCACGGCGCCTGCCTCGTGTATCCCAGCGAGGGCTTCGACCCGGAGGCCGTCCACGAGGCCGTCGAGGCCGAGCGCTGCACCGTGCTCTACGGCGTGCCGACGATGTTCATCCGCATCCTCGACGAGCCCAGCCTCGCCAGCCACCAGCTCTCCAGCCTCCGCACCGGCATCATGGCCGGCGCCCCATGTCCCGTGGAGGTCATGCGCCGCGTCGTCTCCGACCTCCATATGAAGGAGGTCACCATCGCCTACGGCATGACGGAGACCTCGCCGGTCAGTTTCCAGAGCGCGTGGAACGACTCGATCGAGCGCCGCGTCACCACCGTCGGCCGGATCCATCCCCACGTGGAGGCCAAGGTGGTCGACCCCAACGGCCACGTCGTGCCGCGCGGCGAGAAGGGCGAGCTGCTCGTGCGCGGCTACCTGGTGATGCGCGGCTACTGGAACGAGCCGGAGCGCACGGCCGAGGCGATCGACGAGGCCGGCTGGATGCACACCGGCGACCTCGCGACGATCGACGCCGAGGGCTACTGCAACATCGTCGGGCGCTCGAAGGACGTCATCATCCGCGGCGGCGAGAACATCTACCCGCGCGAGATCGAGGAGTACCTGCTGCGGCACCCGCAGGTCTCGGACGTCGCCTGCGTCGGGGTGCCGGACCCGCGCAACGGCGAGGAGATCTGCGCCTGCGTCATCCGCCGGACCGGCGCCACCTGCACCGAGGAGGAGCTGCGCGGCTTCTGTCGCGGCCAGATCGCCCGTTACAAGGTGCCGCACTACTTCCGCTTCGTCGACCGCTTCCCGCTCACCGTGACCGGCAAGGTCCAGAAATATATCCTCCGCCGGGAAATGGCCACGGCCCTCGGGCTCCACGAGCAACGCACCGCCTGAAATGAGCACCCCCGCCCAGCCTCCGCGCCTCAGCCGCCGCGAGTTTCTCGGCTCCGCCGCCGTCGTCGCCGCCGCCGCGTGCC
>DAOQKI010000076.1:0-17902 GCA_035334485.1 Opitutaceae bacterium
TGACCCGCGTGAGCCGCGCCTACCCGCAGCTCACCGACGACGCCTTCATCGCCGCCCACCGCGACCGCTGGCTCAGCTGATCGTCATGAAACCTCCGGCGTCAGTTGAGGAACTGCTGGCCCAGATGGTGTCGTTCGACACGGTCAATCCGCTCTTCGGCGGCACGACCGGAAACGAGACCAAGCTAGTGAGTCATCTCGAGGAACTGGCCCGCGCCTGGGGTCTGACCACGCGCCGCGCGCCGGTGGCGGGCAACCCGGAGGAGAATCTCATCGTCACCTGCGAGCCCGTGCCGGGCGGCGAGTGGCTCATGTTTGAGAGCCACCTCGACACCGTGAGCGTGGTGGGCATGACCGTCCCGCCGCACGCCGGCCGCGTCGAGGGTGGCAAGCTGTACGGTCGCGGCGCCTGCGACACAAAGGGCTCCGGCGCCGCGATGCTCTGGGCGCTCCGCGAGTTCGCCCGCGACGCGCGCCGGCCGCGCAATGCCGCGCTGGTGTTCGTCGTCGACGAGGAGGCGCGCATGACCGGCGCCCAGGCGTTTGCCCGGACCGAGTTGAAGACTTTCCTGCCGCGGCTCCGCGGCGTGATCGTCGGCGAACCGACGCAGCTGCGACCGGTGGTGGCGCACAACGGCGTGATCCGCTGGCGCACGATCACACGCGGCCGCGCCGCGCACTCGTCCGACCCGAGCAAGGGCGTGTCCGCGATCAGCGCGATGCGTCAGGTGCTTGAAACGTTCGAGACGCGCTACATTCCCGGTGTCACGGGATGGCACCCGATGACCGGCCGCGCCGCGGCGAGCGTGAACACGATCCGCGGCGGCACGGCGGTGAACATCATCCCGGATTATTGCGAGATCGAGTGCGACCGCCGGACCGTTCCGGGCGAAACCGCCGAGGCGGTGCTGGCCGAGCGCGACGCCGTGCTCGCGGGTCTGCCTGTCGAGCACGATTCACTGTACGTGGTGCCTTCGATGGACGACGTGCAGAGCCGCGAGTTCCACCGCTGGCTGAGCCCCTTCCTCACGCGTTACGGCTGCGACGCGACCGGCCGTGGCGCTCCCTACGTCACGGACGCGAGCCACTACGCCGCCGCCGGCGCCCCGACCTTGGTCCTCGGCCCCGGCGACCTCGCCCAGGCCCACACGAAGGACGAGTGGATCGCCTTGGATCAGCTGCGCATTGCCGCCGATGTCTACCTGAGCGCCCTGCGGGCACCGGTGGCGTAGGGGCGGGGAGAGATTAGACAGTAGTTGGTAGACAGTAGCTGGTAGGTTTCTTCCGACGAGCGTCTCGTGCCCGTCCTAGCTACTAGCTACCAACTACTAACTACCAGCTACATTTCCTCAGACAAAGTTCACCGCGGCCAAGCTACCCGGAGCTAACGTGGCGGTCAGTTTGCCGGAACTGTAGCGGAAGGACTCCCACTTCTGCGCTGCGACGCGGTTGGGGGCGTCGGGGGTGTTGCAGTCGGTCAGGGCGCGGGCGGTGAGGATGCGGCCTTGCGGCCTTGCGGTACCGGGCAAGCCGGTCAGGGCGAGCTCGAGGTCGAGCGGCTCGGTGGGGTCGGTGTGCGCGAGGGTGACGGTGACGGAGCCGTTGTCGGCGCGCGACGCGCTGACGGAGAGCCGCGGGTAGGGCAGGCCGTCGTGCGTGAGCACCGGGATTTCTCCGCTCACGGGAAGGCGCTGGGCGTCCTGGTGCGGCACGTAGAGGTGGAACGCGTGCCAGGTCGGCGTCCGAACCGTCGTCGCGCCGAAGGTGAGCAGCACCGAATGGAGCACGTTCGCCACCTGCGCGGCGTTGGCCATGTGGACGCGCTCGGCGTGACGGATGAACGAGTCGAACGTGAGCGCTGACAGCAGGGCGTCGCGGATCGTCTGCTGCTGGAAAAACAGGCTCGGCCGCGGGCCCGGATCTGGTGCGTACCACGAGCCCCACTCATCGACGATGAGCTTAACGCGCTTCTCCGGATCGTGACGGTCCATGATGCGGGTGTGCTTCGTGATCAGCTCGTCGATGAACCAGCCGTGCGCCATCACCGCGCGCCATTGGTCGGGCGTGAAATCGGTCGCGAGGAGTTTGAGCTGCTCCTTACCCGGCGGGATGCCGCCGTTCATGTAGTAGTGCAGCGAGAGGCCGTCCATCACCCGCGGATTGAACCGCGGCGCGGAGCACTCGCGCATGATCACCTCGGTCCAGTGGTAGTCGTCGACGCCGGGGCCCGTGGCGATGCGGAAGAGCGAGGATTTCTCGTAGTTGCCGAGCGCGTTGGCGTAGCGGCGAAACTCGTCGGCGTAGTACTCGGCGCGCATCAGCCCGCCGCAGCCCCAGCTTTCGTTGCCGACGCCCCAGTAGCGGACGCCGAACGGCGCGGGATGGCCGTGCGCGGCGCGTTCGTCGGCGAGGCCGGCGCCGGTGGGGGCGTTGAGGTACTCGACCCAGTCGCGCATCTCCTGGACCGTGCCGGTGCCGACGTTGCCACAGATGACGGGCTCGGCGTTGGCCTGGGCGCAGAAATCGAGAAATTCAAACGTGCCAAACGCGTTGGTCTCGATCGCGCCCCAAGTGTCGTTGCGCAGGCGGGGTCGCGCGGCGCGTGGGCCGATGCCGTTGCGCCAGTGGTACGCGTCCGCGAAACAGCCGCCGGGCCAGCGGATGTTTGGCATGCGGATCTCGCGCAGCGCCTCGACGACGTCGCGCCGGATGCCGCGCACGTGGGGAATCGGCGAGTCCTCGCCGACCCAGATGCTGTCGTACACGCACGTGCCGAGGTGCTCGGCGAATTGCCCGAAGATATGCCGGCTGATCTTGGGGCCGGGCTGGTCGACGGCCACGGACAGGGCGAGGCGGGACGGCTGCATGCGGGGTGGGGCGAAAAACTAACCTTGGCTCTTGGGGCGGCCGCGCCAATTGTCCAGCCCGTCATGCGCGTTTTCTCCCGCGTCGAACCACCCGCCGCTCCCGATGCGGGTCCGGGTCGGGAGTGTGTCTGAGGATTGGACGCGGCCGCCCCGATGCCCGACGCCCCGCTTTACCAGCCTCCCGCGCCCGGCGGCGACCTGCGCACCATGCTGCGGCGGCACCTCGTCGCCACCGCGCTGGGCCAACTCGACGCGGCGGCTGACGCGCGCGGACGCCTGCGTTCGGCCGCGGATTGGCGGACGCACGCGGCCGGTGTACGGCGGCGATTCGCAGCCGCGCTCGAACATCCCGACCTTGTGCGCCGTGAAACGTGGCGGGTGCGCCGGCAGGGTGGCCGCGACTGCGGTGAGTTTTCATTCGAGAATCTCCTGGTTGAATCACTGCCGGGCGCGTGGATGAACGTCACGGTCTGGAAACCCGACCCGCGCCGCTGGGCCCCGCCCTGGCCGACGGTGGTCACGCCGGTGGGCCACAACTCCAAGCGCACCCCGAACGAGCAGTATCCGCCGCAGGTGTTCGCGGCCAACGGCTACCTCGCCGTGTCGTTCGACCCGCCGGGCTTCGGCGAGAAGGCGCCGGGCAACGATCACTTTGTCGACGGCGTGCGCGGTTACGTGGTCGGGCAGAATCCGCTCGTGTTCTTCCTGGCCGACGCGCTGCGGGCGGTGGACTACGTGCTGTCGCGGCGCGACGTCGACCCTCGCCCGGGCGTGGCGATGACCGGCGTGTCCGGGGGCGGATTCTCCACCGTGTGCTGCTCGCTGCTGGACCCGCGGCTCACCGTGCTCGGCCCCTCGTGCTTCGGGCTCCCCGATGAACTTCATCCGGTCCGCAACGGCTACGCGGGCTGTCCCGAGACCCAGTGGTGGCGGCGGTTCGCCGACGGGCTGGGCCTGAGCGAGCTGCTGATCGGAACGCGGTTCCGTCCGCTACTCCTGATGGCCGGCCGTCACGATACGGTGCTCACCGCGCGACATCTGGGCGCCCTCGTGGCCCCCGTGCGTCGGGCGTACGCCGCGGTCGGCGAGGCAAAGAAATTCCGCGTGCTGGTCGACGACTGCGGCCACGAGTACACGCCGAACCAGGCGTGCGCGTTTGTCGCGTGGATGCGCTGCTGGAGCTCTGGACGTTCGTGGACCGAGCCGGTGCGAATGCCGCGCCGGCTGCGTCTGCTGGACGAGGCCGATCTGCGCGGCAACCCGCCGTTCGGGCTCTGCATGGCGACCGCGGCGGCACGCGCGGCGCGCGCGCGGCTGACGGTGACAAACGCGACGCAGGCGCGGCGGGCGCTGACGGCGCTGATTCCCGGATTCGCGCGGCACCGCCGGGACGGACTGGCCGCGGTGTCCTCGCCTGGCTCGCGGATGGGACTCTGGACGCACCAGTTTCAGGAGTTCAGTCTCCGCGACGGAGCAGATTGGGAACTCCCGGCTACGTTGATGCGACCGGAGTCAAAGTCGGCCGGCGCGCTGGTGTTTTTCGACGACCGCGGGAGATGGGCCGGACTGCATCAGTGGGGCTGGCTGAACTGCGTGACGGGCTTTTTCGGCACGGCGCGGCGTCCGCGCGGCGTGCTGACGGTCGACCTGCCGGGTTGGGGTGACACGCGTCCGCTGCCGTCGCCGTACGATGTCGTGGGCTGGGGTGGGGTTGACCGCTGGGCCGGCTACCTGAGCGCGGCGACGGGTGAGTCGGTGATGGCGATGCGCGTGCGCGACGCGGTCCGTGTGCTGGATCACGTGCGGCGCGAGTGGAAACTCCCGGCGGAGCGTATCGTAGTGGGCGGATTCGGCGTCGGCGCCGATGTCGCGGCCCTGGCGGCGTTGCTGCACGGCAGTCGGCTGGGCGGGCTGTTGATGCTGGAACCGCTGGCGCGCTTTGCGGATCTCGCGACCGAGCCGAAGGCGGCTTGGCCGCACGACGCGTATTTCCCGAACATCCTCAAGGCGGTCGATGTGCCCGAGGCCGTGCGACTGCAGGGTGCGCCGGCGTTGGTGGTGGGGCCGCGCGATGGCGGGCGGAGGTTGCTGGGGCGCCGGGCCTCGGCGGTTTTCAGCGGGCCCCGGGTCCGGGTCGTGGCCGGTGCATTTTCAGACGCGACGGAAGGCACCGTACGTGATTGGCTGCAGCGTCTTCCCTGACATGGCCGCCCTGAAACTCATCGCCGCAGATCCGCTGGTCGGCCTGTCGCGAAAGCCGTTCGAGCGATTCCACCCGGATCCGGCCGACCTCGACCGCGAACTGACCCGGCTCGAGATCGCGCGGGCGGTGGTGCGTCACCGGCAGTGCATCGAGAATTCGCCGCACTGGGGCAACGAGCTGCTCTGGTACGAGGCGACGGAGCATCCGGCGTGGATTCCGGCCCCGTGCCTCACGCCCGACGGCGAGCCGGAGGCCCATTCGCTCGAGGCCACCTTCGCCCGGGAGTTGCAGCGCGGCATGCGGGTCGCGTGGATCAGCCCGCGCGACCACATGTTCTCGCCGCGGCCCTGGTGCTCGGGCTCGCTCTATGACCTTTGCGCCTCGGCGCGCCTGCCGCTGCTCGTCGACTACCGCAGCCTGACCCTGGACGACGTGGACGAAATCATGGCCGCGTTTCCGTCGCTGCGGCTCGTGCTCACCCAGGTGCCCCGCCTTGGCCGTCATCGGGCGCTTTACGCACTGCTGGCCCGGCACGCGAACGTGCACCTCTGCCTGAGCAGCGCGTACTCGGTGCACGAGGGCATCCCGGAACTAGTGGCGACCTTCGGTCCCGACCGCTGGGTGTGGGGCACGTCGTATCCGGAGGCGGAGGGCGGGGCCTCGGTCACGCTGCTGACGTACGCGCCGATTGCGGAGCCGGCCCGGGCCGCGATCGCGCACGGCAATCTCGAACGCCTGCTGGCGGAGGTGACGCCATGACCGCGGACTGGTATGCCGAGGCGGGTCGCGCGGGCCAGCCCCTGAAGGGCGGGCTTGTGATCGATGCGCACACTCATTTTGGCCACGGGCCCGACTTTCCGATCGTGCGCCCATCTCCGGAGGCGCTGCTCGCGTCGATGGACCGGCTGGGCATCCAGCTGTCGGCAGTGAGCTCGATCCCGGCGATCTTCGGCGACGCCGAGCACGGCAACGAGCTGGTGGCGGAGGCGATCCGCAGATATCCCGAACGCTTCTTCGGCTACCTGGTGGTCGACGTGGGATACCCGGAGAAAGTCGCCGCGCAGCTGGCGGCGGGACAGGCTGCCGGCTTCCGTGGCATCAAAGTCTGGTCTTACGGTGCGCGTCCCGGACTCCCGTACAACCATCCCAATTACGAGCCCGTGTTCGCCCATGCGAATGTGCACGCGATGCCGGTGCTGGCACACGTGTTTGGCCCGGAGCTCAATGAACTGGAGGGTCACATCCGGCGCTTCCCGCGCGTGCGCTGGCTGCTGGCGCACATCGGCTCGGCGGAGCTCGAGCAGTACAAGCGTTTCGCGCGCGATTACCCGACCGTGTTCGTCGAGCTCTGCCTGTCGTCCTGCCCGCGCGGCCTGATCGAGGAACTCGTGGCCGCGGGCCTGGAGGACAAGATCGTGTGGGGCAGCGACGCGGTGTTCCTCGACCAAGCCTCGCAGCTCGGGCGCGTGCTGTTTGCCGGCATTACGCCCGAGGCCAAGCGGAAGATCCTCGGCCAAAACGCGCGGCGGGCGCTGGGCCTGACGCACTAGGCTGGGCCGGTTGGATTGCTCTACGGATTGGGTTTACCGCGAAGATCGCCAAGGGCGCGATGGTTGCGGACAGGCCAAAGCCTGCTTGGTTTTTTGGCCACCGAGAGCACAGAGCCGATCCGGGGGACGCCAAGAGCCGCAGAAGGAATCGATATAGACCTAACCGGAACGCTCAGACTCGGTGCCCTCAGTGCACCCTCTGTGCTCTCTGTGACCAACCCGCAGAACTCTGCGGATCGAATTCACTCTAGCTGGTGCCGGGCGGATTGGTCGGCGGGCGGGCGAACGGGAACGGCACGGCGGAGAGGCCGCGGCCGGGCGTCTCGCGCCAGCAGACGATCTCGGGTTCGCGGCGGGAAACGGGTGCGGCCGGGGCTGCCGGCCAGCCCACGACGATGGGCATGGCGACGGTGTAGCGGACGGGCACGCCGAGCTCGTGCTTGATCTCGGGGAGATCGAGCCACTGCCGCGCGAAGCCGATCGGGCACGTGCCCAGGCCGAGGCCGTGGGCGGCGAGCATCAGGTTCTGCGCGGCGAGAAAACAATCCTCGACCGGATGGAAGCGCGCCGGCTTCGCGTAGATCACGATGAGCGTGCCGGCGTCATGAAACACATTGGTCTCGGGTCGCGTGAGCGAATCGGCGATGTGGTGCAGTGTCAGGTCGCGCGGCAGCGTGACGAGGATGTAGTCCTTGGCGCGGTCGGACATTTTTCGGAGCTGGTCCTGTCCGCGCACGACCCCGAAAGCCCAGGGCTGCTGGTTGGTCGCGCTCGGGGCCTGGAGGGCGGCCTTGAGGAGATGCTCGATCGCCGTCGTCGGGACCGGTGCGTCCGTGAAATGGCGGATGGCGCGACGGCCGTAGATGGCCTCGGTGAGATCCATGGTGGGGTGGGGTTACCCGGACGCTAGCACCGGCGACGCCCCGAGTGGAGCGTATTCGGTGGTGGCGCGATGGTCGCTCTGTCGGGACGAGTGGGGTGCGGGCGGCGGCGGCCCGACTGGCGACCGCCGCCCGCTTTGTCAGGGCCGCGGCTTGGGCGCGGCAGAGGCGGTGGCCGGCTCGGTGCAATTCACCCGGGCATCGGGACTGACCCCGATCTCGAGGAGATCCTGCGCCCAAGGATGGTGGCCGTGCAGGTCCGGCGAGGACGGGGTCGCATTCGGGCGCGGGGCCGGAACGCGAGTCGAGTTCGAGGAACGGGCAGGGGTCGTCTTGGACATGGCGATGAGATCGGGATGTGGAAAAACGCGCGGCTTACCGGGCGGTCGGCCGCATGGCGTGGCTCGGAATCACGAGCACGGGACAATGGGCTTTCTTGAGGATGCCCTGGGTCGTGCTGCCGACGAACAGGTCGTAGAGCGCGCCGTGGCCATGCGAACCGACGACAATGTAATCGGCCTGGGCGGCCTCGGCGCGATCGAGGATCGTCGGCACCGGTTGGCCGGTTTCGCGCACGGTCTGGACAGGACGGCCGGGCTTCTCGAGTTGCTTGTACAACTCGGCGAGCTTGCGGTCGGCGTACTTTTCGCCGGCGACGACGGCGGACGCCATCTGGCCGGCGTCGAACGCGTAATACTCGTTCATCACCACGGGCGGCGGCTGGACCACGTGCAGGACCAGCAACTGCGCACCAATCAGATCCGCGAGTGTCTGAGCTGCCTCGCACACCCGCGCGGTCGAAGCCGAGAAATCGACGGGTACCAGGATCGTTTTCATGGTCCCCTAGTGTAAGCCAAAGCCCGGTCGCACGCTGCGCGAATCTTGCTCTGTCTTCGGCGGAATTTGGTGACCGAAAAGGCGACGATTCCGAGGGGCGCCGGACCGAATTTTGGCTCGGAAGAAAGAAGCTGTTTTTTCGGTCAGAAAACCGGTCGATCAACTCGATTCTCCGAGTGAAAAACTGCCGTTGGCCGAGGGGCGAAATATGGAATTCTCAGAGGGAAAACTCGAATGCCGCCTAGGGAGGGACGCCTACGGAAAGTACCCTTAGGTATTAGTGCAAACACGATGCGTATTCTCCGCCTTTGCTGGCGGGCGACGGATGTCCGGAAATTTCGCACATGATTTACAAGTCTTGGGCGGATTACCTCTCCCACACGGGAAATCTACCCAGGATGAGTTCGTCATTTCGGAGGCTGGCGCAGTCCAGGCGCTGATCTCCCTCCAGTTGTTCGACCCGACCTTACCTTCAACTGCCGCCTATTGAATTGCCCCATGTCCACGCGTACTGCTCGCCTCGCGGTTCAAGAATACCCGTCCGTCAGTCAAACGCCCGTTTTCGTGGTCCCATCGGTCCCCATGCCGCTGTGGAAGCGAGCCGTCGACGTCGTGCTGTGCCTGATGGCGCTGCCGGTCCTCGGCCTCTTCACCCTGGTCGGGGCCATCCTGATGAAGCTGGTGTCGCCCGGCCCGGTTTTCTTCCGCCAAGAGCGCATCGGCTATCTCGGCCGCAGTTTCATGATCTACAAGTTCCGCACGATGAAGGTCGGCGCGGACACCGGCATCCATCGCGCGCTCACGACCGAGCTGATCGGCTCAAACGCCCCGATGATGAAGATGGACGCCCGCGGCGACTCGCGGCTCCTCCCCGGCGCGAAGTGGATCCGGGCCTCGGGCCTCGATGAGCTGCCCCAGCTGATCAACGTCCTTAAGGGCGAAATGAGCTTCATCGGTCCCCGCCCGTGCGTCCCGTACGAGTACGACCACTATCTGCCGTGGCAGCGCGAGCGTTTCGCCACCCTCCCGGGTCTCACCGGCCTGTGGCAGGTCTCGGGCAAGAACCGCACCACCTTTGAGGAGATGATCCGCCTGGATATCCACTACGCCCACCACAAGACCTTCCTGATGGACGTGAAGATCATCCTCTTGACTCCGTTCGCCCTCGTGCAGCAGGTGATGGACTCGCGGGCCCGCCGCAAGGCGGAGGTGACGGCGGCGACGATCGGCGCGAGCTGAGCCGATCGAGTCGGGGTTTACGTGAGCTGACTCAGGTGGACCGCGTCCGGACGGAGCGACACCAGGTCGGCAATATTGATCGGCTGGTTTCGCCGAATCGACTCGACGGCGGCGATGCCGATCAGGATCGACGCGGCGCCCTGTTCGTGGCCGGCCGTGCGGTTCCACGGATCCGCCGGCGGATTGGGTGAGAAGAAGTGCCGGGCGAGAATCTCGTCGGCTCCACCGTGGGCGCCCTGCGCCGGCGGCACCGCGACGACGTAGCTGGGCTGGAAGTGTGGGTACACGACGATGCGCTCGCCCTCGGCCTCGGCGCCGGGCTTGTCGTCGAGCTTGAAGTCCTTCGGCCGGACACCGCGGTTCATGTGCGTGCCGATGAATTCGTAATACTCGATCCGGCCGCGGTCGCCGTTGAGGCTCACCCGCATGCCCTCGCGCGGCGAGTAGCAGACGAGGGAATAGGTCAGCAGCGGTCCGGAGCGGTAGCGGACGTTGACCGACATCTGGTCCGGGATGTCGATGCCGTCGCGAAAGACATTCTGGTCACGCACGTAGCCCGAGTCCGCCTCGGCGGCGCGGTACAGCCGGCGGAAAACCTCGCTCTCGTCGAGGTCGAGGCGAAACGGATCATCCTTGGCCGCCGGCTCGCCGGTGTACCGCGGATAGCGGGTGAGCTTGGCGTCGCCGCGCGCCTCGGCGTTCTTGCGGCCGTAGAACACCAGGTCGCCGAAGGCGAAAACCTGCGCCGGGATGGCGTCGAGCCACCAGTTCACCAGGTCGAAATGGTGCGTGCTCTTGTGCACCAGCAGCGTGCCGGAGTCCGCGGCGCGGGAATGCCAGCGCCGGAAGTAGTCGGCGCCGTGGTTGGTATCGAGGAGGTATTCGAGGTTCACCGAATGCACGCGCCCGATCGTGCCGGCGAGGATCAGTTCCCGCACCTTGGTGCGGAAGGGCGCCCAGCGATAGTTGAAGGCCACGCGGACCCGGCGGCCCGTGGACCGCTGGGCGTCGAGGATCGCGCGGCATTTCTCGGCATCGATCGTCAGCGGCTTCTCGGTGATCACGTCGCACCCGGCGTGCAGCGCGCGCACGATGTAGTCGTGGTGGGTCGAATCCTTGCTGCAGACGAACACGATGTCGGGGCGCGTCTCACGCAGCATCGCGTCGAAGCGGTCCGCGCCGTACGCCGGCACCGCGTGATAGCCAAGGTCTCCCGCCAGCAGGCCGTTGTAGTAGGCGACGCGGGTCGGACTCAGGTCGCAGAGGCCGACCAGCTCGTTGGTCTCGCGGTAGGTGGTGACCAGCGGCTCCAGGAAACTGATGGCCCGGCTGCCGGTGCCGACGAACGCGACGCGCTGCTTTTTCATGGGGCGAGGCTGGCAGCGAGGCACGGCGGGGTCACGCCGGCAATCTGGCAATGCTCGGACCGTCTGACCTACCGGCGGCTCACGTCGAGGCTGGCGAGGAGTGCGACCGCCATCCGGTTGGCGGGCGTCGGAATCCCGTGCCGGGTTCCGAGGCGCACGATCACGCCGTTCCGGGCATCGATCTCGGTGGGACGACCGGCGAGTCGGTCGGCGTGGAGGGAATTGACCGCGTCAATCGGTGCCCGGCGGTAGGACTCGACGACATCGTCGACGAGAGTGTCCGGCAGGTCCGCACCCTCGGCCCGGCCCACAGCAATCGCCTCCCTGACCAGGTCGCGCGCCACTTCAGCGATGGCTGGATTCCGCATCACGCCCGCCGGTTGGAGCAAGAGGGCGGAGATCACCCCGGCGGCGTTGAGGCAGAGCTTGCGCCAGGCGGCGGTCGTGAAATCGGCCGTCAGCGTCACGGTGATCTCGGTGCCGTCAAACAGCCGCGCGAAGGCCTCGCCGTTCGACCCGGTCGGCACCGTCATCCGGCCCGGTCCGCGCTGCCGGATGCGACTGGGCGGCTCACGCTCGGCCGGCAGGTCGACCACGACGGGAACCAGGCGGTCCATCGGTACCGCGGACTGAAACCGGGTGAGATGCTCGACGCCGTTCTGGAGAATCGCCACGGGTGCGCCGGTTGCTCCGAGTCGATCGAACCACGCCGACGCCCCAGCCGCATCATACGTCTTGGTCGCGACCAAGATCCAGTCGACGGCCGGCGCCGTGTTCGGGTCGGTGAGAATCTGCGCAGGACTCGGCAGTACGCGGTTGGGTGTCGTAACTTCCAGTGGCGGCCGCGTGGTACGGGCGCACAGACAGACTTCGTGACGGCCTGTGGAATGTAGCCACGCTGCCACCGCGCCGCCCACCGCTCCCGGTCCTACCACGGCGATGCGGGCCATCGCTAGTTGCCCCGCAGCGGGGCTTGGTTGCGCACGGGGCTGGCGGCGAGTTGGAAGGTCTCGGGCGCGTCGGGATGCGCGGGATCGAAGCCGGCGAATTCCGGCACGATCTCGCTCGCCAGCGGCAGGCGGGCGTCGCGAATTCCCTGGACGACGCACTTGGCCAGCTCGTAGGCGCCGTAGTTGTCGTGGTGCGTGATGTCGTGCCCGCCGTCGCTGAAGGCGAGGGCGGAGCGCGCCGGTCCCAGGGTCTCGTACAGCACCGTGCTTGCCCGATCGAGGTCGATGAGGGCGAGATGCTCGGCGGCGGCGAGTTCGCGCACCACCTGCGGATAGTCGCCGTGTGTGTTCCGGATCTTGCCGGCTGCGTCAAACGTCCGGCGCTGCACCGACGTGACCAGCACCGGCGTGGCACCGCGCAGGCGCGCCTCCGCCACGTAGGCCCGGAGGTAGGCGAGGTAGGTGGTGTGGGCCTCGGCGTAGGTCTGCGGCCACGCGGTCTTCTCGTCGTTGTGGCCGAACTGGATGAAGAGGTAGTCGCCGGCCTTGAGCTGGCTCAGCACCTTCGCAAGCCGCAGTCCCGTGAGGAACGACTTCAGGGTCTCGCCCGACTCGGCGTGATTGGCGACCGCCACGCCCGGGCCGAGGAAGCGCGTCAGCATCTGGCCCCAGCTGGCTCCGGGTTCGCCGCGCTGGTCGGTCACGGTTGAGTCACCGGCAAGGAACACTGTCGGTACCTCCACGGGCTCGACCTCGACGCGGCCGACGCAGGGCGCGGGTCCGCTAAACTCCAGGGTCAGCTTCCGGTCCCACGTCAGCGAGCCCTCCTCGCGGTCGTTGAGGATCACATTCGTTCCGCCCGGCGCGTTGGGCGGCGGCGGAGTCAGGGCGGTCGTGCGCACGTTGACGATGAAGCTGCGCGTCACCGTCTCGCCCGGCCGGGTGGTCACCGCCTCGAGCATGAGGCGTCGCGACTCCGCCTTGACCGTGGTGTTGCCGGCGGCCTTGGCGTCGCCGAGCGTCACCGTCACCCGGTAGTTTCCTTCGGGCACGTTGACGGAAAAATAGAACGGCCGCCGGTCCGTCGTCGGCTGCGTATCGAGGTCGAAGCCGTAACCGCGGGCCGCGTTGTAAACCTCCGTGCTCGGCAGGGTGCCGAGATCGAAGTGCCAGCGCGCGCGCGCGGGTTCGGCGCGGGCGGCGACGAGGCCCAGGATGGCGAGCAGCAGCGACGGGAGTCTCATGGCAGATGGGTACCGGTGAGCTTGAACACGCAGGCGTGTTCGCAGGGGGCGGTGGCCGGCAGCTTCAAATGAAGGCCGGCGGCGTCCTGGACGAATGAAATCGGTCCGGCGCCCAGCAATTCAACGTGCTCGACCCGCGGGCCGTCGCTGGCGGACGTCGCGAGCGACGTAACCAGCGCCTCGCCGGTGGCGGGCCAGCGCATGACGATCGCGTAGAGTGCGCATGGCTGGCCGGCTCGGGCAGGCCGCGTGGTGAAGCGGAAGTCGCGCCCGGTGTAACTCGGAGCCGGACCATCGCCGACGGCCTCGCGCTGAATGCGGGCGCGGTCCTCGGGCTGGCCCGGTCGACCGATCCCGACGGAGCCCTCGCCGAAGCGGTGCCAGGGGCGTGTGCCGTAGATGGCCTCGCCGTTGAGCGCGAGCCACTGGCCGATGCCCCGGAGCAGGGCCAGCTGCTCTTCCGGAAATGTGCCGTCCGCGCGCGGAGCGAAGTTGAGGAGGAGATTTCCGCCCTTGCTGACGTTGTCGATGAGCTCGCGCACGAGGGTGCCGACGCCGCGGTACTGCGTGTCCTCGAGATAGCCCCAGCGGGAATGGACGGAATTGTCGGTCTGCCACGGCGCCGGCAGGATGTCGGCGGGATGCCCGCGCTCGAAGTCGAGCACCGCGCCGGCGAGATAGGCGGGACCGGAGGGCGCGTTGCCGCCCTTCGCGACCAGCGTCACCTGGCGGTGCCAGCCGGCCGCCCGGTTGTAGTAGTACGCCGCGAAGCGCAGCTTGATCGGGTCGAAGCCGCGCCCGTTCACGCCGTTGTCGAAATAGATGAGGTCCGGCTCGTACTTGTCGATGAGCTCCTGGCCGCGCCGCAGCCACTCCTCCAGGAACGCCGGGCTCTGCTGGGTCGTGAGACCGTTCATCACCTCGCCCGCGCCTTGTTCGCCGGACGGCGGAGGTTGGGGTGGGCCGTAGAAGTCCGCGTAGGCCGGATCGAACAGGTCGGTCGGCTGATTGAGCGCGGGATACATGAAACTCCAGTTTTCGATCCGATGGTACGATACGCCGAACTTCATGCCCTCGGCCCGCGTGGCGGCGGCCAGCTCGCCGATCACGTCGCGGTGCGGGCCCATCTGCTTCGCGTTCCAGCGGGTCAGTGCGCTGTCCCACATCGCGAAACCGTCGTGATGCTCGGCGACCGGCACGACGTACTGGGCGCCGGCGGCCTTGAAAAGCCGGGCCCAGGCTGCGGCGTCGAAGTGCTCCGCGCGGAAGAGCGGGATGAGGTCCTTGTAGCCGAAGCGGTCCTGCGGTCCGAACTGCTGCCGGTGCCATTCCGCGATGCCCGGGTTCGAGTACATGTGGCGCGGGTACCACTCGCTCTGCCGCGCGGCCACCGCGTAGACGCCCCAGTGGAGGAAGATCCCGAACTTGGCGTTGAGAAACCACTCCGGCGCCTGATAGTGCGCGCGGATCGACTCCCAGTCCGGCCCATTGGGACCGGACGGGATCGGGAGCGCCGGCGCCGGATTGGTGACGCGGGGTGGATGCGGGATCGCGCTTGGCTCGGCATACGCCAGGAGCGGAACGACCAGCCAGCAGACGAGAGGGCGGATTCCAGGGAGGTTCAT
Organism: Opitutaceae bacterium; assembly: GCA_035334485.1. Lineage (GTDB taxonomy): Bacteria > Verrucomicrobiota > Verrucomicrobiia > Opitutales > Opitutaceae > Opi-474. The sequence goes on from DAOQKI010000076.1 coordinate 14,763, forward strand.
GGTCAGTAACGCGAGGGGGAGGGCGCAAACTGCACGGAGCCATCGCTCACGGCCGCAGCCGCACCGGGTCCGCGGCGGAGCGCGATCATCTCGGCGCCGGCGAGCAGCACCGGACCGTAACCGTGCGCGGCGTGGGGGTTCACGGGACGATAGTAGTAGAATGCCGGGTCGAAGCCCATACCGGTTCCGATGCAGGTGCCCTCGACCTGACCGCGGGCGTTCACCTGCTGCGCGACGGCGTTCCAGCCGAGCGAGACGGCCGGGCCGTAGGCGAGGCGGTCGAGCCAGCCACGATTGATGCCGCGGGCGAGCGCGTAGGTGAACATGGCCGAGGCGGAGGTCTCAGGATAGGAATCCGCCCGGTCGAGCAACTGGTGCCAAAGTCCCGTGCTTCCTTGGACCGCTGCGATGCCGCGGGCGTGCTCGCGGTACTGCGCCAGCACGTCGGCGCGTCCTGGGTGATTCTCCGGCAGCACGGACAGCAACTCGGCCATCGCGACCAGCGCCCAGCCGTTTGCGCGGGCCCAGTGGAAGGTTGGGTGCGGGTCCATGCCTTCGACCCAGCCGTGACGGTAGAGCGCGACACCCGGCACGAACATCCGCTGGGAGAACTGTCGGATTTGGCGGACCGCATCGTCGAAATAGCGTGTCTCGCCGGTAAGCGCGCCCATCTGCGCGAGCGCCGGCACGCTCATGTACAGGTCGTCGAGCCAGAGCGTATGCGGGTGGGGACGGTTACGCGCGAGCGTGCCGTCGGCGAGGCGCAGTTGTCCGCTCGTGATCCAGGCGAGGTACTGGTCGATCCATGGGCGCAATTCCTCCGGGGCGAGGCCGGCGCGGCTTGCCTTGATCATCGCGGCGGCCATGGCGCCCGAGTCGTCGAGGCTGCGCGGCGCGATGACGCCCCGCAGACGGAGCAGCCGCGGCAGGCCGGGCGGCTCGTCCGGCGGGGCGGGCGGCTCTTGCCGACCCTTCGTTGCCACCACTGCGATCGCATGCAGGCGCTTCGCCGTGTAGTCCAGGTAACGCCGGTCGCCGGTGGCCTCCGCGGCATGCAGCATTCCGGCGTAGGTCACACCCCACTCATAACTCGCGAGCAGGAATTCGTCGGGCACCAGCGCGATGTGCGCTGGCGGGTGATCAAGGTCCGCCACCGTGGTCCCGGTGTCGCGGTCCACGACCGTGAAGCCGCTGGTCTGCTCGAGGTAGCCATGAATGCGCTCCAGCACCGCGCGGATCTCGGTCTCGGAGGCCGGCGGGTAGGGCACTGGATAGGTTGGCGGAATCCGGCTTAGCGTGAAGGCCGGCGGGGGTGTAGGCGCGGCGGACTGGGTTGCAGACGGCGTTTCGGCGGCAAGTGCCGCTGCGACTAGGCCGACGGCCGCACCCAGGCCGACAAAGGGACGAATCTTCGCGTTCATCGTGCGGAGGCCGGCTTCTCGGCGGGAAAACGAACGTTTGGACGCGGTGGCAGCGGAGCGGATTCGTCCAGGTAGAAACTCGGATGCGGCGGCTGGTTGTACGCGACGTTCTGCCACGCGACGCTGAGCCGGTATTGCGGGTCGTGCATCAGGGTCACGAGCCGGTGCGCGGTTGGGATCGTCGAGGTGTAGATCCGCAGCTCCTGGTTGTCGCGGGTCCGCCAGATGACCTCCTCGCGCCAATCGCCCCAGAGGTCCGCGGTCAGTACCGGCGTGGCCTTGGTGCCGTTGTTCGCGATGCATTCGTGCGCCACCAGCAGCGGATCGAGGGAGCCGGTTTGCCAGTTCCACTTCACGATGCGGTTGTGGTCGAGCAGCTCGGACAGGAAGTCCCCGTCCCAATAGATCCCGAAGTTGACCGGGAAGCCGCGCGGCCGGTGCTCGAGGAACTTCACGCCCTTGGCCGTGTAGAGTCCGTCCATGCCGGCGCCCGCCGCCCAGCACTCGGCGCCGGGATACCGCGGGTCGATGTTGAACGCATTGCCGCGACCGGGCCCCTCGCGCTTCGCGCCGTCGGGGTGAACCGAAGGCACCGTGAAGATAGGCTCGCCCGTGCGGGCGTCGCGCAGGCTCATGCCCTCGCCGGCGAAGCGCTCCTGGATGTCGAACACCTCGAGGCCGGGCCGGTCGGGTACGAGATCGCTGACGTGCAGCGCGTCGCCGTGGCCCCAGCCGGTCGAATAGAGGCCGCGGCCGTTGTCGTCGACCACCATGGCGCCGTAGATGATCTCGTCGCGGCCGTCGCCATCGACATCCGCGACGCTGAGGTTGTGGTTGCCCTGGCCGCCGAATTTCTCGTTGCCCGGCGTGCCGTCGGCGGAGTCGAAGACCCAGCGCGAGGTCAGGTGGCCGTCGCGCCAGTCCCACGCGGCCAACACGGTCCGCGTGTAATAGCCGCGGCACATCACGAAGCTCGGGTGCTCGCCGTCGAGGTAGGCGACGGCCGCGAGGAAACGGTCGGAGCGGTTGCCGTAGCCGTCGCCCCACACGGCCTTCATCTGCTCGGGCGTCGGGCTGTCGGTGTCGGGATGGCGTCCGGACAGGTAACGCGTCGTGGCGAGCGCGGCGCCGGTGCGCCCGTCGAATACCGTGAGGTACTCCGGTCCGCGCACGATCCGACCCTCAAGCGACGCGGCGAAGCCGGTCGCAGTCTTGATGGCGCCGGTGGCGTCGGGTGACACGACCGTCGGTCCTGCGGGTTCGCGCCAGTCCGCGTGCGGGTCGCCAATCACCTTGCCGGTGCCGTCGACGGTGCCATCCGCGGTCTTGCACACGACCTCGGCCCGGCCGTCGCCGTCGAAGTCGTAGACGAGAAACTGGGTGTAGTGCGCGCCCTCGCGGATGTTGCGGCCGAGGTTGATCGTCCAGAGCAGCGTTCCATCCAAGCGGTAGGCCTGGAGGATCGGCGGGTCGGTGGGCCCACTCTGGGAGTTATCGTGGCTGCGGCCGGTCTGGTGGAGCACGATCTCGTACCGGCCGTCGCCGTCGAGGTCGCCGACCGACGCATCGTTAGGAGTGTAGCCCGGGGGCGTCTGCAGCCGGATCGAGTGGTAGGGCAGGGGCGGCGCGCCGGCGGGCAGCGTGAAGCCGGCGTCGGCGGGGCCCTCGACCCCCTGCACGACGGGACGCACGGTGTAGGTGGTGGCCCGCTCGAGGCGG
>DAOQKI010000077.1:0-17738 GCA_035334485.1 Opitutaceae bacterium
CCGGCGAACGCCGCCGCCTTCGCCTCGGGCGAGGCGAAGGCGGCGGCGTTCGCCGGATCGGTGAAGCGCAGGTAGTACCAGCAGGAGCCGGCCCACTGCGGCATCGTGTTCGTCTCGCGGCGACCCCGCACCCAGGCATCACCGGTCGGACGCGGCTGGCTCGCGGGCAACGCGGCGCCGGTCTCGGCATTGAACCAGATTTCCAGCCAGGCGGTTTCGTTGGCGAGCGGACTCTCGCCGTTGCCGCTCGGCAGGTACGACTGCACGGACGGGAGTTCGAGCGGGAGCGCGGCGGCAGGGAGAGGCAGCGCGTAATGGGTGACGCCTTCGCTCGTGTAGGTCACGGGTTCGCCCGGGACATCGGCCTGACGCCGTGCGACCACGCGACGGTAGTCGGCCTCGCTGACCCAGACCACCGGGAACGGCTCGCCCCAGTAGCGCTGGCGGGAGAACAGCCAGTCGCGGAGCTTGTAGTTGACGGTGGGCTGACCGACGCCCTTGGCGGCGAGGTCGGAGGTGATGCGCTTCTTGGCCTCGGGCCACGACAGGCCGTTGTAGGTGCCGGAATTGATGACGCGTCCGTCGCCGACGAACGGCAGCTTGGTCTCGCCCTGGGCGGCCTCGATGACCTGCACGATCGGCAGATCGTACTGCTGCGCGAACTCATAGTCGCGCTCGTCGTGGGCGGGCACGGCCATGATGGCGCCGGTGCCGTAGCCCATGAGCACGTAGTCCGCGACCCAGATCGGGACGCGCGCGCCGTTGACGGGATTGAGGGCGTACGAGCCGCTGAAGACACCGGACTTTTCCTTGGCGAGGTCGGTGCGCTCGAGGTCGCTCTTGCCCGCGGCCTTTTTCCGGTAGGCATCGACCGCGGCCTTATGCGCCGGGGTGGTGAGGTCATCGACGAGCGGGTGCTCGGGGGCGATGACCATGTAGGTGCAGCCGAACAGGGTGTCAGGCCGCGTGGTGAAGATCTTGAGCTGGCCGAGCGCACGATTCTCGAGATCGAAGAGGACCTCGGCACCCTCGCTGCGGCCGATCCAGGCCTCCTGCATGCGCTTGGTCGAGTCGGGCCAGTCGACGTCCTTCAGGTCGGCCAAGAGCCGCTCAGCGTAGGCGGTGATGCGCAGCACCCACTGGCGGAGGTTGCGGCGCTCGACGGGGAAACCGCCGACCTCGCTCTTGCCGTCGATGACCTCCTCGTTCGCGAGGACCGTGCGCAGCTCCGGGCACCACCAGACCGGGCGCTCGTCGACGTAGGCCAGACCACGCTTGAACAGCTGGAGGAAAATCCACTGCGTCCACCGGAAGTACTTCGGGTCGGTCGTGTCGATCTCGCGGTCCCAGTCGTACGAGAACCCGAGCGCCTTGATCTGCCGCTTGAAGTTGACGATGTTGTTCTGGGTGTTCGACGCGGGATGCGTACCGGTCTTCACCGCATGCTGCTCCGCCGGCAGGCCGAAGGCGTCCCAGCCGATGGGGTGGAGGACGTTGAAACCCTTGGCGCGCTTGTAGCGGGCGACGATGTCGGTGGCGGTGTAACCCTCGGGATGGCCGATGTGCAGGCCCGCGCCCGACGGATACGGAAACATGTCCAGCACGTAGTACTTGGGCTTGGACGTGCCGCTCTCCGTGCGGAACGAGTGATTTTTATCCCAGAAAGATTGCCAGTGAGGCTCTATCTCTAGGAAATTGTAGTCTTTGCACTTGGTAGCCATTGCGTGAAATTTAGCACAGTGAAGTATTCGTTCCCCCGGTCAATCATGCTCAGGGTGTCACTCCTAGGCCTCGCCCTGGCGCTTTCGGCCTCCGGGGCGATGAGCAAGGGCTTCAACCAGTTGCTCGATGCCGTCGTCCGCATCGACGTCCGGGAGGTGGCCTTTGAGGACGGCGCCAAGCGCTTCAGCGCCAGCATCGGCTCGGGGGTGATCCTCTCCAACGACGGCCTGATCCTCACCAATGCCCATGTCGCGAGCCCCCGCGCGGTCGAGCTGTCCGTCACGCTTTCCAGCCTGGAACGGGTGAGCGCCCGGCTGGTCGGCTGGGACCACTGGACGGACTTGGCGCTCCTGCAGCTCGACTTGGCCGAGGTTCGGCGCCGCGGGCTGAAATTCTCGCACGCCGAGTTTGGCGACAGCTCCAAGCTCTTCGTCGGCCAGACCGTCTATGCGGTGGGCACGCCCTTTGGCCTCACCCGCACGGCGACCCGGGGCATCATCTCGAACAACAACCGCTATTTTGAGGACAGCCGGGGCGTGAACGGCTACGAGACCGGCGCGTTCAACACGTGGCTGCAGACCGATGCGGCGATCAACCCCGGCAACTCCGGCGGTCCCTTGGTCACCGAGGACGGCAAGGTCATTGGCATCTCGTCGCGCGGCTACCTCGGCGCCAACAACCTCGGCTTCGCCATCCCGGCCAGCACCGCCAAGCGTGTGGTCGAGGGACTGTCGCGCGACGGCGCCATCACCCGCAGCTACATCGGGCTCGTGCCCCGGGAAATGCAGGACCTCGAGAATTTCTACTCGGTGGCGCTGAACACCGGCATGCTCGTCGCCAGTGTCGATCCGGGTTCGCCGGCGGCGCGCGGCGGCCTGCGGCCCGGCGATATCCTGCTCGCGATCAACGGCGAGAAGGTCGACGGCCGGTTTCCCGAGCAATTGCCGCCGATCCAGAACCGCATCGCGAGCACGCCGGTCGGCGAGAAGCTCCGCCTGACCGTGAAGCGCGGTGCCCAGACGAAGGATTACACGGTCGTCACCGAGAAACTCGAGAGCCGGGTGGGCGAGGAGTGGGTACTGGAGAAATGGGGCCTGAGCGTGCGCAAGGTCTCGCGGACGTTTGCGCGGGAAAACCAGCTCGATGACGCAACCGGCGTGTTCGTGATCGGCGTGCAACCCGGATTTCCGGCGGACATCGCCGGCCTGTCGCGCGGCGATGTGATCACCAAGATCAACCAGGTCCCGATCGTGACGCTCGACCAGGTCAAGGCGTTCCACACCGACTACGAGAAGAAACCCGCCCCGGTCCTCGTTGAGGCCCAGCGGAACCATCAGGTGTCCCTCTACGTGCTCAAACCATGAGTCTCCGCATTCTCTTCCTGATCCTGCTCGGCGCTGCACCCGCGGCCCGCGCGGCCGATCTGCCTGCGCTCTGGGCCGAACGGCTCAAGACGGTCGTGGCGGTCGAATTCTACACGGAAACGGAGACCGAGCGCCGGCCGACTGTCGGCTACGGCACGGTCGTGGACCGCAACGGCACGATCATTCTGCCGCCCGTGACGGTCAGCCCGCGCGTCACACCCTCGCAGCTGAAGGATTTCAAGGTCTACAAGGCCGGCAGCGCGAACGGCGTGCCGGCGACCTATCTCGGCCAGGATGCTCTCACGGGCTGGCATTTCGTGCGCGTCGAAGGACCCCTGCGTTCCGAGCTCGCGCCGATCACGGACTTCGCCCGGGCCAAGGTGCCGGAGCCGGCGATCGCGGAGGACGTGTGGGGCATCGGGCTGCGCAACAAGGACGAAGATTTTCAACCCTACATCCTGATGAGCCGGGTCGCCCTGATCCAGGGCCTGCCGCAGCGGACGGCGATCGCGCTGCAGGAGGTGGCGGGGCCGGGCCTGCCGGTCTTCAACCGGGCCGGCGAATTCGTCGGCCTCGCGGTCAGCTCCTTTGGACAGAGCTTCGTGCAGTTCTCCCGCCTGGACCGCTCCGGCACGCCCGTGGTGCTGGTCAACGTCGAGGAGAGCAGCGCGTTCAACACCGCTGCGGAAGTGCTGCCGTACCTTGGACGTGTCCCGACCAACGTGTTTGGCCGGCCGCTCGCCTGGCTGGGCGCGAACGGCCTCCAGCCGGTGGACCCCGAGGTGGCGAAGTTTCTACACCTGGAAAACCAGTCCGCCGTGGTCGTGAGCGAGGTGCTTGAGGGCAGTCCCGCCGAGAAGGCGGGCATGAAAGCCCGCGACATCATCCTCGCCCTCGACGGTCAGCCGCTGCCGCGGCTCAAGCCCGACCGCGTGGTGGTGGCGTACGTCGAGCGCGAGATCGAGCGCCGCCTGCCCGGATCCGCGTTGGCCGTGACCGTGCTGCGCGGTGACGCGCGCCTCGAGCTGAAGAGCGTGCTGGGCGACGAGCCCAAGCTCATGAACGAGGCGGACCGGAAGTACTTCGACCGCATCGGCCTCACCGCGCGCGAGTTCGTCTACGGTGACGCCGTGGCGCTGCGCGTGAAGACCGCGGCGATGGGCGGCGTGATCGCGCACTTCGTCAAACCCAACGGTCCGGCCGGCGTGGCGGGCCTGCACATTGACGATTGGATCAAGGAAATCGACGGCGTGGAGGTGAAGTCCTTCGCAGCCGCGGCCGAGAAACTCGGGGAAATCGAAGCGGATATCTCCCGCGCGGAATTTGTCCTGCTCGTGAGCCGCGGCGGCGAGACCGCGGTCCTGCGGGTGAAACTGCGCTGAGCCATGTTCACGGGCATTGTCGAAGAAACCGGCACGGTGGGCTCCTTCACCCAGGGGCCGGAATCCTGGCGGCTGCTGATCCGTGCGGACGTGACGCGGGGCGGGGTGGCGCCGGGGGACAGCATTGCGGTGAATGGCTGCTGCCTGACCGTCGCGCAGTTCGACGGCCAGACCTTCGCCTTCGACGTGCTCGAGGAGACCCGCCGGCTCACGAATTTCTCGGCGCTGGTTCCGGGTTCGGCGGTGAACCTCGAGCGGAGCCTCCGGTTCGACGGCAAAGTCGGCGGTCATTTTGTCACCGGACACATCGACGGTCTCGGCGTGGTCGAGGTGATCGAGCCGCGCGGCAAGGACTACTACCTCCGCGTGCGGGCGCCGGCGGGATCCGGACGCTACCTCGTGCACAAGGGCAGCATCGCGCTCGACGGCATTTCTCTCACGGTGGCGGAGGTGGACGGAGACGCGTTCGCAGTCTGGCTGATCCCCCACACGCTCGCGCTGACGAACCTGCGCCAGAAGCGGGTGGGCGACGGGGTGAACCTCGAGTTCGACTTGCTCGGCAAATACGTCGAGAAGCTCCTCAATCTCCGCGCGAACTGAAACCATGCGCACGTCCCTCCAGGCGATCGCGGCCGAACTGAAGCGCCTCAAGGCCTCGGGCGTGAAGACGCTGCCGGTCTCGGAGGAGAGCGTTCAGCGCCTGCGTCGGGCGGTCGAGGCCCGCAAAGGCCAGGCGCCGGTTGCCGTGCCTGCGCCTGCATCTGCGCCAGCGATCCTGGGATCGCCGCCGGTAATGCCAGCCTACACCTACGAAGCAAAAGAGCGCGTGTTTCAGGCGAAGCCGGTGGCCGCGGATGTCGCGCCGATCCCGGAGCCGAAGCCGTTCAGTCTGCCGACCGGAGACAAGACAGCCCGCTGGAACGCACTCCGCGCTGTCGTGCTGGAGGATCCCGTGTGCAAGGCGCATGTGCGTCCGGGCAAGCAGGTGGTTTTCGGCGTCGGCAGCATGGAGGCGAAGATCATGTTCGTCGGCGAGGCGCCCGGCGCGGATGAGGAAGTGCAGGGCGAGCCGTTCGTGGGGCCGGCCGGACAACTGCTGACCCGGATGATTGGCGCGATGGGTCTCAAACGGTCTGACGTCTATATTGGGAACATCATGAATTGGCGGCCCGAGATGCCGCTCGATGCGCGCGGCGTGCAGTACGGCAACCGTCCGCCGTCCGAGCAGGAGATGGCCTATTGCCTGCCGTACCTGAAGGCGCAGATCGAGGTCGTGAATCCCGACCTGCTGGTGGCGCTGGGTTCGACGGCGGCGCAGGGCTTGCTGGGTTTCGGCACCTTCAAGGCGCTCGGCGAGGTCCGGGGGCGCTGGCGGGAGTTTGCCGGGAAGCCCCTGATGATCACCTACCATCCGAGTTACATCCTGCGCAACCAGTCGAACCGCTCGAAGCGGATGATCTGGGAGGATCTACTCCAAGTCATGGAACGAGCCGGCCTGGCGATCTCCGAGAAGCAGCGGGGATTCTTCCTCGACCGCAGCTAGTATTCGCTGAGGCGGCTGAGGGGAGGGACGAATTCCAAGTCCGCCTCGTCACCAAATCAGCCGGGCTCGACTTGGCGTCCCGAGCGATCTTCGCGGAACCAACTCACCCGGCCCGACCATCCGGGCGCTCAGGGAAACAGCCGCTTGAGCTCGCGATCGGTCTGGGCAAACACGTCCTTGAGCAGTGCGAGTTCCGCCGCGAGGGTGGACGGCGCCTCGTTGCGGACGCGGAGCTCAAGATGCTCGGCCGCCAGCCGGAGCGCGCTGGCCCCGAGATTGGCCGAGGCGCCGCGGATGCTGTGGGCGGCGCGGGCAAACAGCTTGGCGTCGCCGGAGACGAGGGCTTGGTCCAGTTCCGCGATGCGGAGTGGCGTGTCCTCGAGGAACATCCCGATGATCTCCTTCAGGAACGCGTCGTTGTCGTCCGGATTGAGCGCGCGCAGATTGGCGAGGGCCTGGGAATCGATGAACGCGGGGGCGGACATGCGGCGGGAGGTTTCGGGCTATTTGTGCCTATTGGGCGAAACACGCAAGGCACAATGGTCTGATAGGGAGGGGGATGAGTTTCCCCTAGTTCATATCATGAAATGTGAATGTGTTGATATTCGGCTTGCTACCCGGAAGCGGGCCGGTTCTCCTCTCGACCTTTCATATGGCCAACAAATTCGTTTTTTCCTCTGAGTCGGTGGGCGAGGGGCATCCGGACAAGGTCGCGGACCTGATTTCGGACAGCGTGCTGGACGCCTGCTTGGCGCAGGACCGTTACAGCCGCGTGGCGTGCGAGACCATGGTGAAGTCCAACATGGTCATCCTCGCCGGCGAGATCACCACGAGCGCGAAGCTCAACTACGAGTCCATCGTCCGCAACGCGATCCGCGATATCGGCTACGTGAACGCCGACGACGTGTTTCACGCCGACTCGGTGTTCATCAACAACTATCTGACCCGGCAGTCGCCCGACATCGCGCAGGGCGTCGATGCCAAGAAGGCCAAGGGCAAGAAGACCGCCGAGCAGGGTGCCGGCGACCAGGGCCTGATGTTCGGCTACGCGTGCAACGAGACGCCGGAGCTGATGCCGACGCCGGTGATGTTCGCCCACCGCCTGGGCCGCAAGCTGACCCAGATTCGCAAGGCCAAGAAAGTCGACTGGCTCCGTCCCGACGCGAAATCGCAGGTCTCGATCCGCTATGAGAACGACAAGCCGGTGGAGGTGATGAATGTCGTCATCTCGACGCAGCACACGGCCGATGTTTCGCACCGCGAGATCGAGGGCTACCTCGTCGACCAGGTCATCCGCAAGGTGATCCCGAAGCGGATGCTGACCCGCCGCACGCAGTTCCTGATCAACCCGACCGGCCGCTTCGTGGTCGGCGGACCGCAGGGCGACTCGGGCCTGACCGGCCGCAAGATCATCGTCGACACCTACGGCGGCTGGGGCCGTCACGGCGGCGGCGCGTTCTCCGGCAAGGATCCGTCCAAGGTCGACCGCTCGGCCGCCTACATGTGCCGCTGGGTCGCCAAGAACATCGTCGCCTCCGGCGTCGCCGAACTCGCCGAGCTCCAGGTGGCCTATGCCATCGGACATCCCGAGCCGGTCAGCGTGTACGTCGACACGATGGGCACGGGCCGCGTCGCCGACGAGAAGATCGCCCGGGCCGTGACCCAAGTCTTCGGCTTCAAGCCCGCCCAGATCGTCGAGCAGCTCAACCTCCTCCGTCCCATCTACCGCCAGACGACCAACTATGGTCACTTCGGCAAGGCCGGCCTCCCGTGGGAACAGACCAACAAGGTCGCCGCGCTCCGGGCCGCCCTCAAATAACCCAACACTTATCAGCCATGTCCACCGCTACCAAAGCTTCCAAGACCAAGACGCCTGACTTTCAGGTGAAGGATATCTCTCTGGCCGACTGGGGTCGAAAGGAGATCCAGATTGCCGAGCACGAGATGCCCGGCCTCATGGCCGTGCGCAAGAAGTTCGGCCCGAGCAAGCCCCTGAAGGGCGTCCGCATCACGGGCTCGCTGCACATGACGATCCAGACCGCCGTGCTCATCGAGACCCTCAAGGAGCTCGGTGCCGACGTGCGCTGGGCCTCGTGTAACATCTTCTCGACCCAGGATCACGCGGCCGCGGCGATCGCCAAGTCCGGCACGCCGGTGTTCGCCTGGAAGGGCGAGACGCTCGAGGAATACTGGGACCTCACCCTCAAGGCCATTTCCTTCCCCGGCGGCAAGGGCCCGCAGCTCGTCGTCGACGACGGCGGCGACGTCACGCTCCTGATCCACAAGGGTTGCGAGCTCGAGGAGGGCAGCGACTGGGTGAACACCAAGTCGGGCTCCCATGAGGAGCAGGTCATCAAGGACACGCTCAAGCGCGTCCACAAGGAGGACCCGCTCCGCTGGACCACGATCGCGAAGGAGTGGCGCGGCGTTTCCGAGGAGACGACCACGGGCGTGCACCGGCTCTACCAGATGCTCGAGAAGGGCAAGCTCCGGGTGCCGGCCATCAACGTCAACGACTCGGTCACGAAGTCGAAGTTCGACAATCTCTACGGCTGCCGCGAGTCCCTCGCGGACGGCCTCAAGCGCGCCACCGACGTCATGATCGCCGGCAAGGTCGCGTGCGTGTGCGGCTACGGCGATGTCGGCAAGGGCTCGGCGCATTCGCTCAAGGGCTTTGGCGCCCGCGTGGTCGTCACCGAGATCGATCCCATCAACGCCTTGCAGGCCGCGATGGAGGGTTTCGAGGTCAACACGATCGAGTCCACCCTCGGCGTCGCCGACATCTACGTCACGACGACCGGCAACCGGGACATCATCACGCTGGAGCACATGCGGAAGATGAAGGACCAGGCCATCGTCTGTAACATCGGCCACTTCGACAACGAGATCCAGGTCGACCGCCTCAACACGTCCGATGCCAAGCGCACCAACGTGAAGCCGCAGTACGACCTGTACACGTTCCCGAACGGCAACAGCATCTACCTGCTGGCCGAAGGCCGGCTCGTGAACCTCGGCTGCGCGACGGGCCACCCGTCGTTCGTCATGTCGAACAGCTTCACGAACCAGACGCTGGCGCAGCTCGACCTCTGGAAGAACCGCGACAGCTACAAGGTCGGCGTTTACCGCCTGCCGAAGCACCTCGACGAGGAGGTCGCGCGTCTGCACCTCGAGAAGATCGGCGCCAAGCTGACCAAGCTCACCAAGGAGCAGGCCTCGTATCTCGGCGTCCCGGTCGACGGGCCCTACAAGCCCGAGCATTACCGCTACTGAGTCGGCCGGTTGCCCGAGTGGGCCCCGGAACCTTTCAAACCCGCGCCATCGCTGGCGCGGGTCTTTCTTTGGCGGCGAGTGGGTTGGCTGCGAGCTCGCGCTTACCGGTGGTCACCTTTTTCCGGCCGTTCCGCGGTGGCAGGAGTTGGATCGACGACCCGTCGAAAGCGCACCCAGGCCGTGGTGTGCGAGCCGTAGGGGATCAGGAGGATTTCACCCGCGATCACGTGGTCCAGCTTCACCACCAGCGAACCATCCGCGGCGCATTCCATGGTGGCGTGGGACTCGCTGGCCAACATGACGGCGGGCCCCAGCGCCCCGAATCCTTGGTCTCGGGGCAGGAAGAGACAGCCCGAGAAAATGATGCAGTCGCACTCGTAGCGGACGACCCCTTCTCCCGGCAGTGCAATCTGTAGTTTGGCAGGAGTGTCGCCGTTGCGCTGCTTTTCCCCGGCCAAGAGCTTCAGCGTGACAACCTTCGCGTCCTTGGGCTCGACCCGGAGCTTCGGCGGGAAAAGGTCCGTGAGGCGGACGTGCACCTTGGTTCCCTCGGTGATCTCGGCGTCGTTCTCGTACGATCCGTCGATGGCTTGGATGCCCGCGGCGGGCGGGACGTAATGGGGCCAGCTGGCAGGGTAGGACTTGTCCTGGTGGAGGGCGACGGGGGTTGCGCATCCGGCAAAGATGACAACCAAGCCGGCCATCACCGCGAATCGTGTCAGATAACAACGCATCAAATCGGTGCCCGGCTGAGCCCGATCCGCTCATCCTAGCAGGAATCTCCGTGAAGTGCTCCGCATGCGTTGCCCATCCTACGCTCCGGGGGGAGCTTCGGATGGCACGCCATCCTTGGGTGTCGGGGCGGTGGTTGGAGGGAGTAGTGGTGGCGATTCGGGTCGCGCTGGAGCGGGGTGATTTGGCTAATTCGGGCGCGGTTTGTGTCGATAAATCCGCCTTGCACTTTCAGGTGCGGGCGTTTGCCTGAGCGATCCTGATACGGAGGGGTGGCCGAGTGGTCTAAGGCAGGGCTTTGCTAAAGCCCCATACGGGTTAAACTGTATCGGAGGTTCGAATCCTCTCCCCTCCGCCATCCTACGCTCCTGGCGGAGCTTCGGATGGCACGGCCATCGAAAGCGGAGGCAGCAGCGTAGGATGGCGGCCCTCCGAAGCTTTAGCGAAGGAGGGCAGGCGATAGGATTGATCGCCAAGCGAAAGCCGACGCCTCTGAGTCTACCTGCGACCTGAGACTTTCGTCGCTACGCGACGAGTCCGGTCAGCTCTCCTCGTCGACCGGGCGATCCGACTCGTCCCGGCACTCGGCGATGACCCTTAGCCAGATCTCGCGGAGATCGAACAGCGCCGGCAGCGCCTGCGTCCGGAAATCACTCACCGTGCGATGGGCCTGCGCGGCGTCGGCATTGAGCAGGGAGAGCGACTGGTTCAACGCGCTCAGCGCGCGCTTGAAGAGGCTCACGGCCATCGCGTAGTCGCCGAAGTCCAGTGCGTGGATCGCCTGCACCGCCTGCTCCTCGCCGCGGTGCAGCGAAGCCAGGAAGCCCAGCGCCAGCGCCGACGGCACCTTGGCCGAATCGCCCGCGGTCAATTCCCACGGCCGCTTCAGGCTCAAGTAGATCGCCTTCGTCGCGATGAAAATCGGGTTCTTGTGGAGGGTGTAGACCTCGGGTTCAGGACGGTCCGCCGGCTCATTGCTCAGCTCCTCGTCGCCCGGAGAATCGTCCTCCTCCGCCCACGTTCCCTGGTCCCAGCCCATCTGCTCAGCCACGACATCAATGCGATTCGGCGTGTCGCGGAAGGCCTCGTAGAAACCCAGGTAGCGGTGGATGCTGTCGTCCTGCTCCCGGAGGTACCGTTCCCAATCGAACTCGTTCCAAGCCAGTTCGCCGCGGTCTTCCCAGTCACCTTCCGGACCACCGTCAGTGTCAAAATCACTCATTGAATGTGCGGATACAGAGTCCGCGCTCTGGGGAAACGCAAATCTAAATCATGTGGCCGGGTCGACCGATTGTGGATTGAAGCAAGGCCCTCGGTTGGACAGGTTTCCGGCGATGGTCGAGGTGCATCACGAGACGATTTTTTTCAGCGGTCGCGTTCAAGGCGTGGGCTTTCGGTACACCACCTTGCAGGTGGCGAAGGAGTTTGAGGTGGCCGGTTATGTCCAAAACCTGACGGATGGTCGCGTCGTGGTGGAGGTGGAGGGCCGGCGCACCGAAATCGACGCGTTTGTCGCCGCCATCGAGGAGCGAATGCATGGGCATGTCCGAAAGACCGAGCGGTCTGGCGCCAAGCGGGCGGCTCAGTTCAACGGGTTTTCGATCCGGTGATTTCGCGATGACCGAAGCGAAGTGGAAAATCTGGCTGCATGCCGCCCGCCCGCGCACCTTGCCGGCGGCTGTCGCGCCGGTGCTGGTCGGGTCGGGCCTTGCCTGGAAGGACGGGTGCTTCGACGGCCGCGCGGCGGGACTGTGCCTAGGGTTTTCGATGCTGATCCAGATCGGGACCAATTTCGCGAACGACTACTATGATTTCGTGAAAGGAGCGGATACGGCGGCGCGGGTCGGACCCCGGCGGGCCGTGGCCGCGGGATTGATCTCCCCGGGCACCATGCGCACCGCGATGTGGCTCGTCTTCGCCGTCGCGTTTCTGTGTGGCATGGGACTCATCGCCTGGGGCGGGCCGTGGCTGGTCGCGATCGGCGTGGCCAGCGTGCTGTGCGGCATCGCCTACACTGGAGGGCCTTGGCCGCTCGGCTATCTCGGGCTGGGCGACGTGTTCGTGTTTGTGTTCTTCGGTCTGGTCGCGGTGGGCGCGACCTACTTCGTCCAGGCCGGCCGCGTGTCGGGAGACGCCCTGCTGGCCGCGGCGCCGATCGGGCTGCTTACCGCGAATATCCTGGTCGTTAACAACTATCGCGATGTCGAGACCGACCGCGTCGCAGGCAAGCGCACCCTGGTCGTGCGCTTCGGTCGCGGCTTTGCCCAGACGCAGTTTGCCCTGTCCCTGCTCGTGGCGCTGCTCGTGGTGCCGGTATGGCTGGCGCTGCGGGATCACCAGGCGTGGCGGCTGGTTCCGCTCGTGCTCCTGCCGATGGCGTGGGGGCACCTTCGCCGACTGCGGACCGAGACCGAACCGGCGGCGCAGATCCGACTTCTGGGTGACACGGGGAAACTGCTGGCGATCTATGCCGTGCTCCTGACGGCTGGGCTGATTCTCAAGGGCTAACGCGTGAACGCGGGCTCTGCGCCGGGTCGTGGCTTCACGAGGCAAAAGAAAAGGCCCGCCGTTGAGGGCGGGCCCGAAATTGAATCAGCGCTCGAGTGATAACCTCAGAGGTGCGCGGAGATCTTGGTCTTGAGCGCGGCCTTCGGCATCATGCCGACGATCTGCTCGGCGACCTGGCCGCCCTTGAACAGGAGCATCGTCGGGATGGCGCGGATGCCGTACTCGACGGCCACGCCGTCGTTCTCGTCGATGTTCACCTTCGCGATCTTCAGCTTGCCGTCGAGCTCGGTGGCGAGCTCCTCCAGGATGGGAGCGATCGCTTTGCAGGGTCCGCACCACGGGGCCCAGAAATCGACGAGGACCGGAGTCGTGGAGGACGTCACGGCCGCCTTGAAGGTATCGGTGGTCAGGTTGGCAATCTTTTCAGACATGGGAGGAATCGTTCGGTGAGAATGCAGATGATTTGAAATTGGCCAAGAAGCAAACGTGTCAGCGGAAATCTACCGTGGCGTCGAGCGATGCACGATGTCAGCCAGTTCCTTGGGCTCGACATTCTCAAGCTGCTTGCCGCGGCTCTTCAGTACCTCGAAGGTCTTGATCACCGTCTCGGTCATCCGGCCGTGAGTCTCCTCGGAACCGCCGACGATGACGAACTTCTCGCCGGTCGTCAGGCGCTTGTGGCCGTCGGCGTTGTCCAGGCCGAGGCCGAGCAGGCCGGCGGCGCGCGCGGGACGTTTCTTCTTCTTCGGGCTCACGCGGTCACCGTGCTGGGGTTTGCCGCGGTTTCAAGTGGGATTTCCGGCTCGATGGCGTCGCAGAAGATGTCGGTGAACGCCTCGTCCTGACGGAGGCGCAGGCGCTTGAGGCGGGTCAGCTCGAGCATCGCGAGGAACGTGGCGACGAGCTTCCGGAGCGAGACCTTGCCGGGAAAAAGATCGGTGAAGCGGAATGTCTTCTCGGTGCGGATGCGCTCGAGCAGGAACTCCATCTGGTCCGAGACCGTCACCTGCTCATCGTGGATCTCGCCGACCACGAGCTTCTCCGCGAGACGGCGCAGCACGATGTTGAAGGCGTTCCAGAGCTCGATCCGGTCGACGCCCTTGAGGGGGCGATCGAGCGCGTCGGCCGAGAGGGACGACACGTAGCGCTCCATGAGATCCTGGCGGTTCGTGACCAGCTCGTTGAGCTTGGCCGCGGCCTCCTTGAATTTCTTGTACTGGAGGAGCTGGTGGACGAGTTCCCACCGCGGATCGAGTTCCTCCTCCTCGGCATTCGGGTCGACGGCGTGCTGGCCCTTGGGGAGGAGCATGCGGCTCTTGATCTCCATCAGGGTGGCGGCCATCACGAAAAACTCTCCCGCCACGTCGAGGTCGAGCTGCTGCATCGCGTGCAGGGCGTCGATGTACTGGCGCGTGACCGACTCGATCGGAATATCGTAGATATCCAGCTCGCTCTTCCGGATCAGGAAGAGAAGGAGGTCGAGCGGGCCTTCGAAGACCTGCAGCTTGATGCGGTAGTCGGTATCAGGAACCACGCCCTGATGGTTGGCGCGACGGCGGGGGCGGCAAGGGAAATTCCAGCAACCCGCCGCGGCGGCGGGGTGGTCGAAAGTCGCAGGTGTCAGGTCGAAGGCAGCCGGACGGCGCGCCGGTGCTCAGCAGCGGCGGAGGCAGACCACGAAAAAGCCGTCAGTGTCGTGGCGGGCCGGCAGGATCGTCAGGCCTTCGTCCCGCGGGGCGAAGCCGAAGGTCCGCTGCGGTGGCTCGGCGACGAAAGATCCCTGATTAGCGAGGAAGGCTCGGACCACCGCGGCGTTCTCGTGGTGGCTCAGGGAACAGGTGGCGTACACCAGCCGGCCGCCCGGCTGGACGCAGGTTGAGAATCGCCGGAGGAGCTTCAATTGCAGCGCGGAGCGTTCCGTGATGGTCGCGGGCGTGGTCGTCCACTTCAGGTGGGGCGAGCGTCGCCAGGTGCCCGAACCGCTGCACGGGGCGTCGACGAGCACCCCGGCATAGGCGGAGTCCGCCGGCTGCGAGGCGATGCGGATGTTCTCCGCCCCGGCGCGCTCGGCCCTGGCCAGCAGTTCGTCCAGCGCCTCGGTTCGGATGTCGTGGGCGTCCACCTGTCCGCCGGCCCCGACCCGCTGGCTCAGCTGCAGGGTCTTCCCGCCCGCGCCCGCGCAGGCGTCGAGCCAGCGCTCGCCCGGGGCGATGCCAAGGCTCTCAAGGACCATCTGGGACCCGAGATCCTGGATCTCAATCTGTCCGCGCTGGTACGCGGTGCTCTTCGTGAGGTCCGCCTCAGCGAGCACCTTCCAGGCGCCGGGGATTTCGCCGGAGGCCTGGGTCCGCCAGTCTTGGGTGGCAAACTCGCGGGTCACGGGCGTCGGATCCTCCGTCTGCAGCCGGATCCACAGGGGCGCCCGCGCCAGCTGGGCCTCGAGTTCGGCCGGGGCGAATACCTCCGGGCAATGCTCGCGGAACCAGCCCGGGAGGAGGTCGGAGGCGGAGCGACCCAGGAACTCGGCTCGCGCCGCCAGCGAAGGCAGGCCGGTCCAGTCGCCGGCGGTCTCGGCCCGAAACGCCCGGGTGTCGCGTGTCTCAGCGGCGAGCCAGGCGACGGTCTTCACGGCGCGGGCGGCCTCCTGGTCCAAGTCCGGCTCGATCCAGGGGAGGTAGCGCAGCGCGGTGTAGATCAGTTCGCGGTAGAGCCGTCGGTCGCGGGAGCCGAACCGGCGATCGGCGGCGAGCAGGCGCTGGATGCGGGCGGGGAGGGCGGCGTCGCTGTGCCAATGTGGACGGAGCTGGCGCAGCAGGCCGAGGAAGACCTGCTGCTGGTTGCCGACGACGCTCATGGCCCTAGAACGCGAGGGCGGTCACGCGCACGTTGAAGCCCACGCGGCTTTCGCGCCGCGGGCCGTCGTAGAGCGTGAACGTGTACTCGGCGAGCCACACGTTCGAGATCTTCTGGCGGAAGCCGTAGGCCTGCTCGTTGAAGCGGTGCTTGCGGATGTCGTACTCGAGGCGAACCACCGCGTCATAGACCTCGTTGAGGCGGGCGACGGCGTCGAACTGGTAGTTGTTGAGCTCGTGCCGCAGGAAATTGCTGCCGACCCGCGCCGACCAGGCCTGACCGTCGTGGAGCGTCAGGCCGGTGTTGAACTCGCGCAGCTTGAAGGTCTGCGGGGCGAAGCTCGTGTACGCGTCGAGCTGCATCCATCGCGCCGGCATGAGCGCGAACTCGGTGTGGATCTCCGACAACTCGCGGTCGGCCGGCTTGCGGTCGTAGCGGAAATCGGCGGCGAAGTTGAGGACCAGCAGGTCGCGCGAGCCGTACTCGTCGTCGCGCGTCTGCAGCGTGTTGTCCAGGCCGACCCGGAGCGTGTTGGTGCGCTGCACGTCGTCGATATTGCGGATCGCCCCGAGCCCGAGCGGCTGGAGGTAGGTGCTGAAGGTCTGGGTGTCGACCGGCGGAATGTACGGCGTGCCCTTGTCGGCCTGCGGGATGTAGCGGTAGCTGAGCCGGGGCGTGACGAGATGACGGAGGCCGTCGATGTGCCAGGCGGGGTTCTTGTAGTCGTAGACCGCACTGGCCCGCACCGCCGCGTCGAAGCCGATCTCGCCCAGGGCGCGGGTGTAGGTGCTGCGCCCTCCGGTGGCCTCGCCGTAGTGGGTCAGCCGTCCACCTACGACCGGGGTGAAGGTGAGCCAATTGTTCGGCGCGAACACCCGGCTCAAGGCGTAATAGGCGTCGAACCGACGGCTGGTCGGGCCCGTGGCGGCGCCGGCGGGGTCGTTGCGGAGGACCGCGATGGAGGCGTTGAAGCGCTCGGTGATGCCGGGCCCAAGCGTGATCGGAAGGAGGTCGAACCGCAGTTCAGGCAGGCGTTCCTGCACCGTCTGGAAGGAGTTCGGCTGGAAGCGCGCGAAGAGCGAGACCAGGAAATTGTCCCCGGCATAGACCGACTCGAGGAAGGTGTCCGGCTGCTGGACCGGGAAGAACGCGTCGGGCCGGAAATCACGGATGATCTCGGAGTCCTTCCAATAGTTCAGCTGTCCTGTGAGCGTCAGGTCGGGCGTGATGAGCTGCCGGTGTTCCCACGTAATGAACCCGCGGTTCGCCGGCACCGGACGACCGAGCACATCGGTCAGTCGATTGCCGTGGTCCTGGATGAAGCCCGACTTGAAGTAGCCGTGGAGCTGGGCCTCGGGGTCCGTGCCCTCGTACGTGCCGGAGGGTCCGACCATCACGCCGCGGTGACTATAGAAGCCGACATCGCCGCCCAGCTTGAGCCCGGGCTGGACCGGCAGGTGGAGGCCGGCGTCGAGGATCACGCCGAGCGACGAGCGATAGCCGCCCGTCAGCGAAACGTATGAGATGAGCGGCTCCTTCAGGTTCTGCTGGAACTGGCCGAAGATCACCGGTCTGACGTCGCCGACGCCAACGTTGGCGCTTTCGGCGCGCAGCCGCTGGCCGGGCGTGTAGATCAGGCGGTCGGCGTGGAGGGTGGGGATGAATGGGCCGGGCTCCTGCACGGTGGCCTCGGCGTTCTTGACCGTCAGGGTGGTCCGGTCGCCGGTGGCGCTCGAGCCCGTCAGGTAGACCGGAAACTCGCCCATGCGGAGGTTCTCAACCTCGTAGGTGCCCTCCTCGAGGTGGTAGGTGATCTTGTCCGCGAGCAGACGGCGGGCGCCGCGCGTGAAGGTGGCGTGGCCGGTTGCGACCACCACCCGGACATCGGTGCGGTAGCGGATTTCGTCGGCCGTGACGATCAGGTCGCCATAGGTCAACTGGGCGTGGCCGATGCCGACGGCCTCCTTGGTCCGGCCGTCAAAATAGGTGGGTTCCTCGCTCGTGAACACGGGCTGGGCCGGCGCGCCGGCCCCGAAGGCGGCGACGGTGCCCAAGCAGGCGGCGAGGAGGAGGGAACGCAGGCGACACATCACGGCCGGAGCAAAGGGTTCGCCGCGCGCGCTAGCAAGCTTCCGCGCAGAATGTGGCTTACAGGTGTTTTTGGCTTTTGCCGCATCGGCGGGAAGGTCATCGTTCGCGCGGCGCAATGACCCAATCCACCGCACGTCGTTCCACTGCGATCCGGGAAATTGGCCGGTTGGGGCAGGACGTCCGCGAGCTGGGTCGGGCGCTGGGACGGGTGATCACTCGGGTCGAGGGACAGGAGACGTTTGAGACGGTCGAGCGCCTCCGCCGGCTCGCCAA
>DAOQKI010000078.1:0-17687 GCA_035334485.1 Opitutaceae bacterium
CCAGGCCAGCCTCGCCCACCGCAACGAGATGAAGGGTCCCGTCTTCAAGGTCACCAACGACCCGCGCGTCACTCCGCTCGGCCGCTTCCTCCGCCGCCACAGCCTCGACGAGCTGCCGCAGCTCTGGAACGTCCTGCGCGGCGAGATGAGCCTCGTGGGACCCCGCCCCTTGCCGATCGAGGAGGTGAAGCGATTCGACCAGGACACGCACCGCCGCCGCCTGAGCGTGAAGCCCGGACTCACCTGCCTCTGGCAGGTCAGCGGCCGCAACGACATCGCCGACTTCGACGACTGGGTCCGTCTCGACCTCGCCTACATCGACCAGTGGTCCCTCTGGCTCGATTTCAAGATCCTCCTTCTCACGATCCCCGTCGCCCTCTTCGGGCGCGGGGGGAAGTGACGAGGGACGAGTGACAAGGGACGAGTTTGTTTTTGCACGGGCCTTCGGCCCGGGCGGCTAGTTCACTGGTGGATTGGGCGCTAGCCAGCCTCGTCACTCGTCACTTGTCCCTCGTCACTAGTCACATGCCGCCTGCCCGCAGGCGGCTTGTGACGTCCTTCAGTGTGCGGGTGTTAAAGACGTTTTCTTTTGTGAGCCAGCCTTTGCGGGCTGAGTTCACACCGGCGCGGACGTGCTCGAGTCCGGCGGTCTCGTGGGCGTCGGGATTGATCGAGGTCAGCAGGCCCTTCTCGGCGGCCTTGCGCCAGAGGCGCCAGTCCATGTCCAGCCGCCACGGGCTCGCGTTCAACTCGATGATCACGTCGTGCGTGATCGCAGCATCGATGATCTTCCCCGCGTCGACGCGATAGCCCTCGCGGCGCAGCAGCAACCGGCCGGTCAGGTGGCCCAGCATCGTGGTGTGCGGGTGCTCGATCGCCCGGATGATCCGGCGCGTCATCGTCGCCTCGTCCTGCGTGAATACGTTGTGCACCGACACCACGACGTAATCGAGACGGGCCAGCAGGTCGTCGTCGTAATCGAGCTTCCCGTCCGGCAGGACGTCGCACTCGACGCCGGCGAATACGTGGGTCTTGAACCGCCGCGACTCGTTCAGCGCGCGGATCTCGTCGATCTGTTTCAGCAGGCGCTCCTCGCTGAGGCCGTTGGCCTGGAAACTCGCCTTGGAGTGGTCGGCGATGCCGAGGTACTCCCAGCCGAGCGCCTCGGCCGCAGCGGTCATCTCGGCAAGCGTGTTCCGCCCGTCCGACGCGGTGGTGTGGTTGTGAAAGGCCCCGCGCAGGTCGCCCAGCTCCACCAGGCGCGGCAGCGCGCCCTGCTCGGCAGCCTCGATCTCGCCGAGGCCCTCGCGCAGTTCCGGCGGGACGAAATGCAGCCCGAGCGCGGCAAACAGGTCGGCCTCGGTGGCAATCGTTGCCTGGGCGGCCGGCCCCTTGCGGGCCTGCTCGGCCTTCTCCTTGGCCGTGCCTTCGCCTTCCGACGGCACGAGGCCCCATTCGCTGAGGCTCAAGCCGCGGGTCAGCGCCCGCTGGCGCATCTGGACGTTGTGGTCCTTCGAGCCGGTGAAATGGTGCAGCGCGAAGACGAACTGGTCGTCCGGCACGATGCGCAGGTCGGCCTGCAGGCCGCCTTCGAAGCGCACGCTCGACTTGGTCTCGCCGCGGGCAGTCACCTCCTTCACGCCCGCCAGCGCGGTGAACCAGGCCATGATCGGCTCGGGCTCGCTGGAGCCCACGATGAAGTCGAGGTCGCCCACGGTCTCGAGGCCGCGCCGCAGGCTTCCCGCCGCCTCGGCCCGGACCACCTGGGGCAGTTGCCGCAGGCCGGCGACGATCGGGGCGGCGACCTCGTGCGCGTCCCACCACAGGTGACGGCGGCCGTAGGCCTCGCGGTTGCGGATGCCGGCGAGAATCTTTTCCTGGGTCTTCTCCCCGAAGCCGTCGAGGTCCGCGACCTTTCCGTCGTGGCAGGCCTTCGTGAGGTCGGCGAGGCTGGCGACGCCCAGCTTTTCGTGGAGCGCGCGGATCTTCTTCGGTCCGAGTCCCGGGATCTGGAGCATCTCGACCAAGCCCGGCTCGATCGACGCCTTGAGCTTCTCGTGGAAACCGAGCTTCCCGGTGGTGTGCAGCTCGGTGATCTTCTGGGCCAGCGCCTCGCCGATGCCCTTCACCGTCTCGAGTTGATTCTCCCGGATCAGCCGCGCGAGTTCGCCCTCCTCGATCGTCTCAAGCGCCCGGGCGCCGGTCTGGTAGGCCCGGATCTTGAAGGGATTCTCGCCCTTCAGCTCCAGCAGGGTGCCGATGTCGGCCAGCACGTCGGCGATCTCGTTCTTGGTCATGGCGGGAATTTCAGGGGTTGGCGTCCGGCTTTCAGCAAGAAAACGCACTCCCGGCGTTTTGCCACCGCGAGATTCCTGAGCTGACACGCCCGGCCGGATCGCCGATACCTGTCGCCCATGCCCTTCGTCCATTCCCGCACCATCCGCCTCGCCGACACCGACGCGGCCGGCGTCGTGTTCTTCGCGCGCACCTACGTGCTCTGCCACGAGGCGTACGAGGAGGCGCTCGTGCAGGCCGGCATGGACCTGAAGGACTTCCTCGGCCGCAACGACCTCATCATCCCCATCGCGAAGAGCAGCGCGGAGTACTTCCGTCCCCTGCACTGCGGCGACAAGGTCACCGTCACCGTCAAACCCTCGCTCCTGACGCCCCACTCGTTCGCGCTCGACTTCGAGATCACGAGGCTCGGCCGGCCCGACAAGCTCGCGGCCCGCGTCCGCACGGAGCACGTGGCCACCTCGCTCGCGAAGCGCCAGCGCCTCGACCTGCCGCCGGCGCTCGCCGCCTGGGTGCAGGCCGGCTGAGCCACGTTTCCGCGAGCGGGCGTCTTGCCGGTCACCAAGACCACCAAGCGCGAAGGTCGGGCCTAGCGGCGCGGGTGGTTCAGCTCGGGATTGGGCACCAGAGTCGCCTGGCGGAGAATCTCCTTCCACATCAGGAGGCGCTCGACCTCGGCGAGGCCCGGGCGGACATGGTAGGCCAGCATGTAGACCCCGTCCGGCCCCCGCACGAAGCGCCGGATGCTCTGCTCGCGCGCAAAGAATGACGTGTAGCTCGCCATCACCGAGCCGTCCGCCTCCTCGTCCACCTTGATCGTCATGCCCGGGTCCGCCTTTTGCATGCGCTCCTTCCACTTGCTCACGTAGTCGCCCAGCGGGCGCCGGAAGAACACGACTTGCTGCGCGACCATCTCCTTCCAGGCATTGATGTCATCCCCGACCGGGACGAACTCGGCCACGATGCCGTGCTCGTTGCCGTCGACCCATTTCAATTCCCATTTCTTCGGGTCGGTGGACTGGTTCCAGCTCATCGCCATCTGCGGCGTGGGCACGGCACCGCGGCAGGGCACGAGGATCAGGGCGAAGCACAGGGCGAGCAGCGGGAGGTTCTTCATGGGAAAACGGACCTTCAGCGCAGCGCCGCGAGCAACGCCGCGCGGTTGACCTTGCCCTGGGCGTTGCGCGGCCAGGGCGTGATCGGGACCAGCCGCTTTGGCCGCTGATGCGACGCGAGCGCCTCGAGCGCCCGCCGCAGCCGGCCCGGATCCGGCGCCGGCTCGCCGCCGGGATAGCAGGCCACCACCGCCTCGCCCCACTCTGCGTCCGGCACGCCGAGCACCACGACATCGGTGAATTCGCCACTGGCCCGGAGCGCAGCCTCGACCTCGAGCGGCTGCACTTTTTTCCCGCCCGTGATGATCGTGGCGTCGCGCCGCCCCAGCAGCCGCAGGCGGCCCGCGCCGTCGAGGGAGCCGAGGTCCTCTGTGACAAATTCCCGCGCGGACCGGCGTTCCGGATAGTAGCCGCGGAAAACGGACTCACCCGCGATCCGCACGGCGCCGTCCTCGTCGATCCGGATGCTCGCATGGGGCATCGCCCGGCCGCAGCTCCGGTCCCCGGACAGGAATTCCTCCGGCCGCTGGGCCGCAATCATCGCGGCGGTCTCGGTCATGCCGTAGCTCAGCACGACCGGCAGCCGCGCCTCCGCGGCCTGCTCCGCCAGCACCGGCCAGGTCGGCCCGCCGCCGAGGAAGATGAGCTGGAATCGCTGCAACCGCTCCCGGCCGCCCTCCCGGGCAAGCAGCCGCTGCAGCTGGGTCGGCACGAGCGAAAGCACCCAATCGCCGGTACCCAGGTCGGGCCAGCGCCCGGCCTCGAGATCCTTCCAGGCCCAATCCCGGTACGTGCCGCCCGTGACCGCGCACCGCACCCGCGCCATCAGGCCGCTCACATGGTGCGGCGGCAGCACGCCCACCGCATTCACGCGCGTCAGGCCAAAATGACCGCAAAAGCCGCGCACGGCGGCCGCCAGCGTGACTTCATCATGCCGCGCGAATTTCAGGCCGCCGCTGCTGCCGCCGGTCGGGATGCACAGCCAGCCGGTCTCGGGCATGGCGGCTGTGGGATTTTCCGGGGCGAGCGCCGCCAGCGCCTCCCGCTCGCGGGCGCCCCAGGCCGGATCGGTGAGGAACACGTGACCGGACCGCTCGACCACGCCGCCGGTGGCGCGCAGCAGGCGGATCAGCTCAGGGCGTTCCATACTGCCTCCGGGTCGATGCGCTCGATGTCTTCCCACCGGATGAACGGCGCGGTGACCAGCCCGTCGAAACGTTCCTCGGCGAAGAGCGGCCAGACGCCGAAGCCGACCGCTCGGCGCTCGCCGGTCCAGGCAAACGCGGCCCGCAGCGCGAGTCGGGCGCCGAGCGCGGTCTCGAGCGCCGAAGAAAACACCACCGGGGCATTCGCCTCGCGCAGCGAATCCAGCGCGCCCGCCACGTTGGCCAGCAGCGAGGGTTTCACAACGTACACCCCGGGCCAGCCGACCCCGAGCCAGCGCTCCAGGTCGCCCTCGCCGGCGATCGATTCGTCGAGCGCGATCGGAGTCGGGTAGTCGCCCGCCAGCCCCAGCATCAGGTCGGTCACCCCGTCCGCATCGGCCGGCACCGGCTGCTCCACATGCTCGACCGGTCGGTCGGCGCAGCGGTCCAACCAACGCTCGGTCTCGCGACGGTCCCACGCGCCGTTGGCATCGAGCCGCAGCTGCGCCCCGCCTGGCAGGGCCGCGCAGACGTCGTCGAGCAGGCTGAGCTCGTCCGCGACCGTCTCGATGCCGACCTTCCACTTGAAGATGCGGAAACCCGCTTCGGCCCGCGGCGGAATCGCGGACAGCGCGGCCCGTCCGGCCGGCAGCAGGGCCGCCACGCCGAGCGGTGCCGGCGGATCGCGGTGCCCACTGGAGGGCGCGAGCGCCGCCGCGAGGGCGTTGCGCAGGCAGCCGAGGTGGGACGGGACGGCGGACAGGCGGTCAACCGTGACGTGTTCGCCCAGACCGCGGCAAACCCGCTCAACCTCGTCGACTGACTCGGTGCCGTACCAGGGGATGGGCGCAGCCTCGCCATAGCCGGCGCGGCCGCCCTCGTCCGTGAGCCGAACCAGCACGCCCTCGCGTTCGCTCCAGGGCCCCTGCGACGTCCGGAGGGGCAGCCGGAACGGGAGGCAGTAGCGGCGAAACTCGAAGCGGTACTGCATGCGCGAACGGTCGCGGAGCGCGGGAACCGGTGCAAGCCGTCAGTCCTGTTCGAGCCGCTTGCCCATGCAGACCAGCGGGTCGATGGCGAACCCGAGCCGCTCGTAGAAGGCGATGACCTGCCGGTTGGTGTCGCGCACCTGGAGATTGATCTTGGCGCAGCCGACCCCGCGCAGGAGGCGTTCCGCCTCGTCCATGAGCTGTCGGCCGAAA
Source organism: Opitutaceae bacterium (assembly GCA_035334485.1). Taxonomy (GTDB): domain Bacteria; phylum Verrucomicrobiota; class Verrucomicrobiia; order Opitutales; family Opitutaceae; genus Opi-474. Next base: position 5,758 of record DAOQKI010000078.1, read on the forward strand.
CCGCTGCGCTGGTAGCGCGGCGAGATCGCGAGGAGATTGATCCAGCCCCGGTGCCCCTCGTAGCCGACCATGCAGGTGGCCGCGACGCGGCCGCCCACCTCGCCCACGAGGAACCAGTCCCCGTTTACCTTCAACTTGCGCGCGATGTCCTTGCGCGGATCGCTCCAGCGCAGCATGGCGCACTCGCGCCAGAGCGCGATGACATCGGCCTCGTCGGCCTCACGGTACGGTCGGATCAGCATGGCGGTCTTCATGGTCGCGGGTATTTCAACACACCCCGCTTCCCGCCGCCAATCTGGTTTTGTCCGACCGAGCGCCGGGTCTTGCCGGCCGTTGAGAAATGCGATGACCAGACGACGAGCAAGCCTTCGTCGAGGAAACAGATCGACGGATAGATGTTCTCCCGGGTCGGCTGCACCGGATCCCAGCCCTCGTCGTCGACGATGACGGGCCCGCCCCAGTGTTCGCCGTCGGCCGAAACCGCATAGACCAGCGGACAGCGCGGGAACAGGCTGCCCGGGCCGTCCTCTTTCACGTGGTTGTAGAACACGATCAGGCGACCGTCTGGCATCGTCTTGAGCGTGAGCGAGGTACAGGGCGAGAGGAGCGTCGTGTTGTGGGGCTCCGACCAGGTAGCGCCCGCGTCGGCGGAAAAAGCCGCGACCAGATAGCCGGTCCCGGAGGGCGCCAAGAGCAGGACGCGCCCGTCGGGCAGCTCGGCGGCACAGGGCTCGGCCATGCCGCGCAGCGCGCCGGGCGGACGCACAAGGGTCGAGAGCCGCCACGTCGCCCCGCCATCGTCGCTGTAAAAACACCCGGACTCCGCGAGGTCGCCTTCCGGGCCGCTGTTCCGGACCGCATGCGCGACGGGCACGAGCAACCGGCCGGAGCGGAGCTGGACCAGCCGGTCGTTCATGATGTACCACGGATCGTCGGCCGCGACCTCGCCGCCGACCAGCTTCGCAGGCGTCCAGGTCGCGCCCTGGTCCGAGGAGAAAGTGATGAACGGCAGGCCGCCGCCTTTGTTGTCGGGCACATAGCGGTGGCCGACCAGCGCGATCCGTCCGTCGCGGAGGCGCAGGAACGACATGCCACCATTGTTGATCGTGCCGGTCAGCTTCCACGCGAGCGGGAGGCATTCGCCGCGGGTCCAGGTGCGGCCGTGGTCCGCGCTGCGGTAGAACGGTGGCGGCGGATAGGTGCCGCGCAGCTCCTCAAACAGCGCCGGCGCCGAGCCCCACGGCGCCAGCATCAGGATCTCGCCGTTAGGGAGCGCAATCGTGCCGGGGCCGATGAACACGCGCTCCGGCTCGTGCGGCACCACCACCCCCGGTGGGACGACCCACGCAGCGCGGGCGTAGGGCAGCGGAGTGGCCGCGGCAGACGCGAAGGAAACGGCCAAGACAAACGCGACAGCAAGGCGGCGAGAAAACATGGGGCAAGGGGCAGCTCAGACCGAACGTCGAACATCGGACGCCGAACATCGAACGCCGAGGGATCGTGTCCCGCCTAGGCGCCGCCGCAAGAACACTTCGACGTCCGGCGTTCGGCGTTCGATGTTCGGCGTTCGTCCCGGTATTTCTACTTGTGATCCCAGGGCAGATGCACCGCGACCTTCGGGAACTTCCAGATGCGCACGGGCTCGAACATTTTTCCCGGATTCAGGATGCCGCGGGGATCGAGCGCACGCTTCACGGCCCGCATCGCCTTCACCTGGGCCGGCCGGTGCTGCACGCGCAGGAACGGCGTCTTGGCGAGGCCGATGCCGTGCTCGCCGGAAATCGCCCCGCCCAGCGACACCACCGTGCGCATCAGGTCGGTCACCGCCGCCTCGGCCGCCCGCGACTCAGCGCGGGTCGCGCGGTGGTACATGATGTTCACGTGGAGGTTGCCGTCGGCGAGATGCCCGAACGTCGGGATCGGCAGGTGGGACCGGCGCTTCAGCGCGGCCAGGTACCGGATGAAACGGACATAGTTCCGCATCGGGACGACGATGTCCTCGTTAAGCTTGGCGTCGCCCAGCTCGAACATCGCGCCCGAGCACTTGCGCCGCACCGCCCACAGGGTCTCGGCCTCGGCGCGATTCCGCGCCGCGCGGTGCGCAAGCGTGTGCTCGCGGGCCCACGCCAGCACCTGGGCCTTCTGCTCCCGGAGCTCCGCTGCGCTCCCGGCCAACTCGAGCAGGATCACCGGGCGGCCGGACTGCCCGGGAAACACGGTCGTGCCCGTCGCCCGCTCGGCGCACAGCACGCTCTCGCGGTCAAGAAACTCGCAGATGGCCGGCTGCACCCGCTGCCGGAACAGCGCGAGGGCCGCGCGGAGGGCCGCCGTCTCGTCTTGGAACGACGTGAGCAGCGTCCAGCGCTCGGCGGGCGCCGGGATGAGCTTCAGCACCGCGCCGGTCACCACGCCCAGCATGCCCTCGCTGCCAATCCAGAGATCGCGGAGGTTGAAGCCCGCGGAGAATTTCTTGGTCGCGGTCCCCCACTCCACGAACTCGCCGGTTGGGAGAAAGCCGCGCAGCGCGACGACAAAGTCGCGGGTCACGCCATACTTGCCGCCGTGCATGCCGCCGGCGTTGCACGCGATGTTGCCGCCGATGGTGCAGTACTCCTTGGACGACGGGTCGGGCGGGTAGAACCAGCCCTCGGCCGCCGCGGCGCGCTGAATGTCGCCGACCGTCGCCCCGGCCTGCGCGTGAATGAGTCCGGCCTCGACGTCGACGCGGAGCCGGCGGAGCGGACGGAGATCGATGACCCACCCGCCGCGCACCGGCGCGGCCGAGCCCATGAGGGTGGTGCCACGGCCCCGGACCGTGACGGGGACGCGGTGGCGGTTGGCCAGGACGAGAACAGTGCCGACGTCGGCCTCGCGGCGCGGGCGGATGACGGCGGCGGGCGGAAACGAGATCTTGCTGCTGTCAAACGAGGCCTCGAACCGGCTGGCCGCGTCCGTGAGGACGACCCGGGAACCCAGCTGACGGTGCAGCTGCTGCGTGGCGGAGCGAAAGGGAGACGTGGCCATGGGAGGGAAAACGACGGACCTCCCACCTTCGGCCAACCCCCACCCCGCTTCAACCCGATAAACAAATTAGGCGGGACGATCCCGAAATATCACAGGAGGCAACCGAGGTAACGGAGCGCCTTCGCCCCGCCTCCGTTCCCTCCGTTGCCTCCTGTGAAAAGCCCTCCGTCATTCGGACTGACCGGGCCGATAAAGAGCTTCCATTTGGGGCGGGGCGGATTTGAAGTACGGTTCCCTTTTCCGCCATGAGCCTCCCGATCAAACCCGCCTCCTCCTGCGCCTATGACCAGATCTCGCTTGGCGAGGTCATGCTTCGCCTCGATCCCGGCGAGGGCCGCATCCGCACCGCCCGCGAGTTCAAGGTTTGGGAGGGCGGCGGCGAGTACAACACGTCGCGCGGCCTCCGGAAATGCTTCGGCCTGAAAACCGCGGTCTGCACCGCGTTCGTCGACAACGAGGTCGGGCACCTCGTCGAGGACTTCATCATGCAGGGCGGCGTGGCCACCGACTTCATCAAGTGGCGCGAGGACGACGGCATCGGCCGCACCGTGCGCAACGGCCTCAACTTCACCGAGCGCGGCTTCGGCATCCGCGGCGCCGTCGGTGCGCCCGACCGCGGCAACTCCGCCGCCTCGCAGCTCAAGCCGGGCGACTTCGACTGGCAGCGCATCTTCGGCCAGCTCGGCGCGCGCTGGTTCCACACCGGCGGCATCTTCGCGGCCCTCTCCGAGTCCACCGCCGCCCTCACGATCGAGGCCGTCAAGGCCGCCAAGCAGCACGGCACCATCGTCAGCTACGACCTCAACTACCGCCCCTCGCTCTGGAAGACCATCGGCGGCCTGAAAAAGGCCCAGGAGGTCAACCGCGAGATCGCCAAGTACGTCGACGTCATGATCGGCAACGAGGAGGACTTCACCGCCTCGCTCGGCTTCGAGGTGAAGGGCGCCGACCACCACCTCTCCAAGATCGAGATCGACGCGTTCAAGGGCATGATCGAGACCGCGGTGAAGGCGTACCCGAACTTCAAGGTCGCCGCGACGACGCTGCGGCGCGTGATCACCGCGACGAAGAACGACTGGAGCGCGATCCTCTGGCACGACGGCAAGTTCCACGAGAGCCGCCAATACCCCGAGCTTGAGATCCTCGACCGCGTCGGCGGCGGCGACAGCTTCGCGTCCGGCCTCCAGTTCGGCTTCCTCCAGTTCAACGACCCGCAGAAGGCGGTCGACTACGGCGCGGCCCACGGCGCCCTCGCGTCGACCACGCCGGGCGACACGTCGATGGCCACCCGCAAGGAAGTCGAGAAGCAGATTGCCGGGGGCGGCGCCCGCGTCGTGCGGTAGGGAAATTCCTGAATACGTCCCGGTAATTATTGGAACGAGGCATGGCAACCGCCTAGCCAGCAGGGGCTTGTCCCGAGCTGGTTATGGTCGATAACGGCTTTCCCCGGATTCGGCCGGAGGGTCAATTGCGGGTCGCCACGGATGCCCGGGTGAACCAGCTTGGTCCATGATGGTGCCATGAAACCCCTGCTCATCGTTGTCCTCGCCTCTGTCACTGCCGGCGTGATGGCCCTCGTCCGTCAGCTTGCGACCGAATTGGAGAGCATCCCGGAGGGCTACGAGGACGAGAACGGTTTCCACTTCCGCCGCTGACCCAGCGCGACCCTTGCTTTATCGCCGCCCGGACCACGGTCCGGGCTTTTTTGTCGGCCGCCGCGGCGAGTCGGGAATAGACAGCCGGGACGTTTGCTCTAGCCTGCCGACGAACCTTCCAGCCTTACCCCCTGAGGGCTGGTCTTCCTACCCCATGAAAGCTCTGACCGTTGCACTCATTGCTGTCGGGCTGGCCGCGGCCAGCCATGGCGCCGCGGGCGCCCCCACCAAGCCAATGCCGCTGATCGAGGGCCTCGGTGCCCACACCCGCAAGGTCACGACCGACTCGGCCGAGGCCCAGCGGTACTTCGACCAGGGCCTGAACTTCCTCTTCGGCTTCAACCACGGCGCCGCGATCCGTTCCTTCGAGGAGGCGGCGCGGCTCGACCCGGAATGCGCAATGGCGCACTGGGGCGTCGCACTGGCAAGCGGACCGCACATCAACTTTCCCATGGTGCCGCCGCCCGCCGCCGAGCGGGCCTGGCGCGAGCTGGGCCGCGCCCAGGCCGCGAAACACGTCTCGCCGGTCGAGCAGGCCCTCATCGGCGCGCTCGCCCGCCGCTACGCCAACCCGCAGCCCGACGACCGTGCCCCGCTCGATCTCGCCTACGCGAACGCCATGCGCGAGGTCTGGCGGAAGTACTCCGACGACACCGACGTCGGCGTCCTGTTCGTCGAGGCCATGATGGACCTCCGGCCGTGGGACCAGTGGACGCCGGAGGGACAGCCGCAGCCCGGCACCGACGAGATTCTCGCCACGCTCGACCGCGTGCTCGCGCTCGACGTGAACCATCCGTTCGCGAACCACCTCTACATTCACGCCGTCGAGGCGTCGCCCCACCCCGAGCGCGCCATCGCCGCCGCCGACCGGCTCCTCGGGCTCCAGCCCGGGCTCGCGCACAATGTCCACATGCCCTCGCACATCTACATCCGCGTGGGCCGCTGGCACGACGCGATCGCCTCCAACGTGAAGGCGGTCGCGGCCGACCAGGCGTACCGGAAGGTCGCGGGACCCGCCCGCGGCTTCCTCCCGGTCTACGTCGCTCACAACCAGCACATGCTGGCCTACGCGGCCATGATGACGGGCCAGGGCCAGCTCGCGCTCCGGCACATGCGCGACCTCGTCGCCGGCCTGTCCGACGAGTTCATGGCGGAGTACGGCGCGATGTCGGAGGCATGGCTCTCGATGCCGCTCGAGTGCATGGTGCGGTTCGGGCGCTGGGACGACGTGCTCGCCGAACCCGAGATCGACGCGAAATACCCATTCTCGCACGCCTTCCGCTTCGCCGCGCGCAGCATCGCCTACGCGGCCAAGGGCGATCCCGTCCGCGCGCGCGCCGAGCAGGCGCTTTTCGCCGAGGCGGCCAAGAAGGTGCCGGCCGACGAGATCGCGGCGGGCAACAACCTCTGCTCCGCCGTGCTGGCCATCGTCACGCCGATGGTTGAGGGCGAGATCCTGGTCCGCGAAGGCAAGGTCGACGCGGCCGTCGCCCAGCTCCGCGCCGCCGTGGCGGCCGAGGACGCCCTGCGGTACGACGAACCGCCGTCGTGGATCATCCCGGTACGACATTCCCTCGGCGCGACGCTGATGGCCCACGGGCGATTCGCGGACGCCGAGAAGGTCTATCGCGAAGATCTCACGCGCCTGCCCGGCAACGGCTGGTCGCTCTACGGCCTGAGCGAGGCACTGGCGCAGCAACAGAAGGTGGCCGAGGCCGCCGAGGCCAAGCGACAATTCACGGACGCCTGGCACGTGGCCGACATCACGATCTCGTCATCCTGCCTGTGCCAGCCCTGAACGGGCTGGCGGTTGAGAGAGGGCAGTTGAAAGTTGAAAGGAAGCACCGGCTTCGGCCCGCTGTCCTTCGTTCACAGTCCACAGCCAACCGCCCACTGCCCACCGTCCACTGCCCACAGTCCACCGCCCTAATCCCGCACCGCTTCGAGGGCCACCTCGCGGCAGCGTTTAAGGTCGAGCTTCCCGGTGCCGAGCACCGGGATCTGCTCCACTTGGTGGATGATCTTCGGCACCCACAGATTCGGCAGGCCGACGCCCAGCAGCTTCTCGCGGAGCTCGTCCGAGGTGATCGTATTCGTGGTGAGAAGCACCAGCGCCTCGCCCTTCGCCTTGTCGGGCACGCCCATCACGGCGATCGAGGGACCCTCCGACTGGTCGAGGCCGAAAGTATCGACGATCTTCTGCTCGATCGTGCCGTGCGGGATCATCTCGGCGCCGATCTTGGAGAAGCGTGAGAGCCGTCCCTCGATGAAGAGGAAGCCCTCGTCGTCGAGCCGACCGAGGTCGCCGGTGACAAACCAGCCGTCGCGGAACGCCGCCTGGGTTTTCTGCGGATCGTCGAGGTAGCCGCTGAACACGTTGGCGCCCTTGAACCAGACGATGCCCTGGTCGCCGATCGGAACCTCCTCGCCCGTGTCGGGGCTGACGATGCGGACGGTCATGCCGGGCAGCAGCCGGCCGGTCGAGCCGGCCTTTTTGCCCACCTGCGGCTCGGCGGTCTCGGTGGTCACCGGCGGATGCGGCTGGTTGATGTTGCTCGCCGGGGTGGTCTCGGTGAGCCCGTAGCCCTGGAGGATCTCGATGTGGAAGGTCTCGAGGAACGCCTTGTAGAGGTCGTCCGGCAGCTTTTCTGCGCCCGTGACGACGAGGTGCAGCGAGCGGAGCTCGCTCGGCTGCGCCTTGCGCAGGATCGGCCGGATGAAGGTCGGGGCCCCGAGCAGCACGGTGACCTGCTCGTCCCGGATCGCGTCGACGATCTTGCGGGTGTCGAGCGGACTAGGGACCGTGACGACGCGGCAGCCGCGGATGATCGGGTACCAGAGCGTAACCGTGAAGCCCATGCTGTGGAACAGCGGGAGGCAGCCGAGGAGCGAGGACGACTGCGGCAGGATGGAGAGCGACGAGATCTGGGAGCAGTTCGCGAGGATGTTCCGGTGCGAGAGGGCGACGCCCTTGGGCTCCCCGGAGCTGCCGCTGGTGAACAGGAGGCCGGCTTCGGCGCGGTCGCCGACCTTGGGCAGGCCGAGCAGGCTCGCGATCCACTGGTTCGGGAGGAACCACGCGGCCAGCAGCCACGGCACGATCGCGCGCTTGCCACCCATGGCCTCGATCTCGCGGCGAAGGTCGAGCGTCCGTTCCGGCCAGGGAAAGTTCGGGACCTTCTGCCGCACCGCGTCGGCGGAGAGTACGGTGGCGACGCCGCCGATCTTCATGCTCGCCTCGAGCGCGGCGCGCCCGGCGGTGAAGTTCAGGTTGACCGGAATTTTTCCCGCGCAGATGACGGCGAGGTTCGCGATGAAGGCGCCGGCGCCCGGCGGCAGCACGATGCCGACGCGCTTCTCCGGGACGGTGCGGATGAGGTGGCGGGACAGCGCCGCCGAGACCGACAGGAGCTGGGCGGCGGTCACGGGCCGGCGCTCGGCGGTCCGGTCGATCACCTCGACATGCCAGGGCCGGCGGGCCAGCGCCCGCACACATTCGCGGCCGAGGTGCCGCTTCAGCACCGGGCGCTCGTCAAAGGCCATCGCCCCGAGGTCGAGGAGGATCTTGCGCGCGAGGCGCGGCTCGGCCTGGTCCGGCGGAATCGGCGCGCCGAATTGCACGAACACCGGCGTCGGCATCAGCCGCGGCGATTTCCAGAGGTACTTGTTGTCCGCAAAGGAGAAGACCGAGCCCCAGACGCCGTCGATGAACGCCGGCAGCACCGGCACCCCAGCCTTGCGCGCCGCCACCTCGAACCCGCGCATGATCGGCATGAGCTGGCCGGTGCGGGAAATGTGGCCTTCCGGAAAGATCGCGACGACCTCGCCGTCTTTCAGGTGCTTGATGGCCTGCCGGATGCCGTCGGTCGGGCTGACCCGCGAGATCGGAATCGCGCCGCTGGCGCGGAAGGCGAAGTCGAAAAACGGGTTCTCCCGCAGCCCCTGGTAGCCCAGGAACCGGATCGGCCGCGGGCACGCCAGCTGCAGCACCACCGGGTCGATGTACGAGAGGTGGTTCGCAATCAGCAGCACCCCACCCTCCTTCGGGATCTGGTCGGCCCCAGCGTGACGCACGCGATAGAGCATCCCCGCCACCGCAGCAGCGATCAGTTCAAGGGGTCGGGGTAGATAGGAGCGGCGCCGGAGTCCGGGGGTCAGCATGCGCAACCCCCAATGCCGGACGAGGCCGTCAGAATTTCAACGCTATTTCGCCGGCTTCACCTCCGGACGGAGCCACCCGGTAACTCGATTGTCGCTCGAGTTTGTCACCCTGGGCACGAAGCGCACGAAGACCAAGCCGGTTGCTTCGCGATCTTGGCGGTCTTCGCGGTTGGCCATGCATGGTTCCCGATCCGCGTGAAACCGGTGCAGTCCGTGCTTCGTGGCCTTCGTGCCCTTGGTGGCAAAATTTGCCCACCGGTCTACCGGTGCTGGTGCTCGCCGCGGGCCATCATCTCGCGGTTCTCGCGCAGGTCGCGGGCCATGGCGCCGAAGCCAGGAAAGTCGTTCTCCAACCGGCGCGGGTCAGCCCGGTGGCGCCGGATCTCCTCGGTCGCCCGCTGGATCTCGTAGGGCAACGTCGGCCGGTCCGTGCCGTACACCCGAAACTTCAGCTCCGCGCGTGTGTACGGCCGCCGTCCGCTTGCCAGCCCCTCCACCCACGCCGCCTCGGACACCGCCGGGTCGCGCCCGCAGAGGAGCCACGCCTCGAGCGCCGGCACCGCCACGCCCACGCAGCGCAACACCCGCGCCCGCCCGTGCGCGGGCGGCAGCTTCTTCGTGGTCTGGCGAAACACCGCCCGCAGCTGGCACAGCCGGCACTGCGGGTGGAAATAGTTGGGCGCGTCGTGCGCCGCGACGTGGACCACCGAGTCGTCCGAGTCCACGGTCACGACCAGCGTGTCCGTGTCGGTGTTGAAGTGCAGGTGACGGATCACCGCCGGCAGGACCTGCGCGACGTTGGGCCAGCCGCGCGCGCGCAGCCCGGCCGGAGTGAAACGCGGCGGTTCGCGCAACACCGCCCCGACCAGTTCCCGCAGGACCGCCTCGTCGGCCGGCGACTCGCTCAACAGCGCGACCTTCATCGCTCGTCCGGCACGCCGCCGAGGATTCCGCTGTACCACATGTCGCCCAGCGATCCCTCCTGCAGCAGCTCCGCGAGGTCGGCGCGGTCCGACAGCCGCTCGAACACCGAGGCCCGGCCGTGCTTCTGGGCGATCACCACCTCCTCCGGGTGGTCCCGGAACAGGTCGAGCAGGTACGGCGAATGCGTCGTGGCGATCACCTGCACCGGCGCGCGCTTCAGCCCGAACGACTGTGGGTAGCTGAGCCGGTAGAATGCATCCCGAACCTCGCGCAGCACGCGCGGATGCACGCCCCGGTCGATCTCCTCGATGCAGAGGACCGATGGCGGGTTGGGATCGAACGCCAGCGCCAGGATCGCGAGCAGGTAGAGCGATCCCTGGGAGAGGTTCTCCGCAGTCACCGTGCCCTCGCCGTCCCCCAAGACGAGCCCAAGGGTCACGTTCCCGCCCGTCGCGCGCTGCAGCTCGATCCCCGTGTACTCGGGCATGAGGCGCAGCGCCTCCGCCTCGAGCGCGGCGAAATCGGCCGGATGACGCTCGCGCAGCGCCAGCAGCGTCGCGGCGAGATTCGCCCCGTTGCCCTGCAGCACCGTGTCGCCCTCCGGCGCGGTCGGTGCGCCGCCGGCCATCGCATAGTGGTCGAGCAAGTACGAGCGGATCCGGGCGATCTCGCCCTGCAGCGCCGGCCAGCCCGGCGCCTGCGGCGGGAGCACCTGCAGGAGATCGCACGCGACGTCGGACACGCATTCCAGCCGTGCCTCGACGCCGGCATGCGGCGCGGCGAACTTGAACCAGATCGACGGCCCGCCGACGCGCCGCGGCGCCTTGGCCGGTTCCGCCGCGAGCGGCAGCCGCGCCAGGGACCGCAGCCTCAGCACCGCCTGGATCAGGCTGGTCTTGCCGCTGCCGTTCGCCCCGATGACGAGGTTGAAGGGCGCCAGCTTCAGGCTGGTCGCCCGCAGCGCCTTGAACCGGTGGAAACTGACGGAGGCGATCACGGGATCACGGTAGCCCGCGATTGCGGGCGTCGAAAGTCGAAAGTCACAGGCTCAAAGCCCCCGCGGCGGTCCGAATTCGCCACTAAGGTCACGAAGCACACGAAGCCTGAGCAGAACGCGCCTTCGCGATCGTGGCGGGCTTAGCGGTGCCACGGATCGGAACCGATCATGGTCAACCGCCAAGACCGCCATGGCCGCGAAGTAACCCAGCCTTCCCTTCGTGCTCTTTGTGCCCTTCGTGGCACACCAAACCCCCGCCCCAGCCCAAGCGCGGCGCTTACTCGGCCGGGACCACCACGAGGTCGTCGGCGTGCAACGCGCAGGCGACGCGGTCGCCGGCGTGGAAGATCTCGCCGTAGGCGCTCTCGTTCGCGACGACGACCGAGAGGCGGGTGCCGGTGGCGGTCACCAGCACCAGATGATCGGTGGCGCCCTGGAAGATCTCCTCCTCGATGCGCGCCTCAAACAGGTTGGTGGCCGCGGCCGCGGGGGCCGCCCCGGCATGGGCGAGGCGCGAGACGTGCACCTTCTCGGGGCGCATCGCGATGAGGGCCTTCATGGCGCCGGTCGGCCAGGCGGCGCGCGGCACGGTGAGCTCGAGGCCGCCGGTGACCGTGACCCGCACCTTGTCCTCGTCCTGGAGGAGCAGCTGCGCCTCCAGCAGGTTGGCCTGGCCGACGAAGTCGGCGGCGAAGCGGGTGGCCGGGCGGTGGTAGATCTCGTGCGCGGTGCCCAGCTGCTCGATGCGCCCGGCGTTCACGATGGCGATGCGGTCGCTCATCGTGAGCGCCTCCTCCTGGTCGTGCGTGACGAAGACGAAGGTGATGCCGAGCTGGCGCTGCAGGCGCTTGAGCTCGAGCTGCATGGCGCGGCGGAGCTTGGCGTCGAGGGCGGACAACGGCTCGTCGAGCAGCAGCACCTTGGGCCGGCACACCAGCGCGCGGGCGAGCGCAACGCGCTGCCGCTGGCCGCCGGACAGCTGGTGGGGCCGGCGGGCGTCGAGACCGCTCAGCGAGACCAGCGCGAGCGCCTCTCGGACGCGCTCCGCCGCCTCGGCCGCGGCGACGTGCTGCATGCGGAGACCGAAGCCGACGTTCTCCGCGACGGTGAGGTGCGGGAACAGGGCGTAGCTCTGGAAGACCTGGTTGACCGGCCGGCGGTACGGCGGG
>DAOQKI010000079.1:0-17625 GCA_035334485.1 Opitutaceae bacterium
CGATGATGACGACGACGATCATGATTTCGACGAGGGTGAAACCCTTCTTGGACTGATTCAGCTTCATGATGTGTATCCTGTGTTTTTGGTTATTATATTAATCCTACCTAACGGATGCCCAGGAAGTGGGCAGCGTTCCGGGAGTTTCATCGACCCCTCCCGTTTGAGCAAGGAATTATTACCCCGCACTCCGTCGTGGCTCATAAACCCTTATTTCGAAGCGCGGTCGTTCTTGCCTAACCACCTAGTTCTAAATCCTTTATTGAACGCGGTAAATAGGATGTCAAAAAACACTTAGGAGCCCGGGCCAACCAAACAGCCGCGCGCCTTTTCCCTCCAAATTTGCTCTCCGGGCCCTACTTTCCGGTAGGGAAACTACACTGGCCTAACTACTTACTTGCAGACTTTTTGCGTTTAGCCGCTGGAGTAGTTTTCGCGGCTTTGCGGCGCGTGGGAGCGGCGGCCTTCTTGCGGGCGGGCTTGGCAGGCTTGGCGGGCTTGGCCTCACCCAGCAGCGCCGGGACGGAAACCTCGACCGCGTCCTTCCACAGATTCTCGAGCCCGTACTTGGAGCGGTTTTCGGCGGAGAAGATGTGCACCATCACATCGAAGACATCGATGACGATCCAGCCGCTCTCCTGGGCCGTCTCCATGCCGACGATGCGGTTGCTCGTCGCGTCGATGACCTTCTCCAGTTCCACGCGCAGGGCGCGCAGGTGGGGGTCGGACGTGCCGGTCGCGAGGACGAGGTAATCGGTGATCGAGGACTGGGCGCTGACGTCGAGCACGCGCAGGTCCCCGGCCTTCTTTTCGTCGAGGACACGGCAGCAGAGCCGGACAAGCTCCAGCGAATTGGCGGATTTTCCCTTCATGATTTCTCCCGATAAAGACGGTGCTCGTGGATATACACAATCGCCTTGTGCGGCACGAAGTAATCGAGCGACAGGTTGCGCTGCACGCGTTCGCGGAGCTCGGTGGAGCTGATGGCGAGCAGATGGCCGTCGCAGCGGTGGAGTCGCAGGCCGGGAATGTCCGGCACAGCCTTCACGGGATGGCCGGGCCGCTCGAGGAAGATGAACTCCACGAGTTTCGCCAGCTCCCGAATATCCTTCCAAAGGTGCAGCTTGGGCAGCTGGTCGCCGCCGATGATCCAGTACAGCTCATCGTTGGGGTAGAGCTGGCGGAAGTGCCGGGCGGAATCGATGGTGTAGCTCACGCCGCCGCGGCGGAGCTCGAAGTCTGAAATCTCGAAGCGCTTGTCCCATTCGACCGAGGCGCGGAGCATGGCGAGCCGGTCCTCGGCGGTGGACTGGACGTCGTTCGGCTTCAGTGGCGCCTGGGCAGCCGGCACCAGCACCAGGCGGTCGAGGTGGCGTTGTTCGAACGCATCCTGTGCAGCCATGAGGTGGCCAAAATGCACCGGGTCAAAGCTGCCGCCGAGAAAGCCTATTTTCACCGGCGCACCGTGGTCTGGGCCGACCGCTCCCGCAAGGCGAATTCCCGCGGGGTCCCATGGAGGTTGACGCCCTTCCGACCCGGGCCGAATGTCCCCGTCACGCGTCGCCCGGGTGGCGGAATGGTAGACGCTGGGGACTTAAAATCCCCTGCCCGCAAGGGCATGCCGGTTCGAGCCCGGCCCCGGGCACTTGTGGCCGCGATTAATCGCGCCGAATTGGATGGCCGGCCGGGACCCGCGTGCTAGGTCTGGGCGCGATGTCGCGGCGGCCGCCTGATGTCGCCCGCGACTTGGTCTCCGCCATGCCCCCCTCCCCTCGCCCGCGCGCCACCGCCGTTCGTCCCCAACGCGCCGTTCCGGGTGTCCGCTGGCCCGACGAGGCCTGGCGGCGCTCGACGGTCGACATGCACATCCCCGATTGGGACCCGGCGTTCATGGCGCAGTTTGACGTCGAGGAATTCGCCGACGCGCTCGTGCAGTCGCGGGCCCAAGCCGTCCTCTGCGCGGCGCAGTCGCACACGGGGCTGTTCTATTACCCGACCAAGGTCGGCGTGCCGCACCGGCAGTTCGCCGGCCGCGACCTCGTCGCCGAGCTGATCGCGGCGTGCCACCGGCGCGGCATCGCGTTCGAGCTCTACATGAGCCTCATCTTCGACCGGTGGGCCTATGACGCTCATCCCGAGTGGCGCGGACAGGACGCGCTCGGGTGCAGCGGTTTCGAGTTCGGCCCGCAGCCGCGCTATGGCGTGCTCTGTCCGAACACCGGGTACCGCGACTACGTGAAGGCGTGGACGCGCGAGGTCTGCGCGCGCTACGAGTTCGAGGGGATCTTCTTCGACATGACCTACTGGCCGGGCGTGTGCTACTGCGAGCACTGCCAGCGGCGCTGGGCGCGGGAGGAGGGCGGCGAGCTGCCGCGCACAGTCAACTGGATGGACCCGCGCTGGGTCGCGTTCCAACGGCGGCGCGAGCGCTGGCTCGGCGAGTTCGCGGCCATGGCCACCCGCACCGCCCGGCATTATCGCCCGCGGGCCACGATCTCGCACCAGTCGTCCACCCTGCCCTCCAACTGGGTCAAGGGCGCCTCGCATCCGCTGGTGCCCACGTGCGACTTCCTCAGCGGCGACTTCTACGGCGGACCGCTCCAGGGCTCGTTCGCCCGCAAGCTGCTCGGCGGCCTCACGCGCCAGCGGCCGTTCGTGTTCGCCACGAGCTACTCGTCCAGCCTGCGCGACCACACCGGGCGCAAGGCCGACGCGCTGCTCGAGTCCAAGGTCAGCGCCGCGATCGCGGACCACAGCGCCTTTCTCTTCATCGACGCGATCGACCCGGCCGGCACGGTCAACGTCAGCGCCCATGCCGCGATCGGGCGCGTGCATGATCGCGTGGCCCGCCATTGGGCGGAGCTCGGCGGCGAGCGCGTGGCGGACGTCGCGCTGTACTACTCGCTCGATTCGAAGTTCGACCCACGCGACAACGGCCGGCCCGTGCAGGAGGTCTTCGACGCTGACTCGCACACCGCGGCCGCGATGAATGTCGCGTCGACGCTGATCACCGCGCACGTGCCCTTTGCCATCGTCACCGCGCAGCATCTGGCGGAGCTCGACCGTCACCGGGTGCTGATCGTGCCGCAGGCGCACCATCTCTCGCCGCGCGAGGCCGCGGCGATGCGAGCGTTCGTCCGGCGCGGCGGCGCGCTGTACGCCAGCGGGGGCACCTCGCTGGTCGACACCACCGGGCGCCGCCGGGACGACTTCCAGCTGGCCGACGTGCTGGGCGTCTCGCTGGTCCGCGCGGACTGGAACCCGCGGCCCCACTATCTCGCACCCACCGTCGCCGGCGCAGAGGTCTTCGGCGACTGGACCAAGGAGCGGCCGCCGTTTGCCCCGACCCTGGGCTTCGAGGTGCGCGCGCGGCGCGGCGCCGAGGTGCTCGCCACGACCACCCGCATCTGGCCCGCCGCGGAGGTGACCCAATACTCGTCCATCCACAGCAACCCGCCCTGGGAATCAACGGACCTGCCCGAGCTGGTGTCACATCGCTTCGGCCGCGGCCGGGCGATCTACGCCGCGACACCGATCGAGGACGTGCCCGGATTGCGCGATGTGTTCGTCCGGCTGGTTCGCAGCCTGGCACCGGCGATGTCGTTCGAGGCGGACGCCCCGACCGCAGTAGAGGTCACGCTCTTCGCCCAGCCCGCGCGCCGGCGGCATGTCCTGGCGCTGGTGAATTTCCAGGCGGAGCAGCCCAACCTGCCCGTCGACGGCATCGAAGTGCGCCTGCGGCTCCCCAAGCGGATCCGGCGCGCGCGACTGCTGCCCGCGGGCCGGAGTCTCCCGGTGCGGCGCGAGGGAAACGCGATCGTGCTCCGCCTGCCCCGGCTGCACACGCTGGCGATGGTCGCGCTCGACCACGCCTGACCTCCGGCCCGGCCTTCGCCGGAGACCGGCGCCGCGCTCAGTAGTCCAGCTCCACCATCTGGTGGGCGGTGAACTCCGGGACCGTAAACGTCACCACGCCGTCCTGCTGCTGGAACGGCAGCGCCTCGCCGTCGGGCACGAGGTGGACGGACTTCACCTTGCGGGGAAGCCGGAGGCTGACCGTTGAGTCGCGGAGCGGGACGAGATCCTCGATGATCTCGATCGGCTGGTCGTTGAACTTGCCGCGCACGCTCGTCACCGCGAACAGCAGGTGCGCGATGTAGCGGCGCTCGTGGCGCTGCTCCATCACGTTGACCCGGGCGCCGGTCGGCAGGTTGGTGGTCACGGGGAGCCGGCCGTCGAGCAGGATCCGGAGGGCGGCGGCGAAGAAGTCGCGGTACAGCGGCTGGCCGTAGCTGCGGTAATGGGAGAACAGGTCGTGCGCGAAGTAGGCGATCTGCTTCCCCACCACGGCGGCCGGCGTGGCCTTGCCGGGGGCGTCCGGCGCGTGCTGGTGCGAGCAGTAGTGCTCCCACGTCCGGTTGAAGTAGGCCTCACGACGCTCGGCGAGCACGCGCGAGCGGGTCGGGCGGATCTCGAAGGCGAAGCCCGGGATCACGATCGCGGACTTCACCGCGACTTCCGGCGTGAGCGAGGTCGCGACCAGGTAGTCCTTCTCGCCCTTGGAGCGGCCCAGCAGCTTCGCGCCGGGGTCCACCGCGAACGCGGTCTGGGCCTCGTTGAGGAGGGCCGAGCCCGCCGCGAGGATGCGGCCGCCACCGGCGAGGTAGCGCTTCGCCTTGGCGGTGGCCGCGGCGTCCATCGGGAAGCCCTCCGGCAGGACCACGAGATCGAACGCGTCCCAGGCGGCGAGGTAGTCGAGGACCACGAACGGCTGGTGCAGCTCAAGCAGCATGCGGGCGGCGCCCTGGTCGGCCTCGCACCGGGTGCCGTGGCCGCGCCACTTGCCCTGGTGGTGCTCGGCGCTGACGAGCGCGATCCGCGCCACGGGTTTCACGTGGTCGCACCACGGCTCCTTGCGCTCCACCTCGGCGTAGGCCTCGCCGATGATGCGATAGGTGTCGCGGTTCATCTCGCCGTTCGGGTGGAGCTGGTCGCCCACGCTGCACTTGGCGCCGTACGCGAGCATCGCGCCGCACTCGTAGCGGAGGGCCGCGGGACGCTTGAAGCCGCCGAACTCGCCCCACGTGTTGTGGAACTTCCCGGTCATGCCGAGGAAGTCGAACTTCGTGGTGATGGCGTAGCGCGCGGAGAGCGGGAAATGGTCGTAGCCCCAGCCGCCGGTCGGGAGCGACTCGAGCTCGAGGTGCGAGTTGAAGTTCAGGGCCTGGTGCGCGCCGATCGCGATGTGGCCGGAGTTGTGGAAGACCGGGGTGTCGCGGCGCACCGAGCGCGCGGCGGCGGTGGTGCGGCGGTAGTAGTCGAGCAGCACCGACGCCGCATAGACGTCGACGTCGGCGTCGAGCTCGGGGTTCAGCCCGCGGCGCTTCATCGCCTTGATCGCGTCGTCGCTGTAGTCGCGCTGGGCGCCGACGATGTCGAGGAAGATGCCGTCGTTGTCGGGCCAGCGCTCGACGACCTCCTCGATCTGCTCGCAGAGATAGTCGAGGTACGGCGAGTTGAAGCGGAGGAGGCGGACGAACCACTCGACGCCGAACGGCTTGTACATGGTGCCGTCCTTCTTCTTCACCACCCACGTCGGATTGGCGAAGGCGGCGAGCTCGTCGAGACCCGCACTGATGTAGATCGGGCAGCGGACATTGATCTCGCGGCACGCGTCGATCTGCCGGGCGAGGAGGTCAAACTTCAGGTTCGGGTGCCGCCGGCCGACCTTGGTCGGGTGGTAGCTGTAGCCGTGATGGCACTTCGAGAAGATCGTGATGGAGTCAACGTGCCCCAGCTTGAGGGCCTCCTGGAACTGGCGCTTGCTGAAGCGCGAGCCGATCCCGTTGATCAGGCCGCTCGTGTGGAAGTCGAGGTGGACTTGGCGGAAACGCAGGTGGTGCATGGGGAAGGTGCCGTCCTATAAGGGCGAATTAGCCCGCTGAGCTTCCGGATAAGTGGCACTTTTCTGCTCAGCGCGAGGCAATTTTGGCTCGCGGCTGCCGGGGCCCGGAGGCAGAACCACCAGACTCGAACCCCCTACCTCCCCCATCATGATCCCACGGCGATTGAACCAACTGGCCGCAGTCCTTGCGGCCGCCACTGCCATCCCGTCGCTTCGCGCCAGCGAGGCCGACATCAAAATCCCCGACCTGACGCACGTCCATTTTGACGGACTGGGCGGCATGAGCGGCGTGACGCTGATGTACATCGGCATCCTCATCTGCGCGATCGGCGCCGTCTTCGGCCTGGTCCAGTACACGCAGACCAAGGCGCTGCAGGTGCACTCGTCGATGGGCAACGTCTCCCACATGATCTGGGAGACCTGCAAGACGTACCTCCTGACGCAGGGCAAGTTCCTCGCGGTCCTCTGGATCCTGATCGGCGCCTGCATGGTGTACTACTTCGGCGTCCTCTCGCACAACACGCCGTTCCACGTCTGCGTGATCCTGCTCTCGTCGGTTCTCGGCATCCTCGGCTCGTACGGTGTCGCGTGGTTCGGCATCCGCATCAACACGGTGGCCAACTCCCGCGCGGCGTTCTCGGCCCTGAAGGGCAACGCCCTCAACACCCTCTTCATCCCGCTCCGCTCGGGCATGAGCGTGGGCCTCCTCCTGGTGTGCGTGGAGCTGTTCTTCATGATCTGCATCCTCGTGTTCCTCCCGCGGGAACTCGTGGGCCCCTGCTTCATCGGCTTCGCCATCGGCGAGTCGCTCGGCGCCTCGGTGCTCCGCATTTGCGGCGGCATCTTCACGAAGATCGCCGACATCGGCTCCGACCTGATGAAGATCGTCTTCAAGCTCCCGGAGGATGACCCGAAGAACCCGGGCGTGATCGCGGACTGCACCGGTGACAACGCCGGCGACTCCGTCGGGCCGACCGCCGACGGCTTCGAGACCTACGGCGTGACCGGCGTCGCGCTGATCTCCTTCCTCGCCCTCGCGCTGCTGGATAGCGCCGAGCTCTGCGCGCTGCTGATCGTCTGGCTGTTCACCATGCGCGCGCTGATGATCGTCACCTCGCTCGGCTCCTACTTCATCAACGAGATCATCTCGAAGGCGAAATACGGCAACGAGAAGGACTTTGATTACGAGGCGCCGCTGACCCACCTCGTGTGGATCACCTCGGCCGTCTCGATCGGCGTCACCTTCCTCGCCTCCTACTACCTGCTGGCGCACCAGACGGGCGTGAACCCGGCGCTCTGGTGGGTGCTCTCGGTCATCATCAGCTGCGGCACCGTCGCCGGCGCCCTGATCCCGGAGTTCACCAAGGTGTTCGTCAGCACGAACGCCCGCCACGTGAAGGAGGTCACGAACTGCTCCCGCCACGGCGGCGCCTCGCTGAACATCCTCTCCGGCCTCGTCGCCGGCGACTTCTCGGCGTTCTGGATGGGCCTCGTGATCATGCTCCTGATGGCCGTCTCGTACTTCTTCTCGCAGCACGAGGCGCTCCTCGCCCTGATGCCGGCGAAGTTCCTGTTCGCCGCACCGATCTTCGCCTTCGGCCTGGTCGCCTTCGGCTTCCTCGGCATGGGCCCGGTCACGATCGCGGTCGACAGCTACGGCCCGGTCACCGACAACGCCCAGTCCGTCTACGAGCTCTCCCAGATCGAGGGCCGCCCGAACATCGAGGGCGAGATCGAGAAGGACTTCGGCTTCAAGCCCGACTTCGAGAACGCGAAGTACCAGCTCGAGAAGGGCGACGGCGCGGGCAACACCTTCAAGGCCACGGCCAAGCCGGTGCTCATCGGCACCGCGGTCGTCGGCGCCACGACGATGGTATTCGGCATCATCATGCTCCTGCAGAAGATGTATGAGCTTCAGGTCGCGTCCGGGGTCCCCGGCCCGTTCAAGCCGGTCATCGACGCGCTCTCCATCGTCCAGCCCGAGATCATCCTCGGCCTGATCATGGGCGGCGCGGTGATCTACTGGTTCACCGGCGCCTCCTGCCAGGCGGTCGTCACCGGCGCCTACAGCGCGGTGGTGTACATCAAGGAGCACATGAAGCTCGACGCGAAGACCGCCTCCGAGAAGGACTCGAAGGAAGTCGTCCGCATCTGCACGGTCTACGCGCAGAAGGGCATGTGGAACATCTTCATCGTGGTGTTCTGCTTCGCCCTCGCGCTGCCGTTCTTCAACGCGTACTTCTTCATCGGCTACCTGATCGGCATCGCGTTCTTCGGCCTCTTCCAGGCCATCTTCATGGCCAACGCCGGCGGCGCCTGGGACAACGCCAAGAAGATCGTCGAGGTCGAGCTCCGCCAGAAGGGCACCGATCTCCACGCCGCGACCGTCGTCGGCGACACCGTCGGCGATCCGTTCAAAGACACCTCGTCCGTCGCGATGAACCCGGTGATCAAGTTCACGACCCTCTTCGGCCTCCTCGCCGTCGAGATCGCCGTGACCATGACCAACCAGCACCTCAAGACGGGCATCGGCCTGTTCTTCTTCGCGGTCGCGCTGGTCTTCGTCTACCGCAGCTTCTACGCGATGCGGATTCCCGACGAGGCGGCCACCAAGTCCTGAGCCAAGCCGCACGTTTCACCTTCAAGGGCGGGCCGCCAGGCCCGCCCTTTTCTTTTTCGCCGCGCCCAGCCGTCCCTAGCCCAGCTTCGGCCGCTGCTCGGGCAGCGCCGCATTCGGCCAGTTCTCGCGGATGTAGCGCTGCGCCTCGTCGAGCATCGTGCGCAGCAGCGGCGCGGCCTCGCCGGTCCACAGCGCCGCCACCTCGACCGGCGCAAAGCCGTCGAGCGGCAGGATCTTCACCCGCGGGTGCCGCACGACATGCGGCACCAGGACGCTCACCCCGACGCCGTCACCGTTCGCAACGTAGCGCGTGATGAGCTCCATCGAGCTGGCCTCGATCCCAACCGGCCACGTGACGCCGTGGCGCTTGAGGCCCTTCTGGAAGAGGATGGTCAGGGTCTCCGTCGCCGGCAGGCTGATCAGCTGCGGCTGGGGCCGGCCGTCGCGCCACAGTTCCTCCGGGGAGGAGATCTTCAGCCGGCGCGGCACCAGCAGCACGAGCGGGAGGCGCATGAGCTTCAGCGTCTGCACGCCTGCCGGCGGCCGGGAGCGCAGTGGCACGATGGCCAGGTCGATCTCCCGGTCCGCGAGCCAGGCCTCAAGCTCCGGCTGGAATCCCGAGCGCAGCCCCAGGCGCAGGTCCGGGTGCAGTTTCCGGAGCTGCTGCGTGACGACCGGCAGGTAGTCGCGCAGCACCACCTCCGACGCGCCGATCCGCAGCTGCGGGGTCAGCCGCGACCGCAGCCGCACGCCCACCGCGTCGAGGTTGTCGAAGAAAGGGCGGATGAACGCCAGGAGCTCCTGACCGGCCTCGGTCAACCGGAACGGCTGGCGCTCGAATAGCTTCACGCCGAGGTCCTCCTCCAGCCGCAGGACCTGGGCGCTCACCGCCGGTTGCTGGATGCCGTACGGCATGTGCCGGACCGCGCGGCTGATGCCCCCGTAACGTGCCACGTAGTAGAACAGCTCCAGGTGATGGATGTTCATGGGCACCAGAGGAGTAACGGGGTCCGCGCGCCCGCTGGCAACGTCCTTCACTGCGCATCGATTGGCGGCATTGGTTTTATCAATTGGGCCCGCCGGCCCGAATGGCGGTAGAATGGCCGCTGCAATGAGCGCGGTGGTTCCCTCCCTCGCCTTCGGTTGGCCGCAGCTGGGCGGCGTGCTGGGCGCCTACGTTCTCGGCTGCCTGAACACCGGCTATTATCTCGTGCGTTGGCGCACCGGCCAGGACCTGCGCGCCACCGGGAGCGGCAACGCTGGGGCGAAGAACGTCAGCCGCCTCCTCGGTCCCTGGGGCTTCGGTTGCACCGTGCTCGGCGACATGGGCAAGGGCGCGCTGGCCGTCGCTGCCGCCCGGCTGCTCGGGTGGGACGAACTGGCGGCCGCGCTGGTCGCGATCGCCGTCACCGCCGGACACAACTGGCCCGTCCAGCTCGGCTTCCGCGGCGGCAAGGGCGTGGCCACGTCGTACGGCGCGCTGCTGGTCTTCGATCCGACGGTGGCCGGCCTGATGCTCGGCGCGTGCGGCCTCCTGGTCGCGGCCACGCGCCGCTTCACGCTCAGCGCCGTCAGCGCCTTCGCGCTCAGTCCCATCCTCGCCGCCGCCTGCGGCCACCCGCTGCCGGAGATCGTGCTGCTCGCGCCGCTCTCAGGTCTCGTGATCTTCGCGCACCGCGAGAACCTCCGCGCCGAGCTGGCCAACGGCGCCTCCCCTTCCCCTGATCCGCCATGAATCCGACTCCCCCGCTGGAACTGAAGGTCGCCGACCAGCCCTGGGAATTCGAGGCCATCCACCGCCTCAACTACCAGACGTTCGTCGAGGAGATCCCGCAGCACGACCGCAACCCGGACGGCCGCCTCGTCGACCGTTTCCACGCGGAGAACCGCTACCTCATCGCCCTCGAGGGCCGGCATCTGGCCGCCATGCTCGCGCTGCGGAGCCAGCGGCCGTTCTCGCTCGACGCCAAGATTCCCCAGCTGGACCAGCACCTGCCGCCGGGCCGCCACCCCGTCGAGGTGCGCCTGCTGGCCGTGGCGCCCGGTCACCGCCAGACCCGGCTGTTCGCCGCGCTGTTCGAGTTCGCCGCGCGCGTCTGCCGCGAGGCGGGCCATGACCTCGCCGTGATCTCCGGCACAACCCGCCAGCTCAAGCTCTACCGTCACCTGGGCTTCATCCCGTTCGGGCCGCTGGTCGGCACCGCGGCCGCGCCGTACCAGCCGATGTACCTCACGCTGGAGAGCTACGGCCTGACTCTTGACCGCAGCCCGGCGCGGCGCCGCGCCGCGACCCGGAGTTCGATCAACCTGCTGCCCGGTCCCGTCTGCACGACCCCGGAGGTGGACGCGGCGCTCGCGGCGCCGGCGCTGTCCCACCGCGGCCCGGCTTTTCTGGCCCTGATGGCCGACGTGCGGCGGCGCCTCGGCGAGCTGGCCGGCGCGCGTCACGTGCAGGTGATGCCGGGCTCCGCGTCACTGGCGACCGCGGTCGTGGCGGCCCAGTTGGCGCTCCGTCCCGCCACCGGGCTCGTCCTCGCCAACGGTGAGTTCGGCGAGCGCCTCGCCACCGAGGCCCGGCGCGCGCGGCTGCAGTTCGACACGCTGAAGCTGCCGTGGGGCGAGCCGCTCGACCTGCGGCAGGTTGACCGCTTCGCCGCCCGCCTGCCGCGCGGCGGCTGGATCTGGTGCGTGCACCATGAGACCTCGACCGGCATGCTCAACCCGCTGCCCGACCTGGTGGCGCTGGCCGCGCGCCGCGGCCTGCGCCTCTGCGCCGACTGCGTGAGCTCGCTCGGGGTCGTGCCGGTCGATCTTTCCGGCGTCCACCTCGCCACCGGCACGAGCGGCAAGGGGCTCGCCGCCTATCCCGGCCTCGCCTTCGTGTTTCACGACTACGACCCCGTGCCCGCCCCCGAGCAGATCGCGGGCTACCTCGACCTCGGCCACTGGTCCAGCCACGCCAGCGTGCCGCACACCCATTCGTCCAACCTGCTCAACGCCCTCGCGGTGGCCCTGCGCGCCGCCACGCCCGAGCGCATGGCGCGGATCCGCGCGAACGCGGCGGCCCTGCGGGCGGGATTGCGCGCGCTGGGCTGCGCGCTCGTGACGCCGGACGCGCTGTCCTGCCCGGGCATCGTGACCCTCGCGCTCGAGCTGCCGCTCGCCTCCGCCGCGATCGGCGCCGAGCTGGAGCAGCGCGGCATCCTCGTCAACTTCCGGAGCCCGCACCTCCTCGCGCGCAACTGGCTCCAGGTTTCGCTCCTCGGCGACCCGCCGGCCGACGCCCTCGACACGCTGCGCGCCGCCCTGCAGGCGCTGGGCGTGGGCCGGCCGACGGTTGCGCCCGTCCTCCAGACCGCGTAACCCTTGCCACCATGAAACCCCTCCTCCCTACCTTGCTCGCGGCCGGGCTGCTGTGCCTCGCCGGTTGCGACTATGATATTCCCATTACGGCCGAGCCCACCCGTCCCGTCGATCCCCGCCTGGTCGGCACCTGGGCCAACTACGACCCGGACGAGCAGAAGGTAGAGGTGATCACCGTGCGGAAGTGGGACGACACCCACTACGCCGTGGCGATCGACCGCGATATTTACCGCGCCCATCATTCCGACCTTGGCGCGATGGCGATGATCAGCGTGCAGGATCTCAATTCCGACGCGCACAAGTACGTCTATTATGCGTGGTCCCTGTCGGACGACGGCCGCCAGCTGACGCTCCGCCGGGTACGCCAGGAACTGGTGCCCGATAAGGTGAAGGATACCGCGACGATGCAGCGCCTGTTACGGGACAACGCGGCGAAGCCGCAGCTGTACGAGCCGGCCACCGTTTTTACCCGCAAGGGCGGCGGCAAGGGCTGACCGGCCGCCTATCCGCGCAGTTTCCGCCAGGCCCGCAGCGCCTCGGCCTCGCGTTCCGGGGTCAGGCCCGCCCGCAGCTTGGAGCGCCGCGCCTCCGGCTGGTCCTTGTACCACGCAAGCGTGTCGGCGGCCGTCTCCGTGACGGGCCGAAACGTCAGGCCCGCCTGCGAGGCCCGCGCGTGGCTGACGCGAGCGAAGCCCGCGGTCTCGCCGGTCCCGGGCACCCAGGCCGGCAAATCGCTCCACATCGCGACCCCGTGCTCCGCGAGAAACTTCGCGTCGGCGTGCACAAACTTCGCGTCCGAGCCGGTCGCCGTCCGCACGGCCGCGAGCATCGCGCCGACCGAAAGCTCCCGTTCGGGCCCCGCCGCGTGAAAGGTGCCGAGCACGCGGCCCTCGGCCAGGCGGATCGTCCAATCGGCGAGGTCGCGTACATCGATGATCTGCATCGGGTCCTCCGCCGGCGGCGCCAGCACCTCCCCGCCCCGCGCCACGCGCACCGGCCAATAGGTGAACCGGTCCGTCTCGTCGCCCGGCCCGGCGATCAAGGTGGGCCGGACGATGGTCGTCTGGCCGGGAAACTGTTTCTCCGCCTCCTGCTCGCACCGCGCCTTCAGCGGCCCGTACAAGGCGAGATTGGCCAGCAGGGTGGCCCGCGTCTCCGCCATCGCGTCGGCGCCCGCGTAGGTCGCAAGCGGCGCCGTTTCATCCAGCCCGGGCCGGCTCGTGTCCGCCAGGGCGGAGATCGTCGAGATGAACACGTAGTGCTTCACGCGGCCGGCCAGCACCCGCCCGGCATCGCGCACCCACGACGGCACGCTGGTCGGGTTGTCGATGCAGACATCCCACTCGCGGCCCTCGAGCGCCTTGAGATTGCCGACCTCGCGGTCGCCGGTCAGTTCCTCGACCGCCGCCGGCCACTCCTGCGGATGACGGCCCCGGTTGAAAAGCGTCACGCGGTGCCCGCGCGCCAGCGCATAGCGCACCTGATGCGGGCCGATGAAGCCGGTCCCGCCGAGAATCAGGATGCGCAACGGCCGCGCAGACGGGGCGCCCGTCGAGCCCCAGCTCCGGCCGACCAAGGATGAAGTTCCCAGCACGATTCCCCACTTGAGCAGTTCGCGGCGTGTCATGCCACCCCGATAGCGGGCCGGGACGCCGCGCCAACCGCATTCAGGCGAACGGACAATTACCGGGGCCGGACGGCAGGTTCAGCCGGACCGGGCCGCGGGCCTAGGCCGGGCCCAGCACCTTCTGCAGCGCGGTGCGCGCGAGTTCGTTCTCCTCCGGCGTGCCAATCGAGATGCGCGCCCAGTCGAGCATCGGCGGGAAAGCCCGCGCGATGGAGACGCTCTCGGCCAGCATCCGGTCGAACACCTCCTTGTGCGGCCGGCCGGTGTGGAAGAACACGAAGTTGGTCTGCGGCTCGGCGTAGCGCCGACCGAGCTGACGCAGCAGCGCGACCAGCTTGTCGCGTTCCGCGACGACCCGGGCCCGCATGGCCGGCACATACGGTTCGTCCCGCAGGCTCGCGATCGCGCCCACGATCCCCGGCCCGTTCGGCGTGCCGAGACCGTAGCTGCTCAGCTTCGCCGCCAGCCGCACATTCGTCACGCCGTAGCCGACGCGCAGGGCGGCCAGCCCGTAGATTTTCGAGAAAGTCCGCGCCACGACCAGGTTCTCCTGCTCGTGGACCAGATCGACGACCGAGTGGCGCGCCGTGTCGTCGGCAAAGTCGAGGTACGCCTCGTCAATGAATACGAGTGCCTTCGACGCCACCGCCCGGACGAAGGCCCGCAGCGCGTCGGGCGCCACCGCGGTGCCGGTCGGATTGTGGGGATTCGCCACGTACACGACGGAGTTCGGCGCGACGGCCCGGGCCGCCATGGCGTCCAGGTCGTGCTCGAGCCGTGCGTTCACGGGCACGCCGACCGCGCGGCCGCCGGCGGCCTCGACGGACCGGATCATCTGGAGATACCCGGGCGTCGCGTAAATGACCTCCCCTTTGAGCAGGCCGATGTGCAGGCCGACCGTCTCGAGAACCTCGCCCGAGCCGACGCCCAGCACGATCTGCTCGGGCCGGACGCCTTCCTTGGCGGCGAGGAGATTCGTGAGCTCGTTGGTCTCGGCGTAGGGATAGCGCGAGGCGCGGCCGCCCTGCAGGTGCTGGATCATGGCCTGGGTCGCGAGCGGCGACGGACCCAGGGGATTCTCGTTGAGCGACAGCCGGGCGCGCACCGGCGCCACCGCCTGCAGCCGCTCGTTGGTCACCTGCGCCCGCATTTCCTCGTTGAGAAAACGCGCCGACAGGGCGAGCCCCGCGAGAGCCGTGCCGCTGGTCAACAGCCACTGGCGCCGGCTAAGCGGCTTTGGGGTAGGCATGTTGCGAAACTGCGATTTCGGGCCCTCTTGGCAAGCCCACCGGTGCCCGTTGGCACGCGCTGGTGGAAAAGTCCGTCTTTCTTGTGTTTAACGGTTTAAGTCACGGAACCGACGAGTTTTTTGGAGCGATTATCCATTAGATAATCTGACCTTACGACTGCGTAACATGAGTTATCATAATGGACGCCATCTGAGGGTGCGGCCACAGTCGACGCCGAAGGCGAGCCATTATGAAAACACCACCGACCGCACCTGGGACCGAAGCCAGCGCCGCTGATCTGAAGCATGTGGATGAAGCGGGGCTGATCGATATGCTCGAGAAGGTCGAGCAGAAGCACGGGTACATCCCGCGCGACATCTCCGAGGAGATAGCCCGGCTGCTCGAGGTGAAACTGGAGCGGCTGCGCCGGATCCAGGGCAAGCTCGACTCGACGATCCGCCGCGACGTGCAGCAGCACGTGAACCACTGGCGCAACGAGGAGGGCAACCTGATCATGATCCTCCACGCGATCCAGAACCAGCACGGCTACATCCCCCGCGAGGTGGCGATGGAGCTGTCGCGGGAGCTCGGCGTGAAGCTCGCGCGGATCTACGAGGTCATCACCTTCTACCACTACTTCAAGCTGCAGCCCCCCGGCGCGCACAACATCACGGTCTGCAACGGCACCGCGTGCTATCTCAAAGGTTCCGGCGACCTCATCAACGAGCTCCGCACGCAGCTCGGCATTGCGGAGGGCCAGACCACGCCCGACCGCCAGATCCACTTCGACACCGTCCGCTGCATCGGCTGCTGCGGCATGGCCCCCGCCATGGTCGTCGACGGCAAGACCTGCGGGCACGTCAAGACCTCCGACATCGCCGCCCATGTGGCCGCGCTCAAGACCCGGAAGGAGAAAGTCGCATGAACCCGCTCACCCGCCAGGACCTCGCCCAGTTCGCCAAGCAGGCTGTCGCCGATCCCGCCGAGTGGATCCGCGTCCAGCTCGACACCGGCGGCATCGCCGCCGGCGCCGAGGCGCTCCACGGCGCCCTCGTGCAGGCCCGTGACGCGCACCGCTGCGGCTTCACGATCTTCCGCACCGGCTCGGTCGGCTACTCGTTCGCCGATCCCGTCGTCGAGGTGCAGGCCAAGGGCATGCCGCGCGTCACGTACGGCTGCCTCAAGCCCGAGCTCGCCGGCGAGCTCGTCGCCGAGCATTTCGGCGCGCGCCGCCTGCTCCAGGACCACGTCATCGCCACGCGCAAGCGCGGCCTCGCGCTCACCGGCGCCGTCACGCACATCCTCGTCTGCGACACCAGCGCGGCCGGGGGCAACAAGACCGAGTTCTTCCAGTTCTCCTTCCAGGAGGAGCTGAAGCGCCGCGGCCTCGCGGAGCAGGTCCAGGTTGTGCGGGCGTGCGACATGGGCATCTATGACGAGGGCGCCGTCGTGCAGCTGCTCCCGTCGGCGGTCACGTACACCAACGTCCTCGCCCCGGATGTCGCGCGCATCGTCGCCGACTCGGTGGCCGGCGGGAAGGTCCTCGACGACCTCCTGTTCCGCGCGCCCGACAAGCAGGTCCGCATCGTCCTGCGGCACTGCGGGCTGGTGGACCCGGACAGCCTCGACGACTACCTGCGCCGGGCCGACGGCTACCAGGCGATCACGAAGGCGCTGTTCACCCTGACGCCGGAGCAGGTGATCGCGGAGCTGAAGACGAGCGCGCTGCGCGGCCGCGGCGGCGCCGGCTTCCCGACGTGGATGAAGTGGCAGCTGACGCGGGCGCAGCCCGCGCCGCAGCGCTACGTGATCTGCAACGGCGACGAGGGCGACCCCGGCGCGTTCATGGATCGCAGCGTGCTGGAGAGCGACCCGCATGCGGTGCTCGAGGGCATGATGATCGCCGCCTACGCGATGGGCGCGAGCAAGGGCTACTTCTACATCCGCGCGGAATACCCGAAGGCCGTCGAGCGCGTGCAGCGCGCCATCGAGCAGGCCCGCGAGCGCGGCCTGCTCGGGAAGAACATCCTCGGCAGCGACTTCACGTTCGACGCCAAGGTCCGCCTCGGCGCCGGCGCGTTCGTCTGCGGCGAGGAGACCGCCCTGATCGCCTCGATCGAGGGCCGGCGCGGCAGCCCGAGCCCCCGCCCGCCCTACCCATCGGTGCGCGGCCTCTGGGGCATGCCCACCGCGATCAACAACGTCGAGACCCTCGCCATCGTGCCCGCCATCCTCCTCCAGGGCGGCGCGTGGTTCGCGGGCCACGGCACCGCGACCTCCAAGGGCACCAAGGTCTTCGCTGTCACCGGCAAGGTCCGCAACGCCCAGCTGGTCGAGGTGCCCATGGGCACCACGCTCCGCGAGATCGTCTTCGACGTCTGCGGCGGCGTGCTCGCCGGCAAGGAGATCAAGGCCGTCCAGACCGGCGGCCCCTCCGGCGGCGTCATCCCGGCGCCCCTGCTCGACACGCCCGTGAGCTACGAGACGCTGCAGCAGCTCGGCTCGATCATGGGCTCGGGCGGCATGCTGGTGATGGACACGACCGACTCGATGGTGGAGGTGGCCAAGTTCTACCTCCGGTTCTGCGTCGACGAGTCGTGCGGCAAGTGCGCCCCGTGTCGCATCGGCGGCTACCAGCTGCTGCAGGTGCTCGACAAGATCTCCCGCGGCCGCGGCGCCGCAAGCGACCTCGCGCTGATCCACCGCATCTGCCACGCGATGCAGAAGGCGTCGCTCTGCGGCCTCGGCCAGACCGCGCCCAACCCGGTGCTCTCGACCCTCCGCTACTTCGGCGAGGAGTACCAGGCGTTCATCGAGGGCGGGCCCAGCTACGCCCGCAAGGTCGGCAAGTCCGGCGCCCCGCCCCCGCGGGCCGCCGCCG
>DAOQKI010000080.1:0-17535 GCA_035334485.1 Opitutaceae bacterium
GCAGTCGGCGAGACCGTCTCAAAGGTCCTTTATCCGAACGACAAGACCGAGAACGGCAAGGAGCTGCGGCTGACCCAGCAGTATTTCTTCGTCGCGTGCTCGCTGCGCGACATCGTGCGTCGGCATTTCCGGAACCCCGAGAACTCGTGGGCGAACTTCGCCGACAAGGTCGCGGTGCAGCTGAACGACACGCATCCGGCGATCGCGGTGGCGGAGCTGATGCGCATCCTGCTCGACGAGCAGAACCTGCCGTGGAACGACGCGTGGGCGATCGTGGCCCGGACCTTCGCGTACACGAACCACACTCTGCTGCCCGAGGCGCTCGAGAAGTGGGGCGTGGGTCTCTTCGAGCGCGTGCTGCCGCGGCACCTCCAGATCATCTACGACATCAACACGCACCTCCTCGCGGCGGTGGAGGCGAAGTGGCCCGGCGACAACGACAAGAAACGCATCTGCTCCCTCATCGAGGAGAACGGCCACAAGATGGTCCGCATGGCGCACCTCGCCGTCGTCGGCTCGCACGCGGTCAACGGCGTCGCGGCCCTGCACACCGAGCTGCTCAAGAAGCACCTCTTCCCGGATTTCGACGCCCTGTTCCCGGGCCGCCTGCAGAACAAGACCAACGGCATCACGCCGCGGCGCTGGCTCCTAAAGAGCAACCCGCGCCTGGCGGGGCTGATCACCCGCACGCTCGGCGGCCAGGATTGGGCGCGCGACCTCGACCTGCTCCGCGGGCTCGAGGCCTATGCCGACGACGCGGACTTCCAGCGGGAGTTCATGGCGATCAAGCGGGCCAACAAGGTCGACTTCGCCGCCGTCATCCAGGCCGAGTGCGGCCTCGAGGTTTCGCCCGACGCCATCTTCGACGTCCAGATCAAGCGCCTGCACGAGTACAAGCGGCAGCACCTGAACTTGCTCCACATCATCGCGCTCTACCGCCGCCTGCTGCAGCACCCGGAGCTCGACATCGTCCCGCGCGTGTTCGTCTTCGCCGCCAAGGCCGCGCCCGGCTACGATCTCGCGAAGAACATCATCTACGCGATCAACACCATCGGCGCCCGGATCAACTCCGACCCGCGGATCAAGGGCCGCATCAAGGTCGCGTTCCTCCCCAACTACCGCGTCTCGCTCGCCGAGAAGATCATCCCGGCCGCCGACCTGTCCGAGCAGATCTCGACCGCCGGCAAGGAGGCCTCGGGCACCGGCAACATGAAGCTCGCGCTCAACGGCGCCTGCACCATCGGCACGCTCGACGGCGCCAACGTCGAGATCCTCGAGGAGGTCGGGGCGGAGAACATTTTCATCTTCGGCCTGAACGTGCAGGAGGTCGAGGCGCTCTGGGCCCGCGGCTACAATCCGTGGGACATGTACCATCACGACGAAGAGCTCCGCGCCGTGGTCGACTGGCTCGGCAGCGATTACTTCACGCCGGGCGGCCAGAACGCGTTCTCGCTCGTGCACCACAGCCTGCTGCACGGCGGCGATCCCTTCCTCGTGCTGACGGACTTCCGCTCCTACTGCGAGGCCCAGGCCAGGGTCGACGCCGCGTACCGCGACCCGGCGAAGTGGGCCCGCATGGCGATCCTCAACACCGCCCGCATGGGCAAGTTCTCGAGCGACCGCACCATCCGCGAATACGCCGAGCAGATCTGGCGCCTCCCCGCCGTGCCGGTGCCCGTCTCGAGGTAGGCGCGCCGCAGCGGCGCGCTGAACATCGAACCTCGAACGTCGGACATCGAACGCCGAAGGCGGGACCTGCGCTGTCTCCTTCGATGTTCGGCGTTCGGCGTCCGACGTTCGGCGTTCGTTCGGCCCCCCAAAGCTAAGGCTTGGCGCGGTCCGCCCGTCTGCGGTACCAAGCTTCCGCTCCGCCATGCGCTTCTCCCGCCGTAGTTTCCTGCTGCTGCTTGCCCTGAAGGGCATCGGCGCCGCGAGCGGCGCGGACCTGCTCCTGCCGCCCGTGGCCGGCGAGATCAGCGGCAAGTTCCAGCCGCTGCA
The DNA here is from genome assembly GCA_035334485.1 of Opitutaceae bacterium. Classification (GTDB taxonomy): domain Bacteria; phylum Verrucomicrobiota; class Verrucomicrobiia; order Opitutales; family Opitutaceae; genus Opi-474. Next base: position 1,999 of record DAOQKI010000080.1, read on the forward strand.
GCTGCCCGGCGCGCCGGAGCTCGCCTGGAAGCTCGTCCTCGCGAGTCCCGGGGAGAAATCGCGGAGCGGCGAGTTGGTGGCGGAGGGTCCGGGCACGCGGCTCCGGGTGCGTCTCGAGCTCGATGCATCCGGCAACGGCACGTGGCGCCTTGTCGAGGGACGGGTCGAATTGAAGTCCTGGCTCAACGGCCAGCTGACCGCGGGGTCAACCGAGCTGGCCGGGCAGGGGACGCTGCGGGACGGTCGGATCGACGGCGAGGTCACGGCGCAGCTGCACGACGTCGATCTCGGCGAGCTCGCGCGCTTTGCCGACAACGAGAAGGCCTACGTGCGCGCGGCCGAGGGCCGGGTTGAGGGCCGCGTCGGCGTGCGGATTCGCAACGGGGCGGTGTCCGCGGGCGAGAGCCGGCTGATGCTGCCGGCCGGCACCGTGGGCACGGTCTATTTCGTGCCGTCGCCGGGCCTGCTCACCAGTTACGTGCCCGCCCAGGTCCGAAAGCTCTACCCAGGCATCGAGGCGATTGAGATGGGCGTGACCCCGCTGGAGGCGAAGGTGCTGCGGCTGACGTTTCACCCGGATGGCGACGAGGCCGGGCGCGGGGCGCGACTGCGGATCGAGGGCCGGCCGCGGGATCCGAAGCTGGTCGCGCCGCTGGAACTCGACGTGAACTTCACCGGTCCGCTGGAGAGCCTGGTGCGCAAGGCGCTCGACTCGCGGCTAAAAATCGGAGCCGGAAAGTAGGTGGGGCCGGAAGTCCCAAACGCCAAACCGCCAAACGCCAAAAGGGTAGAGCGGCGGCGCTCGCTTGCATCCGACCTTCGACTTTCGACCTGCGACCTTCGACTCCGCGCACCGCGCGGTGCGCGTCCCCCGGAAACATTGTTTGTTTTCCCGGGTCCATCGGTGCAGCCTCCACCCGATGAATCCCCGTCTCCTGCTTTCCGGCCTTCTGCTCGCGCTCGCGGCGGCGGGCTGCGTGCATGTCAAAACCGACCCGATTGAAGTGAAGCCGATCCACATCACGGTCGATGTGAACGTGAAGGTGGACAAGGCGCTCGACGACTTCTTTGGCGACCTCGACAAGAAATCCACGACCATCAATCCCAGCGCTTCAGCGAACTGATCCCATGAAATCGACCCTTTTCCGTCTCTTTCTGCTCGTCTGCTCCCTCGGGCTCATGCTGCCTGCGCTGCGGGCCGAGGACCTCGGCACCGTGAAGGCCCGCATGAATCAGCGCCTGGGCAACATTGACCACCTGAAGGCCAGCGGGTCCATCGGCGAGAATCTCCGCGGCTATCTTGAGATGCGTGATGGCAGCGGCTCCGCCGCCGCCGTCGTTTCGGCCGAGAATGCCGACCGCGAGACCGTCTACGCCGCGATCGCCAAGCAGACCGGCTCCTCGTCGGAGACCGTTGGCCGCGCCCGCGCCCGCCAGATCGCCGCCGGCTCGGCCCCCGGCGTCTGGCTCCAGCGCGAGGACGGCAGCTGGCACAAGAAGTAGCCGGCTGCCGGCGGCAGCCGGCGTCGAAGGTCACAGGTCTCACGTCGAAGGGCGGCGAGCTGGCTGTTGACGGACCTTCAACTTTCGACCTGCGACTTGTGCCCGGCGCATAGCGCCCGCGTCTTTCTCCTCGCGGCTTCCGCGCCTTTTCCGCAGCGTCACGGCCAGTGTTCCCGTCCATGAAGCTCCTCCGTCTCCTTGCCGTCGCGCTGTCCGCGTGGTCGGCGGCCGCCGCCAAGGATTTCTCGCCCGCCATCGTCTATGACTTCGGCGGCAAGTTCGACCGGTCGTTCAACCAGTCCGCCAGCGAGGGCGCCGAGCGCTTCAAGCACGACACCGGGATCGCCTTCCGCGAGTTCGAGATCACCAACGCCGCCCAGCGCGAGCAGGTCATGGCCCAGCTGGCCAAGCGCGGCTCCGACATCATCGTTGCCGTCGGTTTCACCCAGGCGTCGGCCGTCGAGCGCGTCGCGCGGCAGTTTCCCAACGTCAAGTTCACCATCATCGACGCCGTCGTCGACCTGCCGAACGTCCAGTCGATCAATTTCCGCGAGCAGGAGTCGTCCTACCTCTGCGGCATGGCCGCCGCGCTCGCCTCGAAGTCCGGCAAGATCGGGTTCGTCGGCGGCATGGACATCCCGCTCATCCGCAAGTTCGCGCTCGGTTACGTCGAGGGTGCCCAGCACGTGCGGCCGGAGATCGAGGTCTACCAGAACATGACCGGCACCACGCCGGCCGCCTGGGGCGACCCGACCAAGGGCGCGGAGCTGGCGCGCAGCCAGTTTGGCCGCGGCGCCGACGTGGTCTTCCACGCCGCGGGCGCCACGGGCATCGGCGTGATGCAGGCCGCGGCCGACGAGGGCCGGCTGAGCATCGGCTGCGACAGCAACCAGGATTATCTCCACCCGGGCAGCGTGCTCACGTCGGCGGTGAAGCGCGTCGACGTCGCGGTCTACAAGGCGTTCAGCGACGCGCGCGCCGGCACCTGGAAGGCCGGCCAGCTGGTCCTGGGCCTGGCGGAGAGCGGCGTCGACTACTCCTACGACGAGCACAACCGCGGGATCCTCACCGCCGAGATCAAGGCCCGGCTCGACGCCGCGAAGGCCGACATCATCGCCGGTCGCATCAAGGTGACGGAATACCGGTCGCCCTGACCGACCGGTCCGTCGACCGTCCGCCGCCATGAATCCCGCTCCCGCGTCGACCCCCGCGCTGGAGCTGCGGGGCATCGACAAGCGTTTCGGGACGGTCCACGCCAACCGCGACATCTCCCTGTCGATTGCGCGGGGATCGATCCACGGGCTGATCGGCGAAAACGGCGCCGGCAAGTCGACGCTGATGAACATCGTGTACGGCTTCCACCCGGCCGACGCGGGCGAGATCCGGGTGCAGGGCCGGCGCGTCGAGCTCGCGTCGCCCCAGGACGCCATCGCCGCGGGCATCGACATGGTTCACCAGCACTTCATGCTCGTGGAGAATTTCACGGTGCTCGAGAACATCGTCCTTGGTGCCGAGGGCGGTTGGCAGCTCGCCGCCGGCCTGGCCCGGGCCCGGGCGCGGCTCGAGGCCCTCGCCCGCGAGTACGGTCTCGAGGTGCCGCTCGACGCGGTGGTCTCGTCGCTGCCAGTCGGCCTACAGCAGCGCGTCGAGATCCTGAAGGCGCTCCACCGCGGCGCGGAGATCCTGATCCTTGACGAGCCGACCGCCGTGTTGACGCCGCAGGAGGCCGACCAGCTGTTCCGGCTGCTCGGGCGCCTGCGGGACCAGGGCAAGACTGTCATCCTCGTCACGCACAAGCTGCGGGAGATCATGGCCGTCACCGACCGCGTCACGGTGATGCGCCAGGGCGCCGTCGTCGCGGAGGTGGCCACGAAGGATACCTCGCCCCGCGACCTGGCCGAGAAGATGGTGGGCCGCGCCGTGCTCCTGCGCGTCGAGAAGGGTCCGGCGCAACCCGGCGAGGTGCTGCTCGACGTGCGCGACCTCGAGGTGCGCGACCGACGCCAGGTGGCGCGGCTGAAAGGCGTGAGTTTCCAGCTGCGGGCGGGCGAAATCGTCGGCATCGCTGGCGTGGCCGGCAACGGCCAGTCGGAGCTCCTGGCGGCCGTGGCGGGCACGCTCGCGCCGAGCCGCGGGGAGATCCGCTTTGCCGGGCGCGCCCTTGTCGCCGAGCACCTCGACGCCCGCGCGCGGCGGGTGCTGGGGCTGGCCCACGTGCCGGAGGACCGGCTGCACGACGGCATGGTCGGGACCTTCGCCGCCGAGGACAACGCGATCCTCGGGTACCACGACCGCCCGGCGTGCAACCGCGGCGTGCTGCAGGACCGGCGCGCCATCACGGCCGGCTGCGAGCGCATGATGGCGGGCTACGACGTCCGGCCTCCGCAGCCGCGGCTGCCGCTGGGATCCTTCTCGGGCGGCAACCAGCAGAAGCTCGTGCTGGCGCGCGAAATCGAGGCGCAGCCGCGGGTGCTGCTGGTCGGCCAGCCGACGCGCGGCGTCGACATCGGAGCGATCGAGTTCATTCACCGCCGCCTGGTCGCGCTGCGCGATGCCGGCTGCGCGGTGCTGCTCGTGTCGGTGGAGCTCGACGAGATTCTCGGCCTGGCGGACCGGATCCTCGTGATGGCCGGCGGCGAAATAATCGGCGAGGTGCCGCGCGCGGAGGCGACGGAGGAGCGGCTCGGCCTGATGATGGCGGGCGTGCGCGGGGAGGGGGCGGCATGACGGCGCCGGGACGATTGCCCAAGTGGGTCGACTACGGCCTGCTGCCGGTGCTCAACTTGCTGGCGGCGCTGCTGCTGGCGGGTGGGATCATCCGGTTGATCGGCGAGAGTCCGGTGGCGGCGCTGAAGCTGCTCGCCGACGGCGCGTTCGGGTCGCCGGAGTCGATCGGCTACACGCTGTACTACGCCACGAACTTCATCTTCACGGGTCTGGCGGTCGCGGTGGCGTACCACGCGGGCCTGTTCAACATCGGCGCGGAGGGGCAGGCCTACATCGGCGGTCTCGGCACCGGCCTGGTGTGCCTCGCGGTCGGGCACTGGCCGTTCTGGATCGTGCTGCCGCTCGCGGTCCTCGCGGGCGCTGCGGGCGGCGCGGCGTGGGCGCTGGTGCCGGCCTGGCTGCAGGCGCGGCGCGGGAGCCACATCGTGATCACCACGATCATGTTCAACTTCATCGCCTCGGCGCTGATGACGTACCTCCTGGTGAACGTGCTGATCCGGCCGGGCCAGCAGTCGCCGGAGACGCGGGAGTTTGCCGAGGCGAGCTTCATGCCCGCGCTGCCGTTCTTCGGGGCGCCGCTGAACCTCGCGTTCGTCCTTGCGCTGGGGGCGGCGGCGTTCGTGTGGATCTTCGTCTGGCGGACCCGCTGGGGCTTCGCGTGGCGCGTGGCGGGAGCGAACCCCGCGGCCGCGGTCTATGCGGGCATCCGCCCGGACCGGGTGACCCTCGGTGCGATGCTGCTCTCGGGCGCGCTCGCCGGCCTGCTGGGCCTGAACGAGCTGATGGGCGCGCAGCACCGGATCCTCCTCGATTTCCCGGGCGGCGCGGGATTCGTCGGCATCGCCGTCGCCCTGATGGGCCGCAATCACCCGCTCGGAATCGTGGCGGCGGCGATCCTCTTCGGGGCGCTGGTGCAAGGCGGGTCGCAGCTCTCGTTCGACATGCCGCGGGTGAACCGGGACATGGTCGTGGTCATCCAGGGCCTCGTGATCCTGTTCTGCGGCGCGCTCGAGCACATGTTCCGCGCCCCGCTGGCCGCCTGGTACCGCCGCCGGCAGGACCAATCCAATCCACAATCCGCGATCCGCAATCCGCATTCCTAGGTCCTGTGGAAACCTACACCCTCATCGTCCTGCTGCTGGCCGCCACGATCCGCGTGGCGACGCCGCTGCTGCTGGCGGCGCTGGCCGGGATGTTCTCGGAGCGCGCGGGGGTGATCGCGCTCGGGCTGGAGGGCATGATGCTGGGGGCCGCCTTCGCGGCCGCGGCCGCCGCGGCCGTCAGCGGCTCGGCGTGGCTGGGCCTGGGCGCCGGCATCGGCACCGCGGTGCTGCTGGCGCTGGTGATCGCGGTGGCCGGCGTGACCTTCCGGGGCAACCAGGTGGTCGCGGGCATGGCGGTGAACATCATGGTCGCGGGCCTGGGCCCCTCGCTGGCCCTGGCGTGGTTCGACCTCGGCGGCCAGACGCCCCAGCTCAACGGGGTCGCCCAGCGCTTCCGCGAGATGGTCTGGCCCGGGGCGGAGCTGGCGCGGCACCTGCCGGCGCCGGGACTGCTGTACGCGGAGCTTCTCAGCGGACACAACGTGATCGTCTATCTGGCCTTTCTGCTCGTGCCGGCGTCGGCGTGGGTGTTGTACCGCTCGCGCTTCGGACTGCGGCTGAGGGCCGTGGGCGAGAATCCCTCGGCCGTCGACACCGCGGGACTCTCGGTGACGCGCCTGCGCTACCAGGCGGTGCTGCTGTGCGGCGTGCTCTGCGGCGTGGCGGGAACGTATCTCTCCACGGCGGCGAGCGCGGGCTTCGTCCGGGACATGACCGCGGGCAAGGGCTACCTCGCCCTGGCGGCGCTCGTGTTCGGCAACTGGCGGCCGTGGCGGACGCTCGGGGCCTGCCTGCTGTTCGCCCTGACGGATGCGCTGGCCACGCGGCTGCAGGGCGTGCCCCTGCCGCTGGTCGGGGTGATCCCCGTGCAATTCGTCCTCGCGCTGCCGTACGTCCTCACCGTCCTGCTGCTGGCCGGCTTTGTCGGCCGCGCCGTCGCCCCCGCGGCGATCGGGCAGCCGTACGAAAAGGAACGGTAGGGGCGAAAGTCTAAGGCGAAAATTCGAAATTCGAGAGACGCGGTGCGGGGTGTGAACTCCGGGATTCGCTGAAGACCGGCCAAGTCTTCGGCGAGTGATTCCGCCTTTGGACTATTTTGAGCGCCCTCCGTGTCCCTCGAATTTCGAGTTTTCCCCTTCGAATTTCGAACTTTCCCCCCGTGGGAACCTCGCCAGATTCCGCGCATGACCATTGAAGAGCGCCTGGCCCGTCATCTCTCCAAGTCGGCCGACATTTCCGGGGCGCTGTTCATCGCCGCCAACGCCACGGTGCACGGCGACGTGGTGCTGGGCCCGCAGACGAGCGTGTTCTACGGCGCGGTCCTGCGCGGCGACATCCACGAGATCCGGGTGGGCGAGGGCACGAACATCCAGGACAACGCGATCATCCATCTTGCCGACGACTACGGCGCCTACATCGGCAAGTGGTGCACGATCGGCCACGCGGCCATCATCCACGCCTGCACGATCGGCGACGAGTGCCTGATCGGGATGGGAGCGACGATCCTCGACGGCGCGGAGATCGGCGCGCAGAGCATCGTCGGAGCGAACGCGCTCGTGCCCCAGCGCTTCAAGTGTCCGCCAGGGTCCATGGTGCTGGGCATGCCCGCGAAGGTGGTCCGCCCGCTGCGGCCCGAGGAGATCGCGGGCCTTAAGCCGTGGGCCGAGAAGTACGTCGCGACCGCCAAGGCGCACGCCGAGCGGCAGCGGCGGTTGGGCGCCTGACGGCCTCAGGGCGTTTCCAGGACGTAGAACGTGTAGCGGTGGTTCGCGTCGCTGCTTTCGCGCCGGCTCAGCTCGCGCCAGGGCAAATGATGCCAGTCGGGAAACCGCGTGTCGCCGGCCACGCTGGCATGCACGAGCGTGAGATGGAGGCGCATCGGGCGACCGAGCGCGAGGGTCTCGGCATAGATGCGTTCGCCGCCGCAGATATGGATCTCGCCGGGCAGGGATTCCGCCACCGCCAGCGCCTCCGTCAGGGAGGCGGCGACGCGGACGCCGTCACGGGCCAGCGCCTGGTTGCGGGTCAGCACGATCGGCCGCCGGCCGTCGAGGTTGGCGCGCGACCAGGTCTCGAAGCACACCCGGCCGAGGATCACAATCTGGCCGGCGGTCTGGGCCTGGAAATACGCGTAATCCTCCGGGATCCGCCACGGCAGATGTCCGTCGCGACCGATCACGCGGTTCTCCGCGCAGGCGACCTGGAGGTGCAGCAACTTCATCCGCGGCGAGTCGGGACCCGGCCGGGGCGGTTTTCCAGTCAATTCCGGGCGCGGGGCCGTCCGTCGAAGCTTACTTGCCAACCCGCGGCCGGACCCAAACCGTGGGGCATGCGATTTCCCCTGCGCCTGATCGTGACGGCGGCCGTGGCCGCCGTCGTGTTGAGCCCGGCCGCCCGCGCCGACGAGTTCGAGAGCCGCTACCAGGCGATCCGCGACAGCCAGGGCAAGGCTCCCGAGGCGGAGCGGTTGCACGCGCTGTTCAAGGTGGACTGGGACTACCACCTCGCGGACGCCCCTGAGGAAGCGACGCAGTACGGCGTGACCGCGTACGACACGAAGTGGACGGACCTCTCGGCGGCGGCGGTGGCCGAGCGCCGGCGCCAGGTGGCGCGCGCGCTGCCCGTGCTGGCGACGATCGACCGGTCGAAGCTCAGCGTCGAGGACCAGACCAATTACGACCTGTTCAAGCGCCAGGGCGAGGAGGCGGCGGAGGCGGCCAAGTTCCCGTCGGAGCTGATCGCCGTGCACCAGTTGGCCGGCATCCAGCAGGAGGCGGCGGTGATCCTGCGGATGATGCCGCGGGCGACGGCGGCGGAACTGGAAAACCAGGTGGCCCGCCTGCGCGCGCTGGGGCCGCAGGTGGACCAGGTGATCGCGTTGCTCAACGAGGGCCTGAAGCGCGGGGTCACGGCGCCGCAGGTCACGCTGCGGGATGTCCCGGCGCAGGTGCTGGCCCAGATTCCCGACGATCCTTTCCAGAGCCCGATGCTCGAGGCGTTCGCCGACCCGGCCCCGACGGTGGGTGGCGAGGACAGCCTGCGGCTGCGGGCGGAGGCGGCCAAGGCCTACGTGGAGAAGGTCCGGCCCGCGTTCCTGCGGCTGCACGCCTTTCTCGTCGACCACTACCTGCCGGGGGCCCGCACCACCATCGCGGCGACGGCGCTGCCGGATGGCGCGGCGTGGTACGCGCACCTCGTGAAGGAGCACACCACGACGGACCTGACGGTCCAGCAGATCCACGACCTGGGCCTGGCCGAGGTGAAGCGGATCCGGGCCGAGATGGAGCGCGTCAAGGCGCAGACCGGCTTCAAGGGCTCGATGGCGGAGTTCTTCACCTTCCTGCGGACCGATCCCCGCTTCTATTACACGAGCGCAGACGACCTGCTCCGCGGCTACCGCGACATCGCGAAGCGGATCGACCCGGCCCTGATGCGCCTTTTCGGCCGGCTGCCGCGCACGACCTACGGCGTGCTCCCGGTGCCGGCCTACGCGGAGAAATCCCAGACGACGGCCTACTACATGCCTGGGGCGCCGGGCGCGGGCCGGCCGGGTTACTTCTACGCCAACACTTACGCCCTCGACACGCGGCCGAAATGGGAAATGGAGTCGCTCACGCTGCACGAGTCGGTCCCGGGCCATCACCTGCAGATCGCGCTGGCGCAGGAGATGGGCGAGCTGCCGGAGTTCCGGCGTAATGCCGGCTACACGGCGTTCGTGGAAGGGTGGGGCCTGTACTCGGAGAGCCTGGGCGACGAGCTCGGCCTGTACACCGACCCGTACATGAAGTTCGGCCAGCTCACCTACGAGATGTGGCGCGCCGTGCGGCTGGTGGTGGACACGGGCATGCACGCGAAGGGCTGGACCCGCGAGCAGGCGATCGCGTTCTTCAAGGAGAACGCCGGCAAGTCCGAGCACGACATCGTGGTCGAGGTGGACCGCTACATCGTGTGGCCCGGCCAGGCGCTGGCGTACAAGCTTGGCGAGTTGAAGCTCAAGGAACTCCGCGCCTACGCCACGAAGGAGCTCGGGGCGAAGTTCGACGTCCGCCGCTTCCACGACCAGGTCCTGCGCCACGGCGCCGTCCCGCTCAGCTACCTCGAGGACGACATCAAGGCCTGGGTCGCCGCGGAGAAGAAGCGGGGCTGAGTTGGATTGGCCCAAGCTGCGCGCCAGATGCCTGAATCTCGTCCACGCCTCCCGCGGAGAGCTTTGAATCAGCTGGTATTTATTGGCTGCGCCCTTCTGACGATCCTCGTTCCAGCCGCGGTGGCCGGCTCCAGACCGGACGGGCCGGTGACCTGGGTGCGGGCACGGAGTGGCCCGGTCACGGTGTACGTGCGGGGTGATGATCCCGACCAGGCGCGGGCGGTGCTGCGCCGCCAGCTTCACGTGATCCACGTGCTACAGCAGTTTTTCCCGGTTGCCGAAGTTCGGCTGACCCCGCTCGAGATCTACGTCATCGGCGCACGTAGTACCTTCGACGATTTCAACCGGACGATCTGGGAGGCCTGCGTCGGTGACTGGTGCCGCTTCCACAACCTGGGAGGCGCGGCCACGGACGAACTCGACCGCACCCGTCTGCCCGGAGAGAGAGGCGACCTCTATCGGCCCTATCATGAGCGGGCCTTTGGCCGCGACGTGATCATCAGCGTGCCGCGTTACGAATATGTGGGAGTCTCGGGCGAGGTGGCGTCGTGGTACCTGTCGTGTCACGAGCGCCTGTTCCCGACGTGGGTGACGGTTGGCGCGAGTCTGGAGTTTGCCTCGGTGACCGAAAGCGACGGCGAACTGTGTATTGGCGCGGCCGTGTCCGACGACAGCAGTTCGTGGGCGCACTCGAATGTTGTCGGCGGCGGACCAAGCGCGTCCAGCGGTGGCTACAATGCCGTGGGTTTCTCCCCGTCCTTCGAAGTCGATCCGAGTTTCGCCCCGTGGGAGAGCGTGATGTCGCTGGCCGACCCGCTCCATCCCGGCCCCGAGTTCAAGGATACCGTCCAGCCCTATCCGGTCACGTGTGCGATCATCCTTCGACTCCTGACCACCACTCCCCAGAAGAACCTGGGCGAGAGTATCCGGCGGTACGTGGAGCTGTCGAGCTCGGGACGATTGACGGTGGCCGAGGCCTGCCAGCAGGCGTTTGGCGCGAGTCCGGCGGAGTTGAGTAAGCGGCTGCGCCGTTACGTGGGTGGTGGCGGCCTGCGGGCGCTGCCCCGCGGCCTTCCGCTGCCGCCCGAGCCTGCGATCAAAGTCGAGCGGGTGACGGGCGTCGATTATGAGCACATGCTGGCCCTGCTGCTCGGCTGCGTCTCCCCGGACTTCACGACCCGGCGGCTGCTCGCGGACGCGGATGCGGCTCGAACCGATTGGTTCCTGGAGGCGGTGCGCAGCCGGGCGGCGCTGGCCTCGGGCGACGCCGCCTCGGCCGTGGGGGACGCCGAGCGCGCCATTCAACTCAAGCCCAGTTTGGCCTGGCTCAGGGTGATGGTGGCCGAGGGTGAAATCGCGATGGGGGATGACCCGCGACTTACCGCCGATCAGCGTGGCGAGGCGCTGGGGAAGGCGCTGGTCCAGCTCCGGCAGGCGATGGCCGCCGATCTCCGGCCCCGGACCGCGGTCCGGTCCTTCGCCCAGTTGGCGGGATCCGCCTCGGCGGTCCAGCCGCTCGACCTCAAGATCCTGGCGGCCGCAGCTCAGCTGTACCCCGACGACACGGACATTCTCTCGGGTCTGGCCCTGGTGGAGGCGCACCTGGGCCGTCATCGCGCGAGCCAGCAGACCTTGGAGGCGTTGTTGGGTCGAAAAGACCTGGGGTCGAAATTCCGCGCCGCGCTGGAACGGGTTGCGCAGGATGGATACGTGCCGGCCGTGCTGGAAGAGGTTGACGACCTGGCGCAGACCTCGGGCGTGGACGCCGCGATGGTACGCTACGACGCCCTGCTGTCAGATCCGACGGCGGCGCCCATCCGGGTCCGCCTGGCGGCAGAGCGGCCCACCGTGTTGTGGACCGCCCGTTGGTCCGAAATGACCGTCCTCGCGAAACGCGCCGAGTGGGACCACGTCAGGCAGCGCTTGGGCGTGTTGGTGGAGACCGCACCGACGGCCGCCCGCCGGGAACAGGCCCAACGGGTACTTGCTGATCTAGGGAACCGACAGTAGGCGGCCGAACTTGGGACCGCGGCCGCTGGTGCCGCTAGTCTGGGGTCGCCAACCGTTGCGGTGGTTCCTAGCGTCCGCGGCCATGAACCCCGCCCCGAGGCTTCTCGCCTGGTTTGGTTTGTTCTGCTGCCTGTTGGTTCCGCTGTCAGCCAAGTCCACCTGGACCCGGATCAGCGCGGAGCACTTCACGCTCTACACCGATGACTCGGTCAGCGAGGCCCGCGACTGGGCGGTCGCGCTCGAGGCGTTCCGACTGCACCTCCAGACGATCGTCCCGACCGACTCGCGGATGCTCGACCCGCTGCTGCTGGTCGTGTTCGAGAACCCGCGCACGTTCAAGGGCGTGGCCGGCGACCTCGGGAAAGCGGGCTCGCTGAACGAGGCGACGAGCGTCTTCACCAGTCGTGACGGCCGGTTCCTGGGCGCGGTGAGCCCGGAGGGCGAGGAGGAGAACGCGCGGACGGCGATCTTCCTGCAGGCGAGCGCCTGGCTGACGCGCTCCAGCCGTTGCGCGCTGCCGGTCTGGCTGAATTCCGGCCTGCGGATGATGTATGCCGACCACGTCTTCACGAACGGCCAGATGCTGATCGGGCACGTGCAGGAGAGTTCGGCCCGGAGCCTCGAACAGGGTCTCCGCATTCCCCTGATCCACCTGCTGCGTTCGAGCACCCGGTCGCAGGACTACCAGTCCAACACGGGTTACTACAACGCCGAGGCATGGGCCTTCGTGCATTTCCTGCTGTTCGGCGAGAACGGCGCCAACCGCGCGGCGCTCGCCCGGTTTGTCGATGCGATCCAGCACACGGACGACGTCGCTGCCTGCGAGGCAATGCTCTACCCGCAGGGTCTGGCCGACCTCGAGGCGCGGTTCACGCGCTATGTGAAAACAGCCAGCTACCGGATGGAGGCGATCCCGGTGCCGCTTGCCCCGATCGCCGCGCGGCTGGAAGTGGCGCCGGCTACCGACGCCGAGATCCAGACCGCGTTGGGCTATCTGGCGCTGGCGTTCCGGGACACGGCGACCGCGGCGCCTTACTTCGAGCGGATGGAGCAGCTGGCGCCCAAGTCCCCGTCAACCCTCGAGGCCCTGGCGGAGTTTGCCAAGGTGCGGGGCGACGAGCCGGAGAAAGTCCGCTACTATCAGGAGGCGGTGCGGGCGGGATCGACGTTCTACCTAGCGCACTTCGAGGCCAACTATCCCGCCGTGCAGGCCATGTTTGGCTGCGAGGCGGCGGCCGACGCCACGGACGCGGCGGCGGCCCGCAAGGGCGTCGACGGCATCAAGGCCATGCTGCGCCTGCGTCCCGGGTTTCATGAGGGTTACGAGGCGATGGCGGGACTGATGGGCTCGGTGACCTCGGCCAACGACGACGACGGGCAGGTCCTGCAGGAGGGCCGGCGGTATTTCCCGGACGACGCCGTGCTGGAGGCGGGCCAGGCCGCATACGAGATCCTCAATCGGCGCTTCGTGGACGCGCAGAAACGCCTCGACCGGGTCTGGGGCGGCGCGCTCGACAACTCAGGCCGCGCAATGCGCTACACGGAAAAGCTGAAGGCGCGGCTGCGGGCGGCCAACGGCCTGTACTGGATGGAAAAATTCACCGGGGCCGACGACTATCCGAACCTGGAGAAACTGCTGCCCCAGCTGAACGGCGCGCCGCTGCGGCGCGAGGAGCGGGAGCGCGTCACGCAGGTGCGGCGCGGGCTGGCGGCCTGGACCACGCTCACGATGGTCCGCGAGGCGATGGCGCGGAAGGACTGGAACGCCGCCGAGGTCCTGCTCTCCGACATCCCGCTCGAACACCTCTCGAAGAAACTTCAGGCCGAGGCCGACAGTCTGGCGTCCCAGATCACGGCCGCCAAGAAGCCGACCTGACGACCCAGGTCGCCGGGTGGCAATCGGGTGAGGCTCGCGGCCGGCGCCGCCGCTCAGGACGCGGCGACGATGCGGATGCTCTCGACCTCGATGCGGTCGATGGGCGTGCTCTTTTCCCCGCCGCCGCCGTGGGAGGTCGGGACGTTCGCGATGCGCTCGAGGACGTCGTCGCCCTTCACCAGCTCGCCGAAGGCGGTGTACTGGCGGTCGAGGAAGCGGGCGTCACCATGGCAGATGAAGAACTGGCTGCCGGCGGAGTCGGGATGGGAGGATCGCGCCATCGAGATCACGCCGCGGACGTGCGGCTTGGCGTTGAACTCGGCCTTCACGCGGTGACCGGGGCCGCCGGTGCCGGGCATGCCGGACTCGCCCTTGCGGGTGTTGGGGCAGCCGCCCTGGATCATGAAGCCCTTGATGATGCGGTGAAACGCGGTGCCGTCATAGAACTTCTCGTTCGCGAGCTTCTTGAAGTTCTCGACCGTCTTCGGCGCGACATCGGGCCAGAAGGCGAGGGTCATCTCTCCGTAGGAGGTCTTGATGATGGCGTGTTCGGCAGGGGCGGGAGTGCTCATGAGGCGCGCAGCGAACCGGACGGCAGGGCGGGCGGCAAGGAAAAGCGTGGGCCACCCAAGGTGGCCAGTAGCTGGTAGCTAGTATCCAGTAGCTGGTAGCCGGCAGGCAGTAAGCGCGCGGCAGATGATATGGCATCTGGCCATGCCAACTACCATCTACCAACTACTCGCTACACCCGCGGCCTCGCCGCGGGTCACGCAAACGCCTCGTCGACCAGTTCGCAGAAGTGGTGGATCAGGAACAGGTGCGCTTCCTGGGCGGCGGCGCCGCTGTGGCCGGGCATGATCAGGTCGCAGGTCGCGAGGCCCTTGGCCTTGCCGCCGCCGCGACCGAGGAAGGCGATGCTGCTCAGACCGAGGTTCTTGGCCTCGTGCAGCGCGGCGATGATGTTCGCCGAGTTGCCGCTCGAGGTGAGCACCACGACCAGGTCGCCCGGGTGGGCGAGGCCGGTGATCTGGCGCGCGAACACCTGGTCGTAGCCGTAGTCGTTGCCCAGGCAGGTGATCAGCGAGCCGTCGGCGGAAAGCGCGATGGCCGGGAGCGACGCCCGGTTCTTCTGGTAGCGGCCGACCAGCTCGGTCGAGAAGTGCGCCGCCTCCGCCGCGCTGCCGCCATTCCCGCAGATCAGCAGTTTCTTGTCATGCTTCAGCGTCTCGATGATCAGGCGGCCCGCCTGGTCGATTGCGGGACGGATCGCATTCAGGCCCTGCAGGGTGCGGAGAGATTCGGCGAGCGAGGCTTCGAAGGTCATGTCGGCTGAGGAGGTAGCGGAGGAATGGGCGGAGGGAAAGCAGGGAATGCGGTAGGACGGTGGATGGACAAGGCTGGGACTTTATTCGGGCGAACGCCGAACGCCGAACGCCGGACGCCGGACGTCGGACGTCGAAGGGGAGGGGAGCGAACGCTCAACGTTCAACATTTGACGTTCAACGCTCAAGGTCGGGTAGGGTCGATGGGCTCGCGGTTGAGCGGCGAGTGTCACCCATTGCATGACACTGCGCGTGGGCGGGCGACTTGAGCGTCGAGCGTTGAACGTCGACCGTTGAGCGTTCTTCCGGTCACCACTCGTTCGGCGTCCGGCGTTCGACGTTCGATGTTCGGCGTTCGTCTTGGTCTTTCCCCGGCCGCATTGACTCCGGCGCGGCCGGCCTTCCTCCTGAGGCGACTCATGCGCCTGAGGAAGATCACGCTGCGGCACTTTCGGAATGTGGGCTTTGCCACGCTCGAATTCGCCGGCCGCCAGCAGTTCCTCGTGGGGCGCAACGGCCAGGGGAAGACCAACCTCCTCGAGGCGGCGGGTTTCCTCACCGCGCTCCGCTCGTTCCGCGCCTCCGATCCCAAGCTCCTGATCGGGCATGGCCAGGTCGTCGGCGCCATCGGCGCGGAGCTGGACCACGAGCAGCAGGGGGCCACGCAGGTGACGATCAAGCTCCGCCGAGACGGCAAGGAGCTGTGGTGTGACCAGACGCGCGTGACGCGGCTGGCGGACCATCTCGGGAAATTCCCGACCGTGGTGTTTTCCTCGCAGGATCTCCTGCTGGTCCGGGGCTCGCCCGCCGGGCGGCGGCGCTGGCTGGACCTGACGCTCGCGGCGATGG